>NZ_JBEOXT010000015.1:0-195823 GCF_040296685.1 Streptomyces sp. NPDC002054
ATCAGCGGCAGCCGGTCCAGCAGCACGAACGCCGACGGGACCATGTACTCCGGCAGGCTGCTCGCCGCGAAGGTCCGCAGGTCGCGTGACGAGATGCCGGCGGCCAGGTCCAACTCCATGACGCCCGCGGCCCCGGTACCGCTGAAGCTGTCCCCCGCACCCTCCGGGACGACGTAGGCGACGAGTTGCTTGCCGGCGGTGGCCACGACCACAGCCTGAGCAACAGCCGGGTGCGCGGTCAGAGCAGCCTCGACCTCACCGGGCTCAATACGGAACCCGCGGATCTTGATCTGGCTGTCCCCACGGCCCAGGTACTCCAGCTCGCCGTCCGCATTCCACCGCGCCAAGTCACCGGTGCGATACATCCGCGCGCCGGCAGGACCGAACGGATCCGCCACAAACCGCTCGGCGGTCAGACCCGCCCGCTCAAAGTAGCCACGCGCGATCGCCCCGCCCACATACAGCTCGCCCACCGCCCCCGCCGGCACGGGCTGCAGCCCGGGGCCGAGGACGTAAGCCCGCATGTTGCCCAGCGGCAACCCGATGGGAGCACTGCCCTCGCCGCCCGCGACGGTGTGAGTCGTGGCGTAGAACGACTCGGTCTGCCCATAGGCATTGACCACCTTCACGCCGGGGAACGCCTCACGGACCCGCGCCACCAGACTCGCCGGCAACGCCTCGCCCGCGAACACGAGCGTGTCGACGCTGCTGGCACCCGCCAGCAGGTCCACCAGCTCAGCGAAAGCCGACGGAACGGTGGAGATGATCTGACCGTCGAAACCACCGCGCTCACCGAGCACCAGCACGTCACGGACCATCTCGATGGACCCGCCGTGGCAAAGGCTGGTGAAGATCTCGAACACCGACACGTCGAAGTTGACGGACGTACTGGCCAATGCCCGACGTCCCGGCCCTGCTGCAATGCATTCGGCCAGACGGGCCACACCGTTCACCACGGTCCCATGACTGACCGCCACGCCCTTCGGCGTTCCAGTGGAACCCGACGTGTACATCACATACGCCAAGTCCTCGGGACCGGTCACCACACCCAGATCCCCGGACTCACCGCCCACCAGGTCCACATCCCCCAGCAGCAGAACCTCAGCGTCACTCTCCGGCAGCACACCGACCGTCGCCGCATCAGTGACGATCACCTGCGGCCGGGCCTCGCCCAGGATGAAGCCCAACCGGTGACTCGGGTATTTCGGATCCACCGGCACATACGCACCACCGGCCTTCAGCACCGCCAACAACCCGACCACCAGCTCCGCAGACCGCGGCAACGCAACCGCCACCACCGAACCACGACCCACACCCCGGCCCGCCAACACCCGCGCCAACCGGTTCGCCCGCTCATTCACCTCCCCATACGACAACTCCACCCCGTCACACACCACCGCCACAGCATCCGGCGACACACCCACCTGCCGCTCGAACAACCCCGCAACCGACACATCCACCACCGGCACGGACGTGTCATTCACCAAAGCCAAACGCTCACGCTCACCCGCCTCCAGCACATCCACCCGACCCACCGGAACATGCGGATCCACCACCACAGCCCTGATGAGGGCGAGCAGTTGGGCAGAGAAGAGTTCCAGGTCCTTCTCGCTGTAGAGCAGCCCATTGCCCTCGATGGACATGCTGAGACCGCCGCCGGCACGGCCGTCGTAGTACATGATGATCATCAGTTCATCGGTCACGCCGGGGGTGCAGCCGCCCCATTCGGTCGCGCAGCCGTCAATCTCAACGGTCGTCGCGAACGGAATGATATTGACGCACGCGCCGAAAGGCGTGCTGGCGATGGAGCCGTCGAGTCCCGAGGCGCGCCGGATGTCTGCACCGTCGTATGCGGAATGCAGAAGGGCAGCCTTCATCTCGGCACCCACCCCATGGGCAACCTCTGCAAAGCTGGAGAGCAGCGGCACCTGGACGCGCAGCGGAACGATCTTTGCCAGCAGGGCGTGCGTGTTCTTCAGGCTGCCCGGGCGGCTGGCAACAGGGTACGAGATGGTAAATTCCTGCGGGTTTCCCATGGAGCGGAGAAACGAAACCGACGCGGCGGTGAGGAGCGTCGGTGTCGACACGCCGATGGCGTCAGCGGCAGCCGACCACTGGCCCACCTCATCCGCATCGACGTTCACGATCCGCCGTATGGCGACCGGAACGTCGGAGCTGCGCTCGCCCTGCACCCTCGCCGCAGGGGGCAGATCCGCCACGTAGTCCTGCCAGTAGTCCTCGTCTTCCTGGAACTGGGCGGACCGGATGTAGCGGGCGTCCTCCTCGTTGACCTCCTCGGGTCCGGCAAATGTGAACGCCGGAACCGGATTCCCCTGCTTCAACGCCGCGTAGATGTTGCCGATCCGGCGCGGCAGGAGCCGCATCAGCCCGTACCCGTCGGTCGCCGCGTGGTGAATGACCACGACCAGCATGAACCGGGATTCGCCGAGCTTCAGCACCCCCGTCCGGAAGAGGAGATCGTGCTCCAGGTCGAACGGCTTCGTGTCGATTTCCAGGACCCGTGCCCACGCCGCCGCTTCCGGGTCCGCTTCGCCGCTCACGTCGATGACGAACGGCTCCCAGTCGCCGATGTCACGCACCACTTGCCGCAGTCCGCCCTCGGACTCGGACTCCCTGAAGTTGACAAGTGCACTACTGTGCTCACTGAACGCCACCTCGAGGGCACGGACGAGAAGCGGAACATCGAGCTCACCTTCGATGAACCACCGCACACAGGCGTTGTTTGACATTTCTGGCGCAAACTTCTGTGCCAGCCAAATGCCTTCCTGCCTGGGCGACACGTTGAAGGTCTTCACGGAAATCAAACTCCTCGCGATAGTGGCAAAAAGCTGGTGTCAGCGAGCGCGGAATGAGGGGCGCAGCCGGCGATGAGGGCCTGCCTTCAGGCCGTCGGCCTGGTCGAGCCGCTGCAGCATCACCATCAAGGACGCCTGCGACACCATGGGAGCTCTGGCGCTGCACTCATGGGTGAACGTCCTCAGACCGCACAGGAGTTCGCGGCCGGGAGCGAACTGCGCGGTGCGGCACACGGGGAGAATCTCGGTCTGCCCAGAACGGACCGACAGGCAGGGCGATCGAGTGCGCACAGTAAGACGGACGGCAAAGTTCGCACTCCTATCGAGCGGGGGCACGAATACAGCACTCCCCCTGCGCGGCGGCCATCGTGATTCGACCTGGACGTCGACTTGGACGTCGACATTGATTTCCCCGGGATTGGCAGACAAAGCGTAATTCGCGACCGTCCTGTGGGCCAGCTTTGAGCGTGCCAATGCACGTCTCCTTGGCGAAACCGGTCAATCCGGCGATCCGTCCTGTTGACAGGACAACACGGGAGGCGGCTGCGCCTGCGAGCCTGATCCGTGCCGATTACGCTGGAGCTGGACGAAGAGGTTCCACTCTCGACCGAAGCGCCGCCAGAAAGGCTCAGCGCATGGCCCACGAGCAGATCCCGGGTATTGACACCACTGTGCGACCGAGTGGGGGCGGGTGCGTGGAGTGCCTGGCAGGCGATGGCCCGGGGTGGTGGTTCCACCTGCGGCGTTGTGCGGCGTGCGGGCACATCGGGTGCTGCGACTCCTCGCCCTCGCAGCACGGCACGAAGCATGCCCGGGAAGCCGGGCACCCCTTCCTGACGAGCTTCGAGCCGGGCGAGTCCTGGTTCTGGAACATCGACACCGAGGAGTACTACGAAGGTCCGCCCCTGACACCGCCCACCTCACACCCGACCACGCAGCCGACCCCGGGGCCGCTGGGCAAAGTCCCGGCGGATTGGGAGCTGCACCTGCACTGACCCGGGCCGGGGCGAGCGAGGCGGGGCGCCGGAACAATTGGGAGGCTCGACATGACATTCTCCGGTTCGGCACGGTGTTCCGGAGCGCGACAAATTCCGCTCAGGCTCTCGGTCGGCGCGTTCTTCCTGAATTCAGGGCTCTCGAAACACGGTGCGGACGAAGCCACCGCCGAGGGGCTGCAACAGTTCGCCGCCACTGCGTACCCGTTCCTGGGCGAGCTCGATGCTCAGAAGTTCGTCCGGCTGCTCTCCGCCGGGGAGATCGCCATTGCCGCCACGCTGCTCCTGCCGTTCGTCCCGGCCGCTGTCGCCGGAATTGCGCTGACCGGATTCTCCCTCGGCACCATCGGGCTCTACCTGCGCGTTCCGGGAATGCGGCAGGAAGGCAGCCTGCGCCCGACCGAGCAGGGAATCGCGCTGGCCAAGGACGTCTGGATGCTGGGCATCGGCGTCAACCTCATCATCGAGGGCATGAGCGAAAACCGGTGAGGCATGGTCACGACCAAATGGTTCTTCGAGCCCGGTCACACCGCGGCGGAGTTCCGCGCCAGGCACATGATGGTCACCTATGTGCGCGGGCAACTCAAGAACGTGCACGGCTTGCTGGAGGTCGATCCCGACCATCCCGAGAAGGGCCGCGTCGAGGCGACGGTCGACGCGACCGGGGTGTACACCGGTGAGCCTCAGCGCGACGCCCACCTCCGCAGTGCCGATTTCTTCGACGTCGAACACCATCCGACCTGGACGTTCGTCGGGTCGCGCATCGATCAGATGAGCGGGACCGAGTTCGAGGTCACCGGAGATCTCACGGTGCGCGGCGTGACGCGCCCCGTGACCTTCGACGTCATCTACCTGGGGCAGTGGGACACCCCCTGGTGGGAGGAGGGACAGAATCTCGGGCCCCGGCGACGATCCGGGTTCATCGCCACCACACGCATCAATCGTCATGACTTCGGGGTGAGTTGGAACGACGTAGTGGACCGCGGCGGAGTGGTCGTCGGCGCCATGGTCGATGTCGTGGTCGATGTCGAAGCCGTCCTCGACCCCGGCGAAGCGGCTGCCTGAGCACATCCGTTCCGTCCGCACACTTCCCGACAAGACGTCAGGAAGTATGCGGAATCGGTCAGACGTCCCGGCGTCGCACCACGAGGACCGCGATGGTCACCGCCGCTGCGGCCCACGCGCCGTACACGATCCACGCCTCACCGACCGTCAGCGGATACTTGCCCAGGCCGTTCGCCCGCTCCGGGTTGGTCACCAGCCGCCGCCAGGCGCTGAGCGGCATGGCGTTGCCGATCTCCTTGACCCAGCGGTAGCGGTCGCCCTGGAAGAGCGCCGGTATCAGGAGCAGCAGGGCTATGACGGCGACGATGGAGCCCGCGGCGTGCCGGACCGCGGCACCCACCGCCATGCCGACCAGCGCACTCAGCGGCGCCATCAGGGCAGCCGCGGCAACGGCGCGCAGAGCGCCCGGATCGCCCAGCGACAGGCCGCCGTGGTCCCGTAGCAGCATCTGGGTGAGGCCGAAGGAGGCTCCGGAGACGAGCGCACCGAGGGCCAGCATGACCGCCGACACCACGGTCACCTTGGCGGCGACCACCGCCCGCCGGTCGGGGACGGCGGCGAAGGTCGTGCGGATCAGCCCGCTGGTGTACTCGCCGAAGACGGCGATCGCCCCCACCGCCGCAGCGATGACCATGCACAGCTGCCAGGCGGGATCGACGAAGGCCGTGTGCAGTGGATCGAACAAGTACTCGGGGAGCTGCGGCCTCCCCGGTGGCCCCGGCGTCCCCGGCGGCGGCTGTATCTGGTTCGCCAGCCGGTCCGCGTTGGACGCCGCGGAGTTCACGTTGATCCCGATCACGGTCAGCGCGCCGAGGCCGAGCACCCAGGAGGTGGAGCGCAGCGACCAGAGCTTGATCCACTCGGCGGCGAGGAGCTGCCGGAACCGGGCGTGTACGAGGGTCATCGGGCGGCTCCTGCGGAGTATTCGACGCTCTCTGCGGTGGATTCCATGAACGCCTCCTCCAAGGAGGCCGAAAGCGGGCGGAGTTCGTACAGCCGCAGGCCGCCCGCGAAGGCGATGTCGCCGATGCGGTCCGCGGGCAGTCCGGTCACCGTGTACGACCCGTCGGGCTCGGCCCGTACCGCCGCCGCGCCCGCGTCCGCCAGCAGCCCGGGAAGGGCCTCGGTGTCGGGCGTACGGAGGCTCACCCGCAGCGGTGTGCTGCGCGCCGCGAACTCCCGCAGGCTCTCCGACGCGATCAGCCTGCCCCGGCCGATGACGATCAGCTCCTCGGCGGTCTGCTCCATCTCCCGCATCAGATGGCTGGAGACGAGTACAGTGCGGCCCTCGCCCGCCAGCCGCTCGAGCAGGCCGTGCACCCAGCGCACGCCCTCCGGGTCGAGGCCGTTGAGCGGCTCGTCGAAGAGCAGTACGGGTGGATCGCCGAGCAGGGCGGCGGCGATGCCGAGCCGCTGTTTCATCCCCAGGGAGAACCCGTCGATCCTCCGGCCGGCCACCTCCGACAGGCCCACCTCGGCCAGTACGTCGGCGACGCGCCGGCGCGGCAGGCCGTTGCCGACCGCCAGCGCCGTCAGATGGGCGCGGGCGGTGCGGCCACCGTGCACATCGTGGGCGTCGAGCAGGGCTCCGACGTGTCGCAGGCCGCGGGGGCGGTCGCGGAACGGCTGCCCGTCGACGGTGACGGTGCCGCCGGTGGGCCGGTTCAGCCCCAAGACCATCCGCAGTGTGGTGGACTTCCCGGCACCGTTCGGGCCGAGGAACCCGGTGACCACGCCCGGGCGGACGGTGAAGGAGAGGTGGTCGACGGCGGTGGTCTCGCCGTAGCGCTTGGTGAGTTCGGTTGCTTTGATCACGGTGTCCACGGTGCCGGGCCGGGCACCGCTCGCACATCGGACCACCGGCCACATCACCGGGCCTTCGGATTGGCCCACGGGAGTAAGCCCGTGGGCCAATGCCGGGGAGGGGGCAGCCTGCCTATCATCGGCTCATGAAAGCCCCGCAGGAGACTCAGCGGTCGTTCCTCGACCTGACTCTGACTCTGATCCTGGCCGGGTGCTCGGCCATCGCGTACGTCGTCCTGCTGTACGTCGTCGTGCTGAACACCGGCAGCGAACTGACCGGCATGCGCCTGCTCCTGGCCGCGCCGCTCGCCGTTCTGCTGCTGCCCCTGATACGGCGCCGGCCGCTGCCCGCCCTGGCGCTGCTGATCGCCGCCTCCTTCGCGGCGACCGTACTCACGAACTCCGCGATGGCCGCGAGGCCGGGCATGCCGGGCGGCCTGCCGCCGTCCGTGGAGACGCAGGCGTGGCAGATCGCGTACCTGCAGGCCGTGTTCACCGATCTGACCGTCGGATGGATCGCCGCCACCCGGTCGCGGCGGACGGCGGCCGTCGCCGCCCTGGTGGCGCTGGGCGTACAGATCGGGGGTGCCTCCTACTACCGGGAGGGCTCCCCGTCGTTCCTCGCCGCCTCTGCCTTCCTGGCACTGATGATGGTCACCGCCTGGACGGTCGGTCATTCGGTGCGCGAACGCCGCGAGCACGCTGCTGCGTTGCGGGCCCGGGCCGCAGAGCAGGCCGTCACCGCGGAGCGGCTGCGGATCGCCCGGGAGCTGCACGACATGGTGGCGCACAGCATCGGCGTCATCGCCATCCAGGCCGGCGTGGGCCGGCGCGTCATCGACACCCAGCCGTCGGAGGCCCGGAACTCCCTCGCCGCCATCGAGGACACCAGCCGCGACACCCTGGCCGGCCTGCGCCGGATGCTCGGCGCGCTGCGGCAGGCGGACCCGGGGGACGGGGCGGCGCCGCTCGGCCCGGCTCCGGTACTCGCCGATCTCGACGGGCTGGTGGCGCGGACCCGGGACGCGGGGGTGCGGGCGGAGGTCGAATGGCGGGGTGAGCGGCGGCTGCTGCCGGCGGAGATAGAGCTGTCGGCGTACCGGATCATCCAGGAGTCGATCACCAATGTGGTCCGCCATTCGGGTGCCCGCGCCTGCCGGGTGACCGTCGACTGCGGGGAGGACGACCTGACCGTCGAGATCACCGACGAGGGCCGCGGCCAGTCGGGGCTGCCCGGCGCGGCCGGCTATGGACTGACGGGCATGCGGGAGCGGGCGGCGCTGCTGCACGGCGAGTTCACCGCCGGACCGCGCCCCGAGGGCGGGTTCCGCGTGGCTGCCCGGCTGCCCGTGCCCGCGACGACCGCGGGGGCGGTCCGATGATCCGGGTGCTGCTCACCGACGACCAGCCGCTGGTCCGGCACGGGCTGCGGGTGCTGATCGCCGACCGCCCCGGGCTGGAGGTGGTGGGCGAGGCGGCGAACGGCGAGGAGGCCGTACGGCTCACGGCCGGGCTGGCCCCGGACGTGGTGATGATGGACATCCGGATGCCCGGCATGGACGGCATCGAGGCCACCCGGCGGATCACCGCCGGCTCCGGCGCGGCCCAGCCGAAGGTCCTCGTCCTCACCACGTTCGACGACGACGAGTACGTCTACGGCGCGCTCCGCGCCGGGGCGAGCGGCTTCCTCGTCAAGGACATGGACATGGACCAGATCCTGGCCGCGATCGAGGTCGTCGCCGCGGGCGACGCCCTGATCGCGCCGCGCGTGACCCGCCGCCTGATCGCGGAGTTCGCGGCCCGCCCCGCCACCACCCCGCGGCAGCTCCGGCGGGCGGTGGCGGGCATCACCACCCGCGAACGGGAGGTGCTCACCCTGGTCGGCCGCGGACTGTCCAACACGGAGATTGCCGAGCAGCTGCACATCACCATGGCCACGGCGAAGGCCCATGTGGGCAGGCTGCTGACCAAGCTGGACGCCCGGGACCGGGTGCAGCTGGTGATCACGGCGTACGAGCTGGGGCTGGTGACGCCGACGACCGGGTCCGTCGGGTGACGGGCCCGGCC
Organism: Streptomyces sp. NPDC002054; assembly: GCF_040296685.1. Taxonomy (NCBI): domain Bacteria; kingdom Bacillati; phylum Actinomycetota; class Actinomycetes; order Kitasatosporales; family Streptomycetaceae; genus Streptomyces; species Streptomyces sp. NPDC002054. The sequence continues at coordinate 8,747 of NZ_JBEOXT010000015.1, forward strand.
CTCGGGTCGGCGGTCGGTCAGATGTGCTCGGTCAGATGCGGTCGGCCGCGATCAGGACGTACTGGAAGGAGCCGTCCTTGTAGGAGTTGATGAACGCCTCTTCGATGCCGGTGACCAGGGAGGACGTGGCCCGCAGCTCCCAGTAGGGCAGGGTCGCGGGAGTCAGGTCGATGACGGCCTGCGGGACGAGACGGTTGTCGGCCATGGCGCGCAGGTACTCCCGGCGGGAGTGGATGTTGCACTCGAAGTGCGCGTTGATCTGGGAGACCCACTTCGAGGGCTGGCCGTAACGCGGGTTCCAGCAGCCCGTGATGGTCACATAGCGACCGCCGACCGCAAGGATGCGGGAGTGCTCGGCGAAGAGGTCGTGCAGGTCGACGTACATGCTCGACTCGTTGTTCCACGAGGCCGCGGCCTGCCCGGTCTCGAAGGGCGTGCCGAGCATGTTGCAGACGCGGGCGCGGACATGGTCCTCGATGCCGAGTTCGCGGGCGCGCTGGTTGGCGAAGTCGGCCTGCTTGGCCGACAGGGTGACGCCCTCGACCTTGCATCCGAAGCGCTGGTGGGCCATGACCATCGAGCCGCCACGGCCACAGCCGGCGTCGACGAGCGTGTCGTCGCGCCCGATGGGGCCGAGGTGGTCCAGGAGGACCTCGGCCTGCGCCGACTCCAGGCGGTGGAGTTCGGCGATCAGCTTCTTCTCGTATGCGCTGTCCCCGGCGTCGCCGAGGGCGGCGTGGTCGACGTCGCCGATGCCGTAGTGGTGGTGGTAGAGGCCGTCCACATCGCCGAGACGCAGGTTCACGGGCCTGGCCTCGTTGTTCCAGTACCGGGCGATGTCACCCTGGTAGGGCGTCGCCGGGGCGGGGATGAAGGTGCGGGTGGCGGGGGTGAGCTCAGTGGTCACAGATAAGTCCATTCCTCTTACCAGAAGTCGGGCAGGCTGTAGCGATAGGTGTTGCTCATGTGCCAGTAGTGGTTGCCGTCGACCCATACGGCCACGCCCCGCAGGAAGCGGAGGACCCTCGGGTCGGGGCATGCGGCGCCCAGTTCGGCGGCGGCGGCTTCGAACTCGTGCATGAGGTCGTTGTGGACCTCGACCGCCTTGAGGTAGGCCTCCTTGTCGGAGAGGCCCTCCCGTTCGGCGATGACCACCGGCAGGTTCAGGTGCTTGCCGCGGGCCTCGAGTTCCTTGGTGTACGAGTACAGATCGTTGGAGATGGTGGTGGCATTGCCCGCCAGCGCGATCACCCGCTGCATGGCGGGCAGGGCGTGCAGGTCCGCCGGGAGTTCGTAGCCGCCGACGGTGTCCGTGATGGTGGGGCAGGGGCGGAAGTTGTTGAACTGCCGCATCGCCAGGTACTCGGACACCTCTGGGACGTATGCGGTCTCGGCCCAGGCCGCTTCGGCGAGGTACCCCATGTGCAGCCGGGCCATGTCGTGCCGGAACCGGTCGGCCTGCGAGGGGCTCGCGGCCTGGACGAAGTACTCCATGGCGGAGCGGTAGGAGCGCCGCGGAGCGTCCGAGAGGAGCGACTCCGCCCACGCCGGCGCGTACTCCTCCGTCGTGTGGACCGGGTCGAGGGCGGTGTGCGCCAGCAGGAGCCTGCCGCCGAGACCGACGGGCGAGCCGCCGTGGTCCTCGCAGTAGACGTCGTCGACCACGTTCTCGGCGACCATCAGCCGTGTGGCGATCATCAGGTGGTCGACGGTCGGGGCGTCCGGATGGCAGGCGACCATGTACCGGCCCACGGAGAAGCCGTCGAACTGGTCCTCCCACTCCGGGGGGTACGCCTGGACCTCGTCCACCGCCCACCGCTTGATCCGGCGGCTGACCTCGGCCACGCGGGCGGGGTCGGGCTCCGGAACCGGGTGGTGGTAGAGGCCGGGGATCGGCCTGCCATCCGCCGCCGGCGCCGGCGCGGGCGGCTGCTCGCGCGGGGCGAAGTGCAGCCCGCTCGTACCCAGGCCGCTGGGGCCGCGCCGGAGCCGTTCCACGAAGGCCTTGGCCTTGGCGTCCGGCGCTGCGGCAGGGGCGGCGGCTGTGGCAGCAGGGGCGGTGGCGGTGGCGCGGACGAAGGGCAGGCCGGGCCCGGCAGGCAGCGGCGGCCGACCTGCGGCGACGCCTGCGACCTCGGCCGCTGCGAGCTCGAACGGTGCGACCTCGGAGACCGCGACCTCGGAGGCCGCGACCTCGGAGGCCGCGACCTCGGAGGCCGCGACCTCGGAGGCCGCGAGCTCGGAGGCCGCAGCCTCGACGGCCCCGAGCGCGGCGGCTTCGGCCTCAGCGGCGTGGGCGCCGGCGTGGGCCAGCACGTGGGCCCCGAAGCGGGCCGCTGCGCCGGGCAGGCTCGACTGCAGAGGGGAAAGCCCGGGATCGGGCATCCGTAACTCCTAGGTGAGGTGGGTGGGCTGTCCCGGATCCCGGGCACGCCCGGCCGGCCCGGAAGGTCCGGGCTGTCGTGGCCGTCGGGCAGGGTCGGGGGCAGATCCTCTAGTCGCGCCTGCGGGCGATCTGTACGTTCTCCAGTACGCCGAGCGCATCGGGCACCAGGATGGCGGCGGAGTAGTAGGTGGTGACCAGGTAGGAGATGATCGCCTGCTCGCTGATGCCCATGAAGCGCACCGAGAGGCCCGGCTCGTACTCCTCGGGCAGACCGGTCTGGCGCAGACCGATGACGCCCTGGTTGTCCTCGCCGGTTCGCATGACGAGGACCGAGCTGGTGTTCTCCTTGCTGATGGGGATCTTGTTGCAGGGCAGGATCGGGACCCCGCGCCAGGCCGGGACCTGCTGCCCGCCGAGGTCGACGTGGTCCGGGTACAGCCCGCGGGCGTTGAATTCGCGCCCGATCGCCGCGATCGTCTTCGGGTGCGCCAGGAAGAACTTGGAGCCACGGCGGCGGCAGAGCAGCTCGTCGAGGTCGTCCGGGGTGGGCGGGCCGGAGTGGGTCTGGATCCGCTGCTTGAAGGCGGCGTTGTGGAGCAGACCGAACTCCCGGTTGTTGATCAGCTCGTGCTCCTGGCGCTCGCGGAGCGCCTCGATGGTGAGCCTGAGCTGTTCTTCGGTCTGATTCATCGGCTCGTTGTAGAGGTCGGCCACCCTCGTGTGGACCCGTAGAACGGTCTGCGCGACGGAGAGCTCGTACTCGCGCGGCTTGAGTTCGTAGTCCACGAAGGTGCCGGGCAGCTCGGGTTCGCCGGTGTGGCCGGCCGACATCGCGATCTCGGCCTCGCCGTGACGGTTCTGCCGTTGCAGGGGCAGCGAGCTGAACTGCCGGACGTGTTCCTGGAGGCCGGGCGCCGCGGACACGACGGCGGCGAAGTCGGCGCGGGTCAGGGTGAGCAGGGTGCCGCCGGTCTCGGCGGTGGCGGTGTAGTCCCACCTGGCATCGGCGTCGAGCAGGGCGTTCTCGCCGAACCGGTCGCCGTCCGCGAGCACGGCGACGGCGACCGTGTCGCCGTACTTGCCGACGGAGGTCTGGTTGATCCGGCCGTGGGCGATCAGGTGGATCTGCTCGGCGGGGGTACCGCGTTCGACCAGCACCTCGCCGGCGCGGAACTCGCGCTGGACGCACCGGTCGGCGATCGCGGCCAGCACCTCCTCGTCGTCAAAGCCGCGCAGCAGGGCGAGTTCGCCGAGCTCGCGCGGGATCACCCGGACGTTGCCACCGTCCTGGACGAAGTCGATCCGCCCGTCGCCGACGGTGTAGCTCAGCCGGCGGTTCACCCGGTACGTGCCGCCCTTGGTCTCCACCCAGGGAAGCATCCGCAGCAGCCAGCGGGAGGTGATCTCCTGCATCTGCGGGGCGGACTTGGTCGTGGTGGCAAGGTTGCGGGCAGCAGCCGTGCTCAGGCTGGACTGCCGCGCCGGCTCCAGCTGCGCTTCCGGGCTGGTGTCAACGGTCATCGGGGCAAGGTCTCCTTCGTAAGGGCGGTGCTCGGGCGAAGGTGCGCGTCACCGGTGAAACGAGGAAGTAAGAGGGCGAAGATCCGGGAATCCGTCCAGATCCCGGGGAACAGTAACGGCTGGTACGCCCGGTCGACCGGGCCGGACCGGTGGCATTACCTCGATGCAGTGATCTTGCCCCGCAGGAAGTTTGCGCAGCCCATCGACGGTATTCGGCCAGCCGCACGGCTCGCCCGACACCCGCCGCCCTTCCGCCGGTACCCGACGAACAGGCCGCCCTGGCCGGAAACATTTGGCCAGTTTGGTGACAAGCGCGGTCATGTTTCATCATCGTGACAACACGTCACCTTTCGACGTGCATTCGAGGAAGCGGGGGCGCCGGGGGGTCCCCCGCCCACACCCGTCACCTAGGCAAAGGCCCATGTCCGCCCACCGACTCTCGGACCTCATACGTTTCGCCCGCACCAACTCGCCCTTCTACCGCGACCTCTACGCGTCCCTGCCGTCGCACACCGACCGCCTCACCGACCTGCCGGTGGTCGACCAGCAGGAGTTCTGGGCAGCCAACACCCTGCACGACAGCCGCGTGCTGACCGGCCCGCTCAGCGAGGCCACGGTCTACAAGACCGGCGGCACCACCGGGTCCCCCAAGTTCTCCGTCTACACCCGCGACGAGTGGCGCACCTTCGTCACCGCTTTCGGCCAGGGACTCGTGGACACGGGCCTGCGCCCGGGACACCGCGTCGCCGACCTCTTCTACGCCGGAGAGCTGTACGCCAGCTTCCTCTTCGTCCTCGACTCGCTCGCCCACGCGCCCGTGGACAACGTCCGCCTGCCCATCGGCGGCGGCGCGACGCCGGAGTCGACGATCCCCGCGCTGCACGATCTCGGCGCCCAGGTGCTGACCGGCACGCCCACCACCCTGTGCCGGCTCGCCGAACAGGCCCTGGCCTCCGGTGTCCGGCTCGACTCGGTGGAGCTGCTCCTCTTCGGCGGCGAGGCCCTCTTCGACGACCAACGGCGCCTGCTGGCCGCCGCGTTCCCCGGCGCCGAGGCCCGTTCCGTCGGATACGCCAGCGTCGACGCCGGCCTGCTCGGCCGCCCCGTGCCCGGCTCCGACGCCCGGGTGCACCGGGCCTTCACCCCGTACTCGGTCGTCGAGATCCTCGACGACGGCGACGAGCCCATCACCGAGCCCGGCCGGCCCGGCCGGGTGGTCGTCACCAGCCTCTTCCGCCGGCTCATGCCGATCATCCGCTACCCCGCCGGCGACCGGGCCGAGTGGACCGGCACCGGGCCCGGGCACTTCCGGATCCTCGGCCGCGCCGAAGAAGGCGTACGGGTGGGGCCCGTCTCCCTCTACACCCAGGACGCCCAGGACGCCGTGGCCGCGGCCGACACCGCGGGGCAGGTGGTCGGCATGCAGCTCGTCGTCCGCCGCTGGGACGGCCGCGACGGGCTCGTCCTCCGGCTGGCCACGGCCCCCGGTGAGCACGGCCGGGAGGCACTGGCCGAAGCCGTGGTCGCGGAGCTCCAGAGCGCACGGCCGCTGTATCCGGACAGCGTGCGCGCCGGGTTCGTGCACCCACTGTCCGTGGAGTGGGCACGCCACCGCGACCTCGCCGTCAACCCGCGCTCGGGCAAGCTCGTCCGGGTCCTCGACGAGAGGCCCGTCGGAGGCGACCGGTGAACCCCGTCATCGCCCCGGCCACCGGCGCGGACATCGCCGAGCTGCGCCAGCTCTATTACGCCGTCTACGGTCCGCACTACCCCGTGGCCCTCGGCACCGACCCGGCCGAGATGGCCCGGCTCATGGCGGACCCGTACTCCCTGTGGCTCGTCGGCCGCTGCGCCGACACGGGGGCCCTGATCGGGTCCGCCGCCGTCCACGGTGAGGCGGGCAGCCGGATCGGCCGTCTGGAGGGCATCGCCGTACACCCCGGGCACCGCTCGGCCGGGCTGGCCGCCACCCTGGCCGGGGCGCTGTGCGCCGGGATGCTGGACACGGGCCGGCTGGACTCCGTGTACGCGACCGTGCGCACCGTCAGCGCCGGTCCGCAGCGCGTCGTCGCCCGCAACGGCTTCCGCCCGCTGGGCATCCTGCCCAATGCGGTGGATCTCAGCAGCCGCGAAAGCCTCGCACTCTACGCGCGTCACTCCGCCGGTGTGCTCGACCGCCGGATCCCCGTCACCGAAGTCCCCGCCCCGCTGCTGCCGTTGCTGCGCACCGCCGAGGCCGCACTCGGCATCGGCTACCCCGGGGCCCGGGCCGCCGCCGCGGCCCCGCTGCCGGTGCCCGCGCCGCAAGGAGCCGTCGAACGGCTGGAGATGATCGAGGCGCCGGCCTTCGTACGCCGCCGGTTCCGCGAGCGGTTCCCCGGCGCCGAGGGCTGGTTCTACCCGCTGCACACCCCGAACGTGCTGCTCACCCCCGAGGACGGCCGGTTCGAGGTCTACGCGTACCTCAACCGGGCCGGCGGGTACTGCTCCCTGCTGACCGCCCACCCCGACCCGGCCGCCGCAGCCGCGTACCTCGAGCCCGTCACCCGGGCCCTGGCCCGCGCGGGCGCCGGCTACATCGAGGCCCTGGTGCCGCTCGCGCACCAGGAGGCCCTCTCCGCCTTTCTGGCCCAGGGGTTCGTCGCCGGGGCCCTCTACCCGGCGATGCGGGCGGACGGCGACGGCTTCCACGACTACGCCGTGCTGTCCCGTTCCGGCGAGCGGATCGACTTCCGCGGCGTCGCCGTCGAACCGCCCCTCCAGCCCTATCTGGACTGCTACCTGTCGGCCTGGGCGTCCACGCACCTGCCCCCGTCATCCGAGGTTGCCTCATGAGCTCCGTCAACCCCCATCTGGCGCCGGTCGCCGTACCCGATCCGGCCCTCCTGCCGCACGTACAGCAGCTGTGCGACCTGACCGACCCGTACGCCTACGGGCCGGCGGAGGACGAACTCTTCGCCGCCGCCATGGCGGAGGCCAACGCCTGGCACACCGAGCGCTCCCCGTTCTTCCGCTCCCTGTACGAGGCCACTCCCCCGGCGGAGCCGTACCGCGCGCCGCTCGTCCACGCGAACTTCTTCAAGCGGCACGAGGTGCTCTCCATCCCGCGGGAGGAGGTCGAGCTGCACCTGACCTCCTCCGGCACCACCGGCCAGAAGTCGCAGATGTTCTTCGACCACTGGACCATCCGCTCCGCCCAGCGCATGGTCGCCCGGATCTTCGAGCGCAACGGCTGGATCACCCCCGACCAGGAGGTCAACTACCTCCTGTACAGCTATGAGCCGGCCCCCGCGCTCAACCTCGGGACCGCCTTCACCGACAACTACCTGTGCGATTTCGCCCCGGCGCGCAGTGTCGAGTACGCGCTGCGCAACACCGGCGGCGGCGCGGGCGGTGACCACGAGTTCGACCCCTTCGGCTGCATCGCCGCGCTGCGCCGCTTCGAGCAGGAGGACGCCCCGGTCCGGATCCTCGGCTTCCCGGCCTTCCTCTTCTTCACCCTGGAGCGGATGCGGGCCATGGGACTGCCGCCGCTGCGCCTGCCGGAGGGCTCCCTCGTCGTCCTCGGCGGCGGCTGGAAGGGGCACGCCGACCGGCGCATCGGCAAGGAGGAGCTGTACGCCCGCGTCACCGAGCAGCTCGGGATCCCGGGCGAGCGGATCCGGGACACCTTCGGGTCGGTGGAGCACTGCATCCCGTACATCGAGTGCGACCACCACCGGCTGCACGCCCCCGTCTGGTCCCGGGTGACGATCCGCTCCACCCGGACGCTCGAGCCCCTGCCGTACGGGGAGCGGGGCTACCTGCACCTGGTGTCCCCGTACATCACCTCGGTACCGGCGCAGAGCGTGGTCATGGGCGACCTCGCCTCCCTGCAGCCGGGCGAGGCCTGCGGGTGCGAGCTGGAGACCCCCTGGTTCACCGTCCACGGCCGTGCCGGGGTGAGCCGCAACCGCAGCTGCGCGGTGGCCGCAGCGGAACTGATGAAGGGAATGGCGTGACCATGACTGTGCACAACCACCACAACCACCACCACTACTGGCAGGGCGCCTTCATCGGCGACGAGGAGGCGGCGCGGCGCCTCGCCGAGCTGCCGGCCACCGTCGAGGCTGCACTGGCCACGGTGCTGGAGACCGAGACCGTCCTGGCCGCCTGCGACGCCCTCGCCACCGCCCTGCGCGACCCGGCCCACCCGGTGCACGCCCGGCTCGCCGCGCACCTGCCGGCGGGAGAGGACCCGGCCGTCCTGGCCGAGCTCGGCAGCCTCCTCGGCCGCCGGGAGCTGACCCGCAAGCTGCGCCGGGAACTCGGCAGCGCGACTCCGGGCCGGCTGAACCGGGCCGATCCGCGCGAGACGGTCTACGAGGCGTGGGCGCCCGTCGGCCTGGTCGCGCACATCGCGCCGGGCAACGCCGCGACGGTCGCACCGCTGAGCATCGTCGAGGGCCTGCTCGCCGGAAACGTCAACATCCTCAAGACCAGCAGCGCCGACACGCTCCTCACCCAGCACCTGATGGCCGAGCTCGCGGCCCTGGACCCCAGCGGTGCGCTGGCCGCGCGGGTCGTCGTACTGCGCTTCCCGTCCTCCCGGCAGGACTGGCTGCGCCTGATGTGCGCGCCCGCGGACGCCGTCGCCGTATGGGGCGGGGAAGGCGCCGTCGAAGGGGTGACAGCCCATGTGCCGGCCGGCTGCCGGCTGGTGGAGTGGGGGCACCGGATCTCCTTCGCGTACCTGACGGCCGACGCCTGGTCGGACGCCGGCACGCTCGAAGCCCTCGCCGACGACGTCTGCCTGCACGAGCAGCAGGCGTGTTCCAGCCCCCAGGTGGTGTACCTCGACACCGAGGACGAGGACGAGGTGTTCGGCTTCGCCGAGCGGTTCGCGGGAGTCCTCGGGGCCCGGCCGCCGGCCGTGGGCACCTCCTCGGACCCCGCCGAGGCGGCCGAGCTGACCACCACCGAGCTGGTGGCCCGGCTGGAGGAACACCTCGGCCTGACCCGGGTGTTCGCCGCGCCCGGCGGCTTCGCCGGCGGCTCCTGGCGGGTCATGGCCGACACCCGGTCCCCGCTCACCGCCTCGCCGCTGCACCGCAGCGTGTGGGTGAAGCCGCTGCCCCGCAAGCAGCTGATCGCCACCCTGCGCCCGATGCGCCGCTATCTGCAGACGGCGGGCCTCGCGGGCAGCCGTACCGACATCGCCGAGCTGTCCCGCACCGCTCTGGCCGCGGGCGTCACCCGCGTCACACCGGTCGGCGCCATGCTGGACAGCTACGCGGGCGAGCCGCACGACGGGGTCTACGCCCTGCAGCGCTACAGCCGCCGCGTCGCGGTTCAGGCCGACCCGGACCGCTTCGCCACCACCGCCTGCCTGGACGACCTGGCCCGGCCCGTGGTCCTGCCGGCGCCCGCGGGCCCGCTGCTGGGCAAGGAGGACGTGCAGCAGCCGGGCCGGCAGCTGGCGCGGGCCGATGCCGAGCTGTACTTCCGCAGCGGTGGCAGCACCGGCGCACCGGCCCTGTCGGTGTTCAGCTACGACGACTACGACACCCAGATGCACGCCGCCGCCCGCGGCCTGCTCGCCGCCGGCTACGACCCGGTCGGGGACCGCACCGCCAACCTCTTCTACTGCGGCGGCATGTACGGCAGCTTCATCAGCTTCTTCTCCGTACTGGAACGGCTCGGCGGGGTCCAGCTGCCGCTGTCCGCGGGGCCCGACCACCGCGCCACGGCCCAGGCGCTGATCGACCACGGGGCCGACACCCTCTTCGGTATGCCCTCCTACCTCTGGCAGCTGCTGCACGCGGAGGCGGAGGCGCTCCGCGCGTATGGCGGACTGCGCAAGGTCTTCTACGGCGGCGAGCACTTCACCGAGGAGCAGCAGCGCACCCTGAAGGACACGTTCGGCATCGAGGTCGTCCGCTCGATCACCTACGGCAGCACCGACCTCGGCCCGCTGGGCTACCAGTGCACCGAGAGCTCCGGCGGCGTCCACCACCTGCACGCCGACCTCCACACGATGGAGGTCCTGGACCTGGCCGAGGACCGGCCGGTGGCCCCGGGCGAAACGGGCCGGCTGGTCTTCAGCACGCACGCCCGGCGGGGCCAGGACCTGGGCCGGTACGTGATCGGCGACCTCGGCCGGGAGATCCCGGGCCGCTGCCCCTGCGGCCGGCACGCGCCCCGCTTCGAGCTGAGGGGGCGCACCGGTGATGTGATGCGAGTGGCGACGTACTTCCTCAACCACCGCCGCTTCCTGGACCTGGCCGAGGAACGGGGCGGCCACCGGGGCGAGTTGCAGATCCGGCTCGACGGTACGGACGCGCGCGAGCGGCTGACCGTACGGGTGGAGCGGGAGCGGACCGGGGCAACGGACACCGAGCGGCTCCGGGAGGTCTTCCTGGCCGGCTACCCGGAGCTCCGCACGGCGGTGGCGGAGCGGCTGCTGGACCTGGTGGTCGAGGCGGTCGACGGCGCGTCGCTGGACCGCAGCCCGACCAGCGGCAAGCTCCTGGCGGTGGTGGACGCCCGCGGGTAGCGGGCGGGCGGTGGCCTATGCGTACGGGTCAAAGGGGATGCCCGCCGGCTTGGCTTCCGCCAGGTGGGATGCGAAGGCACCGTCCTTGAGACCGAAGTGCGCGCTGCCGAAGTCGGCCTGGCTGAGCGTGTCCCGCAGCGCCGCGGGGTAGCCCGACCAGCCGACGAGCGCGGGGAACTGCCAGGTGCCGCGGTGGTTCTCCGGCGGTTCGTCGTTGGTGTTCGCCGCGCGGAAGCAGTGGGTGCTGACGCCGTCCTTGTGGTAGACGATCTTGGGGTGGGTGCCGTCCCAGCGGATCTGGTCGCGGGTGTGGATGTCGAAGTCGCCGTGGGCGGAGGTCGCGACGTACTTGGCCTCGTTGCCCTGGATCCACACCACCACGTGTTCCCAGTCGTGGCGGTGGCCGCCGAGCCCGATGCCGGGGATGGCCTGGTCCTTCTCGAAGTACAGCGCGTACATCACGGCACACCAGCCGTTGTTGCAGGCCCAGCGGGAGTAGCCGTTGGTGTTCTCGAGGTCCGAGGCGTCCCGGCAGCTGCCGTTGAGGGCGCCGCTGGGTTTGAGTCCGCCGTTCAGAACTCCGGTCGGGCCTATGGCGGGTGTCGGGTAGCAGCCGTCGGTGTCGTAGTCGAAGGCCGGCTGGAAGTTCCGCTCGATCGTTTCGGCCAGGGAGGGCAGGGCCGCGGGCGGCGCCGCGAAGGCCACGTTGGGGACGGCAACGACCAGCGCGAGGGCGGCGCCGAAGACCACGCATGTCCTCCGGATATGACGGCTCGTCCGCACAGCAACCCCTCCCGGTGGTCGGTCGGTTGCATCATTGGCGATCCGGCGCGACACAGCAAGAGTCCGGGCCCGGACCATTCTGGTCCGGGCCCGGCGGGTTGTGCGGGTGGTCGGTCGGCCTCGGGGCCGGCGCGGTCAGCGGCCGAGGGTGTTCATCAGGATGATGGCGACGAGGTTCAGGAAGATGACGGCGAAGGCGCTGCCGAGCATGATCCAGGCCTTGCGGGATTCGTCCATGGGTACGAGTCACCTCCCGGCTCGGGCGTGTCCTGACACCCCCCAGCCATGATGACCCGGTTCCCCGCGGAGCACAGGTCGGGCTGTTCGCCGCAGGTCAGGACACCCAGGTCCCGGTCATACCGAGGACCGCCGAGCCGTCCCGGTCGGCCAGCTTGGTTCCGGTGAAATCACGGGCCCACTCCGAGGTCTGGATACGGAACGCGGGGCGCTCGGCGGTCAGTGCCTCCATCACGGCCTCGGCCGCGCCGGCCGGGGTCTGGGCACCGTTCATGAACTGGGCGACCGTACGGTCGACGTAGGTGCGCAGCGCACCGGCGTACGGGCCGGCCGCGGCAATCTCGCCTTCGATGTCGAGCCCGATGTTGGTGACGAACTCCGTGGCCACGGCACCCGGCTCGACGACGGAGACGCTCACGCCGACGGTGGCCGCGACCGGAGCCAGGCTCTCCATGTATCCCTCCACGGCGAACTTGGCGGCGCAGTACGCCTCGTTGAAGGGCTGACCGATGACGCCGCCGACGCTGGTGACCGTGATCAGGCGGCCTCCGGTGGCCCGCAGGTGCGGCAGTGCGGCCTTGGAGACGTTCAGTACGCCGAAGAAGTTGACCTCCATGACCTTGCGGACGTCGGCGACGGATTCCTGTTCGAGGGTGCCGACGTGGCCCGCGCCGGCGTTGTTCACGACGGCGTCCAGGCGGCCGTAGTCGGCGATCACGCCGTTCACGGCGGCGGCGACGGAGCTCTCGTCGACCACGTCGAGCTGTCGGATGTCGAGCTCGACGCCCGCCTCGGAGGCGGCCTTGCGCAGGGCGTCGGCCCGGCTGGTGTCACGCAGAGTGGCGACCGTGCGCCAGCCGGCCCGGGCGGCGGCGATGGCGGCGGCCAGGCCGATGCCGGAGGAAGTGCCGGTGATCAGGACGGTGGGGGTGGAGTCGGCGGGGGTGCTGGCGGGGGTGGTGGGGAGGGTCGACATGGGGGTGCCTTTCACGGAGCGCGATTTATGTGCGTGCACACACACTATAAAATTATGTGCACGTACACGCAACCTCTAGACTGCCGACATGCCGAAGAAGCTCACCGAAATCGAGATGCAGGCGGCTGACTACGCCTTCTACGGGATGGTCTGGGCGGGCACCGTCATGACCGACCGGGTCGACCGCGCCCTCGTGAAGGCCCACGACCTCCCCGTGTCCTGGTTCGAGGTCATGCTGTGGCTGGCCACCAGCCCCGATCCGGTGCCCGCTTCCGTCCTCGGCAACAGCACGCTGCTCAGCCGCAGCCAGGTCTCCCGGGTGGTGGACGCCCTGCAGAGTCGTGGCCTTGTGACCCGTACGCCCTCGGCACGTGACGCCCGGTCGGTGGAGGTCTCGCTCACGGAGGCGGGGCGTACGTTGTTCGCCGAGGCCGACGCCACCCGGCGCGCGGCCCTGGCGCCGGTCTTCACCGAGCTCCTCGACCAGCAGGACCTGGAGGCGCTGGGAGCCGTGTGGCGCAAGCTCAAGGCCCAGAAGTAAGGGTGGCCGCGGCGGCGAAGAGGCGCGCGCAGCGCTGCGTCATGGCCGCCGGGGTCTGCTCCGGGTGCTTGACCCACCAGCGGACGAGGGTGGCGACCAGGTCCCGCCAGACGTAGGTGAGCGCGTCGGCGTCCAGCGGATCGGTGGAGCCGGCCGCGCGCAGCAGTTCGGCGGTGCCGCCTGCGGCGAGCCGGTCGATGGCCGACCAGTATCCCGACGCCCGGCGCGCGGCCTCGCCGCCGGGCGGCAGCGAGGTGTCGTACAGCACGAACCAGGCCTCCCGCTGCCCCTCCAGGGCGGTGAAGATGCTGTCGAGCACACGCAGCGGGGTGTCCGGGCTGGTCCCGTCCGGGCCCATCGCCGTACGGATGGCCTCCAGGAGCCGGTCCCCGACGGGGACCAGGCAGGCGATGTACAGGTCCTCCTTGGTGCCGCAGTACTGGTGCAGCAGCGTCTTGGTGACACCCACGCGCGCGGCGATCGCGGGGAGCGACGCGGCGGCATAGCCGCGGGTGCCGAACTCCTCCGTGGCGGCCTCCAGCATCTGCTGCCGGCGGCGTTCCCGCGGGACTCCCTTGGTTCCGGCCTTCGAAGGAGGGACTGGAGGAGTTGGAGGGGCTGGAGGGGTTGCCATGAGCGGATATTATCAGTAGGTAATTTACCCCGAGGTAAATTACTGCGACCGCTGGAGCGATCCATGGCCGGTACCACCCCGCAGCCGACGTCCCGCACCCGCTCCTGGTGGGGCTGGGGCTGGACGGACGCCCATCCCGACGACGCGGAATGCACCGCGATGGGGGCTCTGATCCCCGGCACCCTCAGCCGCCCGCTGCCCGTGCCCCGCGTCCGTGACCTGGGCATCGGGAGCCCGGCCGCCGAACCCCCGCGGAGCCTGGCCCACCTGGTCAGCGCCGACCCCGCCGACCGGGCCGCCCACGCCATGGGCAAGGCGTACCGGGACGTGATGCGCGCCCTGCGCGGCCGGCCCGGCCGCATCCCCGACCTCGTCGCCCGCCCCACGGACGAGCAGGGCGTGGCCGACCTGCTGGACTGGGCCGGGGACCGGCAGGTCGCCGTGGTTCCGTACGGCGGGGGATCCTCGGTCAGCGGGGGCGTGGAGTACCGCGGCGATGCCCACCGGGCCGTGATGTCCCTGGACCTGACCGCCATGGGCCGCGTACTGGAGATCGACACCGAGGGCCGGGCGGCCCGTATCCAGGCCGGCACCCTCGGGCCGAGCCTGGAGGACCAACTGCGACCGCACGGCCTCACCCTGCGGCACTTCCCGCAGAGCTTCGAGTTCTCCACCCTCGGCGGCTGGCTGGCCACTCGGGCCGGCGGGCACTACGCCACCGGCCGCACGCACATCGACGATTTCGTGCAGTCGCTGCGCGTGGTCACCCCGGCCGGCACGAGCAGCTCCTGGCGACTGCCCGCCTCGGGGGCGGGCCCCTCCCCCGACCGGCTGTTCCTGGGCTCCGAAGGGGCCCTCGGCATCATCACCGAGGCATGGGTCCGCCTGCAGGAACGACCCCGCCACAAGGCGTCCGCCGCAGTCGCCTTCACCGACTTCCAGGACGCGCTCGGGGCGGTGCGCGCCCTCGCGCAGTCCGACCTCTCCCCCGCCAACTGCCGCCTGCTGGACTCCGGTGAGGCCGCGCTGTCGGGGGCGGCACAGGACGGTTCCGCCGTACTGGTCCTGGGATTCGAGTCGGCGGACGAACCGGTGACCGGCCGGCTGGAACGGGCCGTCGGCCTGGCCCGCTCGCACGGCGGCCGGCACGGCGGGACCACCGGCCCGGACGCAGCCCCGGACGCAGGCTCCGCCGCAGGCCCGGACGGCGACGCGGCCGTGACCGCCTGGCGCTCGGCCTTCCTGCGGATGCCCTACCTCCGCGATGGTCTGGCCAGGATGGGCGCCGTCGCGGAGACCTTCGAGACGGCGGCCTGCTGGGACCGGATCCCGCACCTGATCGACGAGGTGCGCACCGAGGTCGGCGCGGCGGCGCTCAAGGCCACTGGACACCCCGCGACCGTCAACTGCCGTCTGACCCACGTGTATCCGGACGGTGCGGCACCCTACTTCACCGTCCTCGCCGCCGGCCGCGCCGGTGCCGAGGTCGCCCTCTGGGACGACCTCAAGGCCGTGGCGAGCGAGGTCCTGCACCGCCACCGGGCCACCATCACGCACCACCACGCCGTCGGCCGGGACCACCGCCCGGGCTACGACCGCCAGCGTCCCGAGCCCTTCGCCCTCGCGCTGCGGGCCGCAAAGGGGGCGCTCGACCCGCGGGGCATCCTCAACCCCGGCGTGCTGCTGGACTGAACAACTACATATGTGGACGCGCATCGCACTGATGGATCGCGCCCAGGGTCTTGCGCGACCCCCTCAACCGTTTCTACTCTCCCGGCCAATGGTTAGGAATTCTTCCTAACCATTGGCCGAAGTTCGTGAAACGGTCCTATCCCCCCTCCCCCCACTCGCGCAGCACTCACCCGAGGACGCCCGATGTCACCAGCACATCAGCAACGTTCCGCGCAGAGAAACCGCCCCCACCAGTGGCGCCGCCCCCTGGCGTGCTTCGCCGCCCTCGCCTCCGCCCTGACCGGTCTCACCGGCCTCGGCGGGCCGAACGCAACGGCCGCGACGGCCGCCGAACCCGTCCGGCCTGCGGCCACCACCACCGCCACCGCCGGCGCCACAGCCGCCGTCCCCGACCTGACCAGCGCCAACCGCCGTGCCCCCGTCCCCGGTCTGCCGGACTGGAGCAAGGCCGGATACCGGGGCGGTGCCGCCCTGCCCGGTGCGGCCGAGGCGAGCCCCGATGCCGCCTGTCACATCACGGCGGCCGAACTGGCCGCGCAGTACGGCGTACGCGCCGACGGCAGCGACGCCACGACCGGCCTCCAGCAGGCCGTCGACGCCATCCGGACGAACTGCACGCCATCGGCCGGCTACACCAGGCTGTCCTCGATCACCCTCCCCGCCGGCCGGATCCTGGTGACCCGCCAACTGTCCCTGGACGCCGACTACATGGTGTTACGCGGCGCAGGCATGGGGCAGACCACGCTGGCCTTCCGTCCCGATGTCAACACCCGGTACGACACCCTCACCGCCGACGGCAGCGACTGGGATGAGGACGGGATGGTCCACGGCGCCGGCAAGGGCGGCTGGACCTGGCCGGGACGCGGCCTGCTCCGGGTGCAGACCCGTGAGGTGGCCGCGAAGTACGCCGGCGACCACGCCTCCGCACCCGCCAACCGCAAGGACATCTTCGAGAGCAGTGTGAACCAGCACTGGGCCGGTGGGGTGGCGCTGCGGGAGGGGTCGGCGATCGGCTCCACCCAGATCAAACTCGCCGCCAACGCCGACATGTCACGCTTCAGGGCGGGGGCTCACCTCTGGGTCGGAGCGGCCAACACGGCGAAGTTCTACCAGCAGCAGACGGTCACGGACACGTCCACGTACGTGAACCTGCACATGCGTCAGCAGATCTTCCAAATCGCCTCGGTGGACACCGCCGGCAAGAACCTCACTCTCGACAAGCCCCTCGAGTACGACCTGCCCCTCAACTCGACCTCCGACGGATCGACCGCGATCGGCGGCACCGTCTACCCCAGCCGGGTCACCCCGCTCAAGGTCGTCCAGGGCGTCGGCATCGAGGACCTCAGCATCACCCAGGACATGACCGGCATGCCGAAGCTCGGGGGCGGCACCTACCACCTCGATCCTGCCGAGGCCAAGGCCAACTTCGGCAACATGGCCCCGGAATACGCCCAGCACGGCATCGTCCTGAAGTGGGCCGCCAACAGCTGGATCCGACGGGTCGGGACGCAGATGACCGGCTCGCACGCCGTCGTCACCGAGAGCGCCAAGAACATCCAGGTCCAGGAGTCCGTCTTCGACGGCTCGTGGAACAAGGGCAAGGGCGGCAACGGCTACTTCCGCGGCTCGCGCGTCTGGGACTCCCTGTACGCCTACAACACCAGCCGCAATCTGCGCCACTTCACCTTCCAGTGGTCCGCCTCGGACAACGTGGCCATCGGCAACGACTTCGACAGCGATCTGAACCTGCACGGCGGCTGGGAGCGCCGCAACCTCTTCGAGAACAACAAGGCCGCCGTGTCCTTCGAGAACGCCTCCAAGAACTGCCGTACCAACTGCGGTGAGGAGGGTGGCGGCGGCCCCGACGACTCGACCTGGTGGCCTATCTGGTGGGGCGCGGGCCCGAAGGCCGTGAAGTGGTCCGGGGCGACCGGCCCGCAGAACGTCTTCTTCCGCAACGACCTCGGCAAGCAGACCACCGCGGGCGGCCCCTACCAGGCGTACTACCCGGACCGGCAGCGCCTGTACCAGCTGGGCAGTTCGGCGGCCGACCCCTCCACCTACCAGCACCTGGCGGCGAACGGTTCGCCGATCCCGGACTGGGCCGGCCGGGAGAACCTGGACTACAGCAAGGCTCCGCACGCCGGTGTGCACGCCTCGTCGACGGACCCCGCCGCCTCGCTGTTCCTGAAGTCCACCGGCGCGGGCCCCGGCCCGGGCCCGGGTGACCCCACCCCGGGCCTGATATCGGCCGGAAAGCCGGCGACCGCCTCGTCGATCGAGGCGAGCGGCTTCGAGCCGGGGCGCGCCGTGGACGGCAACACCGGGACGCGCTGGGCCAGCCTGGAGGGCGTGGACCCGCAGTGGATCCGGATCGACCTGGGCGCGGCCCACACCATCAGCCGGGTGAAGCTCAGCTGGGAGGCTGCGTACGGCAAGGCCTACCGGATCCAGACCTCGACGGACGGTTCGAACTGGACCGACATCCACTCCACCAGCACCGGGAATGGCGCGGTCGACGATCTGACCGTCACCGGCACCGGGCGCTACATCCGGATGTACGGAACCGCCCGCGGCACCTCCTACGGCTACTCCCTCTGGGAGTTCGAGGTCTACGGCTCCCCCGCTCCCGGCGGCGACACCACCGCCCCGAGCACCCCGGCCGGCCTGCGCTCGACGGCTGCCACGGCGAACAGCGTCTCCCTCGCATGGAACGCCGCCACCGACAACGTGGGCGTCACCGGCTACGACCTCTACCGGGGAGGCACGCTCGTCGGCACGGCCACCGGAACCTCGTACACCGACACCGGCCTGACGGCCTCCACCACCTACAGCTACACCGTCAGAGCCCGCGACGCGGCCGGCAACACCTCCGGCGCCGGCACTGCGGTCAGTGTCACCACCCTGCCCGGAAACGGCACCGGTCCCGCCGTCCCGTTCGGCAGCCACACCCGGCCCTACGCCCCCGGCATGCTGAAGCCGACCGGCGCCCAGGCCGCCCTCGACCAGAAGGTCGTCGACTACTACCAGACCTGGAAGTCCGCCTTCGTCCGCCAGAACTGCGGCAACGGCTGGTACCAGGTCATCTCGCCCGACGCCGACCACCCGTACGTCGCCGAGGCCCAGGGGTACGGCATGGTGATCGCCGCGACCATGGCCGGCGCCGACCCCGAGGCGAAGAAGATCTTCGACGGTCTGACCAAGTGGATGATCGACCACCCCTCGTCGATCAACCCGGACCTGCTCGCCGCAGAACAGGACACCGCCTGCCGGAGCGTCAACGGCGGGGACGGCGCCACCGACGGTGACATGGACGTCGCCTACGGGCTGCTGCTCGCCGACCGGCAGTGGGGCAGCGCGGGAACGTACGACTACAAGGCCCTGGCGATCAAGCACATCAACGCGATCAAGAAGGACGAGCTCAATCCGGCCACCAACCTGCTGAAGCTGGGTGACTGGAGCAGCTCGGGCGACCAGTGGTACTACATCTCGCGCACCTCGGACTGGATGGTCGACCACTTCCGGGCGTTCCGGACGGCGACCGGTGACGCGGCCTGGGACACGATCCGCACCGCGCACCAGAACCAGATCACCGGCCTGCAGGCGTCCTACGCGCCGAACACCGGGCTCCTGCCCGACTTCGTCGTCGACACCGGCACCACTCCCAGGCCCGCCCCCGGTCAGGTTCTCGAGGACCCGAACGACGGCGCCTACTGGTGGAACGCCTGCCGCACCCCGTGGCGCATCGCGGACGATGCGGTGACCAGCGGCGACGCCAAGTCCCTGGCTTCGGCGCGGAAGATGAACAGCTGGATCAAGGCCAAGACGGGCGGCGACCCGAACAAGATCGCCATCGGCTACCGGCTCGACGGCACGCAGATCTCCGCGGGCAGCGAGGCGGCGTACTTCGCGCCGTTCGCGCTGGCGGCGATGACCGACCCGGGCAGCCAGGCGTGGCTGGACGCCCTGTGGAACAAGATGCTGGCCACCCCGGTCGACACCAGCAGCTACTTCTCGGCGAGCATCCAGCTCCAGGTCATGATCACCGCGTCCGGCAACCACTGGGTTCCGTAACAAGGAGTTGTCATGCGACGAAGTGGAACGACCCGAACGACCCTGCTCGTACTGTCCGGACTGCTGTCCGTGCCACTGATCACCCTGCCGCAGGCCCGGGCCGCCGGCGGCCCGGTCGTGGACGTGTCGGTCGTGGATGTGTCGGTCGTGGATGTGTCGGTCGTGGATGTGTCGGTCGTGGACGTGTCGGTCGTGGACGTGTCGACCGCGGCGCAGTTGAAGAGCGCGCTGGCGGCTGCCCGGCCCGGGCAGACGATCCGGCTGGCGGCAGGCGAGTACCGGGGCGCCTTCGTGGCCCAGCGGGCCGGAACGGCCGCCGCGCCGATCACGCTCACCGGGCCGGCGGGGGCGGTGCTGGTGAACGACGGCCCTTCCGGCACGGCACCGTCCTGCCCGGCCCCGGGCGGAGGCTGGGACTCCGGGTACGGGCTGTGGCTCTACAACGCCCCGTACTGGAAGCTGACCGGGTTCACGGTCAAGGAATCCAAGAAGGGCGTGGTCCTCGACAACTCGCACCACGTCACCCTCGACGGGCTCTCCGTCCACCATGTCGAGGACGAGGCGGTGCACTTCCGGCGGTCGTCCTCCGACGGGGTGATCCGGAATTCCGCCATCACCCACACCGGGCTGGTCCAGCCCGGTTACGGAGAGGCCGTCTACATCGGCTCGGCCGGCTCCAACTGGGGCTGCCACGGCAACCAGGGCGGCGCGGACCGCTCGGACCGGGTCCAGGTGCTCGACAACCGGATCGGCCCGAACGTGGCCGCCGAGCACATCGACATCAAGGAGGGCACCTCGGGCGGCGTGATCCGCGGCAACACCTTCGACGGCACCGGGATCTCGGGGCAGAACTCGGCGGACTCCTGGGTCGACGTCAAGGGCACCGGCTACCTGATCGAGAACAACACCGGTACCTTGGCCCCGCCCGGCACCCTGGCCAACGGCTACGAGACGCACCACCCGTCGACGACGCCGTCGTTCCCGAACGGCTGCGGCAACGTGTGGCGCGGCAACAGGTCCGATCTCGGCGGCGCGGGAGCGTACGCCATCAAGATCACTTCGACCTCGAAGTGTTCCGCCGCCCCGAACCTCGTCCGGGCCGGCAACACCGTCACGAACGCGACCTCGGGCCTGACGAACATTCCCGTCACTCCGTGAGCGCGCACCGCGTCATCTGATGCCGTGGCGGCGCAGTGTGGTCGCGAGGGCGTTGGCGTGCGCCACCAACGCCTTCGCGACCCGGTCGGTCTCCTCCTCGGTGGCGGCGGCCACCGGCATGGAGCAGCTGAGCGCGTCCGAGGCCGGGATCCGGTAGTGCACGGGTGCCGAGAGGCAGGCCACCCCCGGGGTGCCCTGTTCCCGTTCCAGGGCCCAGCCCCGGTCCCGGACCCGGGCCAGCTCGGCGTGCAGCGCGGCGCGGTCGGTGACGGTGTTCGGGGTGAACGCCTCCAGGTGCGCCGGGAGTACGGCGTCCACCTCCTCGGTGGTCAGGTCGGCGAGCAGGGCCTGTCCGAGCGCGGTCAGGTGGGCCGGCAGCCGGCGGCCGACCCGGGCGATGACGCGGACGCTGCTGCGGGCCTCGCGGCTGGCGAGGTAGAGCACGTACGCCTCGTCGCGGCGGGCGAAGTGGACGGTGTAGCCGGTCTCTTCGCGGAGGTCCTCCATGACCTCGTGCGCGTAGGGCAGAGCCGGGTCCCGGTCGAGGTAGGCGGTGCCGGACAGCAGTGCGTGCGGGCCGACGCCGAAGGCGGAGCCGCTGTCGTCGGCCTCCACCCACTTGAGCTCGCGCAGCGTACGGATGAGGGCATGCAGGCTGCTGCGCGGGTAGCCCAGCCGTTCCTGGAGCTCGGAGACCGTGAGCCGGTCGTGGGAGGAGGCAAGTGCCTCCAGGATGCGGACCGTTCGCTCGGCGGACTTGACGGTGGCGACATCCGTCGCGGGTCCGGGCATGTGCACCCTCCAAGTTCTGCACGGCTGTTGACCGGCATGGTAGCGGACGCTAACTTCCCCTTGCAGAGCTACCACATTCTCAGATCCTGTCCACATATCTAGACACATTCTAGACGGGGATCCGCATCCGATGAATCGCAGAGCCGCATCCACCACCCTGGCGGCCTCCCTGGCCGCCGTACTCGCCCTCACCTCCCTCACCGGCTGCGGTGAGGACTCCGGCGCCCGGGCCTCCGGCGGCGGTGACGACACGGCACCGCTGGAGATCTGGGTCCGCAAGCCGCCCGGCTCCCCCACCGAAAAGACCCATCACGAGCTGGCGGCAGCCTTCACCCGGGCCACCGGTATCGAGGCGAAGGTCACCGCCCTGTTCGACGACTTCGAGACCAAGCTCCAGCAGGCCGCAGCGCAGCGGAAGCTGCCGGACCTGATCGTCAACGACACCGCCCAGCTCGGCACCCTGGTCAAGCAGGGCCTGGTCCGTGAGGTGAAGCAGTCGGAGGTCACGGGCGGCGACCGGCTCATACCCAGCTCCTGGGAAGCCGCCAAGGCCGCCGACGGGAAGTACTACGGCGTGCCCTTCTCCGCGCAGACCTTCGCGCTGTTCGTCCGCAAGGACTGGCGGGAGAAACTGGGCATCGCGCCGCCCACCGACTGGGACCAGCTCGACGCACTGGCCACCGGGTTCACCACCGGGGACCCGGACGGCAACGGCAAGGCCGACACCTACGGCTACGTCATCCCCGGCACCACCAAGCGCGGCTACCTGGACTGGTACTTCTCCAGCTTCCTGTGGTCGGCGGGCGGCGACTACTTCACCGGCACGGGCAAGGACATCGAGCCGGCCGTCGGCAGCCCAGCGGCGACCCTGGCCGCGCAGCGGCTCAAGGACCAGTTCTGCGCCGACAAGAGCGTCGTCCCGGGCGCGGTGACCGCCGAGACCACCCAGGCGCACCCGCTGTTCGAGACCGGCAAGGGCGGCATCTACCTCACCGGCCCCTATAACATGGCCCGCTTCGACAAGGCGCTCGGCAAGGACAAGTACGAGATCCTGCCGCTGCCGGCCGGCCCGGGCGGCAAGAGCTCGGTCCTCGCCGAGGGCGAGAACACCTATCTGATGGCCGGGTCGAAGAACCCCAAGGGGCAGCTGAAGTACGCCGAGTTCCTGATCGGTGCCGAGGGGCAGACCGCCGGAATGGCCGGGGACACCGCGGGCAATGTGGTCCGGCTGCCCGTCAACACGTCCGTGGAACTGTCCGCCGTACGCCAGGACACCCGCTGGCAGGTCTTCGACAAGGTGTACCGCGAGTCGGGCCGCTACTCCCCCGTCGTGAAGGACTGGACGCCCTTCCGGCAGGCCTCCGCCGAGGCCCTGAACGGCATGGTCGCGGACTGCGGTTCCGACCCCGGGGCCGTCCTGGCCAAGCTCGCCGGCGCCTTCTCCGACGAGCTGAAGAAGCAGGGAGCGGGGTCCTGATGCAGAGGCCGCGGCGGGGGTGGCTGACCCCGTGGCTGTTCCTCGCCCCGGCGCTGCTCCTGTTCGCGCTCTTCAAGTTCCTGCCGATGTGGCGGGCGATCGAGATGAGCTTCCACGAGGTGCGGCCGTACCTGGGCGACCGGTGGGTGGGCGGGGACAACTACCGGCAGGTCGTCACGGACGAGGCCTTCCTCGACGCCATCGGGCACACGGTCGTCCTGGCGATCGGGCAGACCGGCGGCTCGGTGGTCCTCGGGCTGGTCCTCGCGCTGCTGCTGGAAGGCACCGCCCGCCGGCTGTGGATCGTCCGCACCGCCGTGTTCCTGCCGACGGTGACCGCGATGGCGGTGGTCGCCGAGGTCTGGCGGATCCTCTACCACCCCGCCGCCGACGGCACGGTCAACACCCTTCTCGGCTGGCTGGGCGTCGGCCCCTCGCAGTTCCTCAACAGCCCGGACAGCGCGCTGTGGTCGGTGATGGCGGTGGGCGTGTGGCGCGGCGCCCCCTACGACATGATGATCTTCCTGGCCGCCCTCGCGGGGGTGGACCGCACCCTGTACGAGGCCGCCGCCGCGGACGGCGCCGGGGTGCTGCGCAGGGTCTGGCACGTCACCCTGCCCGCGCTGCGCCCGGCCTTCGCCATCCTGTTCACCCTCGCCGCGATCCGGTCCCTGCGGGTCTTCACCGAGATTTTCCTGCTCACCAACGGCGGGCCCAACGGCTCCACCGAAGTCCTGATGACCCTCATCTACAAGCTCGGCCTGGAGCGCAACGAGCTGGGCGTCGCGGCGGCCGGATCGATGGTGCTGCTGGCCGCGTCCGTCACGCTGACCCTCGCCGTACGGCTCTCCCGGGCCGGGAGAGGAAAGGAGGTGGCGCGATGAGCCGGCTCGACACCGCGCTCGGCTTGGAGGAACGGCGCGGCCCGGCCGCCCTGGCCGCGAAGGCGGTGCTGTACGCAGCTCTGGTGCTGGTCTTCGCCGGCCCGCTGCTCGCCCTGCTGGCCAGCGCCTTCAACCAGACCACCGACCCGACCTCGCTGACCCTGCTGCCGACCCAGCCGACGCTGGCCAA
Organism: Streptomyces sp. NPDC002054; assembly: GCF_040296685.1. Lineage (NCBI taxonomy): Bacteria > Bacillati > Actinomycetota > Actinomycetes > Kitasatosporales > Streptomycetaceae > Streptomyces > Streptomyces sp. NPDC002054. The sequence continues at coordinate 32,627 of NZ_JBEOXT010000015.1, forward strand.
CTTCGAGGCCGCGTTCGACCGCGACGTGGCTCTGTACCTGCTCAACTCCTTCCTGGTGGTGGGCGGCGGGCTGCTGCTCCAGATCGGGGTCAGCATCTCCGCCGCATACGCCCTGGCCCGCAAGAGGTTCCCGGGGCTCCGCCTGGTCTTCCTGCTGATCCTCAGCACGATGATGCTGCCCGAGGAGATCCTGGCGATCCCGCTGTCGCTGGTGCTCTCCGACCTCTCCCTGACGGGGAGCCTCTGGGGAATGATCATTCCGGTGGGCGCCTGGGCCTTCTCGATCCTGGTCACCGCCGAGTTCATGAAGGAAATCCCGGTCGAACTAGAGGAGGCGGCCCGCCTCGACGGGGCCGGCGACCTGCGGGTGTTCTGGTCCGTGATCCTGCCGCTGTGCCGGCCGACTCTCGGGGTGATCGGCATCTTCGGCTTCACGATGATCTGGGACCAGTACATGCTGCCGCTGCTGGTCGCCACCGACGCGAAGCAGTTCACCCTGCCGCTCGCCCTGCGCACCCTCCGCGCCGACGAAGAGGTCGGGGTCGGCGTCCTGCTCGCCTCCGCCCTGCTCGCCCTGCTGCCCAGCGTGCTCGCGTTCATCCTCATGCAGCGCCAGTTCATGCGCGGCCTGACCTCCGGCGCCGTCAAGGGCTGATCCTCACCTCTCCCATACCTCCCAAGGGGATTCCATGCGCCTGCACGGGCTGCTGTCCTTTCCACTGACCCCGTTCTCCGCCGACGACGACAAGGTGGACCTGGCGGTCTTCGCCGAACACCTGGAGCAGCAGATCGCCGCCGGACCCGCCGGCCTGTTCGTGGCCTGCGGCACCGGCGAGTTCACCGCACTCTCACCCGACGAATACCGCGACGTGGTCGCCACCGCCGTACGCGTCGCCGACGGCCGGCTGCCGGTCGTCGCCGGCTGCGGCGGCGGGCCCCGGATGGCCCGCGAGTTCGCCGTCACCGCCGCCGAATGCGGCGCCGACGGCCTGCTGTTGCTGCCGCCGTACCTCATCTCCTCCACTCCCGCCGGCCTCGTGGGCCACATCCGCTACGTCGCTTCCGCCACCGGGCTGCCGATCACCGTCTACCAGCGCGCCAACGCCGTCCTCGACGAGGCCGCCGCCCTGGAACTGCTCGACGTCCCCACCGTCACCGGCATCAAGGACGGCCGGGGTGATGTGGACGCCATGCTCCGGCTGGTCACCGCCATCCGCACCAGCGGCCATCCGCGCGCCGCGGAATTCGGCTTCCTCAACGGCCTGCCCACGGCCGAGCTGTCCGTCCAGGCGTACGAGGCCATCGGCGTCGAGTGCTACTCCTCGGCCGTCCTCTGCTTCGCCCCCGACATCGCCACGGCCTTCCACCGCGCGGTGCGCGCCCGCAACACCGAGGCCGTGCAGGTCCTGCTCGCCGAGTTCTACCTGCCCTTCGTCGCCCTGCGCGACGCCGCCCCCGGCTACGCCGTCTCCCTGGTCAAGGCCGGTGCCCGGCTCGCCGGACTGGCCATGGGCCCGGTCCGGCCGCCGCTGGTGGACGCCTCCCCCGAGCACGAGCGGCAACTGGCCGGCATCGTCGCCCGCGGCCGGGCCGCTCTCGCCGGGCTGGAGGTGTGATGCGGGTCGCGGAGGTCGTCGTCACCCCGGTCGCGTTCCCCGACCCGCCGCTGCTCAACTCCGCCGGGGTGCACCAGCCGTGGGCGCTGCGCGCCGTCGTGGAACTGCGCTGCGGGGACGGCCTCGTCGGACTCGGCGAGACGTACGGGGACGCGCCGCACCTCGCGCTGCTGCGGGCGGTCGCCCCGTCCCTGGTCGGGCTCGACCCGTACGACACCAACGGTCTGCTGCGCCGGATACGGGCGGTGCTCGGCGACGCCGACGCCCCGGACCGGCACGGCCTGACGGGCGGCTCCGGCCCGCAGAAGACCGCCCTGCGGGTGCTCAGCCCGTTCGAGGTGGCCTGCCTGGACCTCCAGGGACAGCTCGCCGGGCGGCCGGTCGCCGACCTGCTGGGCGGCCGGGTCCGGGACCGGGTGCCGTACGCGGCGTACCTCTTCTACAAGTGGGCCGGCTCCGATCCTTACGGGGAGGCGCTCGACCCGGACGGCATCGTCGCCCAGGCCAAGGCGATGGTCGGCGCGTACGGCTTCCGCTCGATCAAACTCAAGGGCGGGGTGCTGCCGCCGGAACAGGAGGTCGAGGCCGTCCGCGCGCTGCGCGCGGCCTTCCCGGACCACCCGCTCCGGCTGGATCCCAACCAGGCTTGGAGCGTGGCGACTTCGCAGCGCGTGGCGGCGGAGACCGCGGGCCTGCTGGAGTACCTGGAGGACCCGACTCCAGGGATCGCCGGGATGGCGGAGGTGGCGCGGACGGCGGCCATGCCGCTGGCCACCAACATGGTCGTGGTGGGCCCCGGCGACATCCCGGAGGGCTTCGGGCGGCGCGCGGTCGGCGTGGTGCTGGCCGACCACCACTACTGGGGCGGGCTGCGCAGGTCCGCCGAACTCGCCGCGATCTGCCGGACCTTCGGCATCGGGGTGTCCATGCACTCCAACAGCCACCTGGGCATCAGCCTGGCCGCCATGACCCATCTCGGGGCCGCCCTGCCGGAGTTGACCTACGCGGCGGACACCCACACCCCCTGGCAGTGCGGGGTGGACGTGCTGGCCGAGCCGCCGGAGATCGTGGACGGCTCGGTGGCGGTCTCTGACCGGCCGGGACTCGGGGTCCGGCTGGATCCGGACGCGCTGGCCCGGCTGCACGAGAACTATCTGCGCTGCGGTATCCGGGAGCGCGACGACACCGCGTACATGCGCACCTTCGACCCCGCATACGAGAAGAGGCGACCGCGATGGTGACCCGCGTGAACCAGGTGACCCGGGTGAATTCCCCGGTGGACCCGACCGTGTCCGCCCACGCCTATCCCTGGGACGTCCTGGGCGACCCCGCCTTCGCGGACCGGGTGCGGACCGCCGGGGTCGACTCCGTGACCCTGGCCGTCACCTACCACTCCACCCGGGCCGCGACCCCGCTCCATCCGTCCCGGCGCTTCGTGGACGCCCGCCATTCGGCGCTCTACCGGCCGGTCCGGCCCGGGCCGTGGAGCGGGCGCCGGCTGGTGCCGACCGGCGCCGACTGGGTGGACGGACCCGATCCGGCCGGGGCCGCCATCGGGATCCTGGCCGCCGAGGGCATCCCGGTCAGTGCCTGGCTGGTGCTCGCCCACAACAGCCGGCTCGGCACCCTGCACCCCGCGCTCGCCGTCACCAACTGCTTCGGCGAGTCCTACCCGTACGCGCTCTGCCCGGCCCAGCAGGAGGTACGGGAGTTCTGCGCGACCCTCGCGGCCGAGGCAGTTCAGGGGCTGCCGCCGGGTGCCGTGCACGCGGTGTCGCTGGAGTCCGCCGGGCAGCTCGGCGCCGTGCACGCGGGGTGCCACGAGAAGACCGACGGGGCCTATCCGGAGGCGGTGCTGCGGGCCCTGTCCGTGTGCTGCTGCGGCGCCTGCCGGGACGGGTGGCGGGCGGCGGGCCTGGACCCGCAGGACGTGCTCGCCCTGCTGCGGCGGGCGGCGCGGGCCGAGGGCCCCGCACTCCCGCAGGAGGCGGCGGCCGTCCTGCTCCGGGTCCGGCACGCGGCGGCGGACGCGCTGCGCGAGCGGGTGCTGGCCGCCGTACGCGAGACCCTGCCCGGGGCATCCGTCACCCTGCACGCCCACCCCGACCCGTGGGCCACCGGCCCCTCGCCGGGGATCACGGACCGGGCCGCCGCAGAGGCGGACACCCTGCTGGTGCCGTGCTGGCCGACCGGGCCCGGGACCGCGGAGCTGGTCCGGCGGGCGGCCCGGCACGGGCTGCCGGTGGACGCGTACGTCACCGCCCAGCCGCCCGCCGACCCCGCCGTACTGCCCGCCCACGTACGGCGGCTGCGCGCGGCCGGGGCGAGCCGGCTGAGCCTGTACCACCTGGGTCTGCTGCCCGAAGGGCGGCTGCCGCTACTGGCCGATCTGGCAAAGGAGTTCCGCTCGTGAACCAGCCCCGTACCGTTCTGCTCACCGGCGCCGCGGGCGGCATAGGCACCTTCCTGCGCACGAGCCTGCCCGGCTACGGCTACACGCTGCGGCTCGCCGACCTGAAGCCCGTCGAGGGACCCGACGGTGCCGGGTCCCTCGTCTTCGACCTGGCCGACGCGGAGGCGGTCCGCGCCGCGGTGCGCGGGGTCGACGCGGTCGTGCACCTGGGCGGGATCTCCCTGGAGGACCGGTTCGAGGCCGTCCTCGAAGCCAATGTGCGCGGGACGTACCACCTCTACGAGGCGGTACGGGCCGAGGGGGTGCGGCGGGTCGTGTTCGCCAGCAGCAACCACGCCGTCGGTTTTGTGCCGCTCGGCGGGCCCGACCCGGTCGGAAGCGCGATCCCCACCCGGCCGGACACCTACTACGGCCTGTCGAAGGCGTTCGGGGAGAATCTCGCCTCCCTGTACGCCGACAAGTACGGGGTGGAGACCGTCTCGGTCAGGATCGGCTCCTGCTTCGCCGAGCCCCGCACGGTACGGATGCTGGCCACCTGGCTCAGCCCCGCCGACTGCGCCCGCCTGGTCCACGCCGCCCTGACCGCGCCGGACGTCGGCCACACCGTGGTGAACGGGATCAGCGCCAACACCCGCGCCTGGTGGGACCTCACCACGGCCCGCGCCCTGGGCTACCGGCCGCAGGACGACGCGGAGGTGTACGCGGCGGCCCTGATCGCCGCACAGGGCGAGCTCGATCCGGACCACGTGGACGTGCGCTACGTGGGCGGATCCTTCACCAGGACCGAGGTCAGTCGATGACGGCGGTGGCTTCGATCTCGATCAGGTGCTCGGGCACGTCCAGGGTCGCGACGCCGATCAGCGTGGCCGGCGGTACCGGGGTGACGCCCAGCTTCGCGGCGGCCCGGGTGATCCCCTCCATGAGCAGCGGCATCTTGTCGGGGGTCCAGTCGACGACGTAGACGGTCAGCTTCGCCACGTCGTCGAAGGAGGCGCCGATACCGTCCAGGGCGGTGGCGATGTTGACGTAGCACTGCTCGACCTGAGAGGGGAGGTCGCCGCCGTGCCAGGCGACCTGCCCGGCGATGAAGACCAGCTTCGACCCGGTCGCGATCGACACCTGCCGGTACGCATCGATTTCAGGGAGTCCGGTGGGGTTTACCAGGGTGATGGCCATGTTGTCTGCCTCCATTGCGCTATGCGCTGCTCTCTTGTGGTTACTCGGAAACCGTAGGAGAGTGGCCGCTGACATGGAAGAACGCACTTTTGAGTGACTGGGGAACCAAAAGGTGACCAAGCAATACAGCGGCTCGCCCGAGGACGCGGACCTCAGGCGTGCGGACTCCCTGGCGCGGGAGATCTTCACGAACGTCGCCAACAAGTGGGCGCTCCTGATCATCGAGGCCCTGGGGGACCGCACCCTGCGGTTCGGCGAGGTGCGGAACGAGATCGAGGGCATCAGCCACAAGATGCTCACCCAGAACCTGCGCATGCTGGAGCGTTACGGCCTGATCGAGCGGACCGTCCATCCCACGGTCCCGCCACGGGTCGAGTACACCCTCACCGAGCCGGGCCAGGCCCTGCGGGTGACCATCGACGGACTGTGCGACTGGACCCACCGGTACCTCGGCCACATCGAGGCCTCCCGCCACCGATTCGACGCGTGAGCGAGACCTACTGCACGTCCGCCGCGGACAGGAGGTCGCGGGCGCGGCGTTCCATCAGGACCGGAAGGTAGGTGCGCACCCGGGCGTACCGGAGCTCGGTGTACGCCGTGTCGACCGCGCCCCGGACCACATGGGGATCAAGGCCGGGGAATGCCTTCAGCAGCCGTTCGGTCACATGTCCGAGGACGACGGCATCGTCGGATTCCTCCGGCATGAGGGACAGACCTTCCTTCACGGGACGGGATCTTCCTCCACTGTGACCCAGTCCGCCGCACCATGGAAGAGGATCTTCCGCCAGTCGGGGGGCGGCACCTCCCTCACCATTCGGGGTGGACGTCGTGGCTGTCGTAGCGGGTGCCTTTCCGAGTCACCCACGGCCTGAACCGCAGCGGCCCTGTGTGGTCGAAGGTGTAGGCCACCGGCTCGCCGGTGTCGTCGGTGACGATCACCGCACCGGCCTTCTGCGCGCTGCGCAGTGCGTGTGTCCAGTGCGGCCCCTTCCGACCGCTGCGATAGTCGGGAACCTTGCATTGCGACATCTTTCCGCCACCCCACTTCCCGTCCTCGGGGCAAGCTGCCGGGGAAACCTGATACCCGCAAAATCGCGCCATAATCACACGAACGGGTCGGGTGGGCCGGGCGTGCCTCAGCCGACCAGATTCCACTTCTGGTTCGCGTTCCCCGTGCACCACCAGGTCAGGACCGGGGTGCCGTCCGCCGGGTTGTGATCGCGTACGTCCACGCATTTGTCGGCCGGGAGGTTCACCAGGTCGCGGGTGGCCGCGTTGTACGCGAACCGTTGCGCGCCGGTGCCGTTGCAGTCCCACAGCTGGACCTTCGCGCCGGGCTCCGTCGAACCGCCGTTCACATCCAGGCATTTGCCGAGCGCCCGGACGGTGCCGTCGCCCGGCAGGGTCCACCGCTGGGCCTGGGTGCCGTTGCAGGCGTAGAGCTGGACCTGGGTGCCGTTGGCGGTCTGGGCGCCGGCCACGTCCAGGCACTTCCCGTCCAGGCCCACGAACGCCCCGCTCGTACCGCCGCTGCCGCCGTCCGAGGTGGTGACACGGACGTGGTCGACGACGAGCCGGCCGGGGAAGGGGGTGGAACCGTCCGGATTGCCCGGCCAGTCGCCGCCGACCGCGAGGTTGAGGATCAGGAAGAAGGGCTTGTCGAAGACCCACTGCCGCCCGCCCAGGTCGGCGGGGGTCCGGCGCTGGTAGACCTGACCGTCCACGGACCAGGTGATCGAGTCCGGCGCCCAGTCGACGGCGAAGGTGTGGAAGTCGTCGGCGAAGGCCCGGCCGCCGGACAGGGTGTACGCGGCGCCGATGCCGCCGCCGCCCGAGTAGCCGGGGCCGTGGATGGTCCCGTGGACGGTGGAGGGTTCGTAGCCGACGTTCTCCATGACGTCGATCTCACCGCTGTTCGGCCAGCCGACCTGGCCGATGTCGTGGCCGAGCATCCAGAACGCCGGCCACATGCCCTGCCCGCGCGGCACCTTCATCCGCGCCTCGACGTGCCCGTACGCCTGGGTGAAGCGGCCGGCGGTGTTCAGCCGGGCCGAGGTGTACTCGCAGCGTCCGTACCAGCACTGATAGCCGCCCGGGTTCTCCCGGCGGGCGGTGATCACCAGATGGCCCTGGCCGTCCAGGGCGGCGTTCGCGGCTCCGGGCGTGTACCACTGGCGTTCGTGGTTGTTGATGTTGTCGCCCGTCTCCGTCTGCCATCGGGCGGGATCGACGGCGGCGCCGGCCGGGCCGTCGAAGTTGTCCTCGAAGGCGACGGCCTGGACGTTGGGGGGCGTCTCGGCCGGCTCCGCGGCGGTGGCCGGACCCCATCCGAGAACGGCGGTGAGGGCAGCCGTGCCGAGGGCCGCCAGGCGTAAGGCCTGCAGGCGCCTGCGTGCCGGCTTGGGGGGTGAGGGGGGTGAGGGGGGTGTGGGGGGCATGGGACCTCTCCTCGCGTCGTGGTCCAGACCTGATGTGGGGGGAGTGAACCCCCATGCCGTGCCCCTGTCAAGAGAATGAGAGCGCTCCCATCCCACTCCCATCCCCCCGTGAACCTCACCCGAGCGTGGCGATCTCCGCCTCGAAGAGCGCATCCGGGTCCATGTCCATGCCGGTGAAGTGGCCGGCCAGCTCGAGGGAGAGCACCCCGTGCAGCCGGGTCCAGAAGGCCATGGCCTGCCGGAACGGGTCGCCGCCGCCGGCCTGCGCACAGGCGGCCAGCAGGACCGCCATGATCTCCGAGGCGATCTTGGTGATCTCCTCCGGCGCCTCGTACCCGGGAACCGGGGTCCCGTAGATCAGGAAGTAGCGCTGCGGGTCCGCGAGGGCCCACCGCCGCCAGGTGCGGGCGAGGTCCGCAAGGCTCGCACCCTCCTCGGCCGCGCCGCCGAAGGCGTCGGCCAGGCCCCGGTACGCGTCCCGGATCAGCTCGGTGATCAGCTCGTCGCGGCCGGCGAAGTAGCGGTAGAGGGCCGGGCCGCTCATGCCCATCTTCTTGGCGATGGCATTGAGTGACAGCGCCGAGGCGCCGTCGGCCGCGATCTGCTCCCAAGCCAGCTGCTTGATCTCCGCACGGACCTGGTTGCGGTACCGCTCGCGCGGGGTCGTCCCGGTCTCGGCCATCTGCGCCGCCTCCCTCTCGACAGTAGTGGTCAATGGTTAGAACCTATCACCGGAGCGAGTGGTTGACACGCTCGCGAGATGGCAGTTATAACTTCTAACAGAAGCGAAGGCGCCTAACGGAGGTTGGTCGAGATGAATGCAGTCGTCGAACGCGTAGAGGTCGTCCTGCCCGGCAAGGTGGAGCCCGAGGGCCTCCGACTGCGGCAGAGCCCGGTCCCGGTGCCCGGCCAGGGCCAGGTCGTGGTGGCCATGGAGGCCACCGGGGTGTCCTTCGCCGAGCAGCAGATGCGGCGCGGCCGGTACTACGACCAGCCGCCGTTCCCCTTCGTGCCGGGCTACGACCTGGTGGGCACCGTCACCGCGGCCGGCCCGGGGGTCACGCCGGGTCTGGTCGGGACCCGGGTGGCCGCACTGACCAAGACCGGCGGCTGGGCCAGCCATGTGCTGCTGGACGCAGCCGATGTGGTGCCCGTACCGGAGGGCGTGGGCGCGGCGGAGGCCGAGACGGCGGTGGTGAACGGCATCACCGCCTGGCAGATGCTGCACCGCAAGGCCCGGGTCGGGGCCGGGCGGACGATCCTGGTCCACGGCGCCAACGGCGGCGTCGGCACGATGCTGGTGCAGCTGGCGCGCAGCGCCGGTGTGAAGGTCATCGGCACCGCCTCCGCCCGGCACCACGAGGCGCTGCGGCAGCAGGGCGTCATCCCCGTCGACTACCGCACCGAAGACGTGCCGGCCCGGGTCCGCGAGCTGGCGCCGGGCGGGGTGGACGCCGTCTTCGACCACGTCGGCGGGCGCAGCGTGATCGACTCCTGGGGCCTCCTCGCGCCCGGCGGCACCCTCGTCTCGTACGGCAGCGCGGCCACCCGCGACGACTCGGGGTCGAAGCAGTGGCCGGTGCTGAAGATCCTCGGCCGGGTGTGGGCGTGGAACGCCCTGCCCAACGGGCGCCACGCGTACTTCTACAACGTCTGGGGCGGCCGGGCCTTCGGCAAGGACCGCTTCCGGGCCAGGCTGCGCACCGACCTCGGCCAGGTCTTCGAGGCGATGCGGCGCGGCGACATCACCGCGCGGATCGCGGCCCAACTGCCCCTGAGCCGGGCCGCCGAGGCGATGCGACTCGCGGAGTCCGGCACGGTCAGCGGGAAGGTCGTGCTCACCCCGTAGCCCGTGATCGGATCCAACGGGCTTTTGCGGTGGACCTCCTGACGGGGCAACGATCACAATGTGCAGGAGGTATGTCCGTTCCCGGAGCAAACCCGAACCGACTGGAGCAAGCGTGAGTTCTCCCCACCGCCCTGACCGGCAGCCGGACCCGGCCGCCACCCGCCGCGCCGTCGGTGTCTTCGACGCAGTCCCGGCGCTGGACGGGGAACTGTGCTTCGACCAGGCCGCTCTCGAAGCGGCGTCCGGCGACTTCGGCCGCCTCGTGCACCAGCAGCCCGCCGCGGTCCTCAAGCCCGGTTCGGCCGAGGACGTCGCCGCGATGGTCCGCTACTGCCGCGAGCGCGGGCTGAAGGTGGCCGCGCGGGGCCAGGGGCACTCCACCCACGGGCAGGCCCAGGTGCCCTCCGGGCTCGTCATCGACCTCGGCACCCTGAACTCCGTCGAGATCCAGGGGGACACTGCCGTCGTCCAGGCCGGGGCCCTGTGGAGCGCCCTGGTCCGGGCCACCCTGGCGCAGGACCTCACCCCGCCCGCCTTCACCGACTACCTGGAGCTGTCCATAGGCGGCACGCTGGGCGCCGGAGGCCTGGGCGGGCAGATCGGCCGCTACGGGACACAGACCGCCAACGTGCTCGAACTCCAGGTCGTCACCGGCGAAGGCGAACTGACGACCTGCTCCCCCACCCTGCGCCCCGACCTGTTCCGGGCCACCCTCGGCGGCCTCGGACAGTGCGCCCTTATCACCCGCGCCACCATCCAGCTGGTGCCCGCGCCCCGTTCCGTACGGTTCTACACGCTGACCTACCCGAGCGTGCCCGCGCTCACCGCGCAGCAGGCCGAGCTGATCGAGGAGGGACGCTTTGACTACCTCATCGGCGAGGCCGTGTCGCCCTCCCCGGAGGGCTGGACCTATGTGATGGAGGCCGCCGCCTACGACGCGACGTCCGCCGACGACGCCCGGCTCATCGGCGACCTGGGCCACACGGCGGTCGAGGTCCAGGACGTGGACTACTTCGACTTCCTCAACCGGATCGCCCCGTCGATGGAGACGTTGAAGACCATCGGTGAGTGGCAGCGGCCCCACCCCTGGTACGACAGTCTGCTCCCCGCCTCCTCGGTGAACGCCGTCGTCACGGAGACCCTCGCGAACCTCAAGCCCGACGCGGTCGGCCTGAGCGCGGTCATCCTGGTGTACCCCATCCTCACCGCGAAGTGCACGACCCCGCTCCCTGTCATGCCGGACGAGGAACTCGCCTATCTCTTCTCCGTCCTCAAGACCGCTTCGCCTGGCGCGGATTCCGCGGAGGAGATGGTCGCCGCGAACCGCCGCCAGTACGACGCCACGGTCGAGGCCGGCGGCTGCTGGTACCCGATCGGGTCGGTGCCGCTGACCACGGCCGACTGGGAGCGCCACTTCGGCGCCTTCTGGGAGGAGTTCAAGGCCGCCCGGCACCGTTACGACCCGGACGGCATCCTCACGCCGGGCCAGCGCATCTTCTGACGGCCGACGGCGGACTACGGGGGCTGGGGGCTGGCTACGGGGTGGCCTACAGGGTCCGTCGTACGGTCACCGTCTTCGGCCGCTGGTACTCGTGCAGCGCCAGGACGCTCAGGTCGGTGCCGTGCCCGGACGTACCCCGGCCCCCGTGCGGGAGTTCCGCCGTCTGCACCAGATGGCAGTTGAGCCACGCCTCGCCCGCGTTCAGCCGGGCGACCAGGTCGAGGCCGGTGCCCAGGCCGGTGGTCCACACGCTCGCCGCGAGCGCCTGCGGGACGCCGTTCGCCAGGGCCAGGGCCGCCTCCGTGCTCGCCGCCTGCTGGACGGTGAGCAGCGGCCCGAACACCTCCTCGGTGACTGCCGGGTCGTCGGGCGGGAGGTCCGCCAGCAGGCGGGCCGGGCGCCAGTTCCCCCGCTGCCCGTCGATGTCCGGGGCGAGGTCGGCCGCAAGGTTCCGCTTCGCCCCGGAGGAGGCGACCAGGCGGTCGTAGCGCGCCGCCTGGTCCGGATTGTTCAGCGGGCCGAAGTCGCGACCGGCGAGCCGGGATCCCAGGGCTGCTGCGAGACCGGCGACGGTGGCCTCGTAGTTCTCCGCGAGGGTGATCACCCGGGCCGGCGCCGCGCAGCTCTGGCCCGCGTTGAACGTGGCGGCCTCCGCGAGGAGGGCGCAGGTGTCGGCGGGGGCGTCCGGGAGGACGATCGCCGGTGCGTTGCCGCCCAGTTCCAGGCTGACGCGGCGGGTCCCCGCCCGAGCCGCCACGTCGGCTCCGGCCCGGCCGCTGCCGGTGAACGCGACCATGTCCACCGCGGACTCCACGAGCAGGCGGCCGGTCTGCCGGTCGCCCGGGACGGACCGGAGCACGTCCGCGCCCAGCGCCCGCGCCGCATGCTCCGCGAGCAGCTCCAGGCTGTCGGGGGTGGTCTCGGCGGGCTTCGCCACCACCGTGTTGCCCGCCGCGAGGGCCGGCGCGCAGCGCCAGGCGGCCATCAGCAGCGGGTAGTTCCACGGCACGATCACCCCGACCACGCCGACCGGCTCCCAGCGGACCCAGCTCTCGTGGCCCGCCACCAGCTGCCCCGAGGCCGGGGCGGTCCGGGTGCGTGCGGCCGTCGCATAGAACCGGAACAGGTCCGCCACCTGCTCGATCTCGCCCGCCGTCTCCGTCCCGGGCTTGCCGGTGCCGGCCTGCTCGCGGGCCGCGTACTGATCGGCGTGCTCCTCGATCAGGGCCGCCAGGCGGTCCAGCCGGCGGCCCCGGTCCTTCGGTGTCAGGGCGCTCCAGCCGGGGAGGGCGGCGCGGGCCGCCGCCACGGCGGCGGCCACCTCCCGCTCCCGGGAGAGCGGGGCGGTGCCGCGCGTCCGCCCGGTACGAGGGTCGGTGAGCTCGGTCGTCTTGGTGTGTTCAGTGCTCATGGGCGCCTTTCGCCGATCGGAGTCGAGTCGGACTTCATACGTCGTACGACCTCAGCCACAGCTCCAGCGTCAGGACCAGCCAGAGCTTGCCGCCCTGGCGGGGCAGCAGCGTGCCCTCGCCCTTCAGCCAGGTCCGGATGGTCTCCGGGCGGAACAGGCCTCGCTCCCGGGACCGGCGGCCGAGGAGGAGTTCGCGCCCGAGATCGCGCAGCGGACCGCTCAGCCACTGCTGGACCGGTACCCGCATCCCGCTCTTCGGGCGGTCGACCACCGTGCCCGGGAGCAGGTCCCGCACGGCCTCCTTGAGGATCCACTTCTCGGCCGTGCCGCGGAGTTTGTACCCCGGCGGGGTGGCGAAGGCGTGATCGACGACCGCCCGGTCGAACAGCGGGGAGCGGCCCTCCACGCCCTGGGAGGCAGTGAGGCGTTCCACCTTCGTCAGGATGTGGTGCGCCCCCTTGGTCCGCAGGTTGCAGTGGAGCAGCCGGTTGAGGAGGTGGGCCATGGCGTACGGGCTGCCGCCCTCGGCCTCCGGCAGCAGGTACGGCTCCACGTGCCGCTCCAGGGGCGGGGCGTCCCGTAGTGCGTCGAGCGCCGGAGCCGTCAGCAGGACCGGGAGGTCCGTCCAGCACTTGCGGTACGAGCGCAGGTAGGCGGTCGCCCTGTCCTCGTCCCAGGGCGCGCCCGGCGTCCGGTGCATCTCCTGCACCAGCATGGGGAGGTTCTTGGGCCCGCCGAAGACGGGGTCGCCGCCTTCGCCGTTGAGGACCACGGAGGCACCGTCCGCGGCCACGGCCTCGGCCAGCATCAGGTTCGGCACCGTCAACGGGTCCCCCACCGGGCTGTCCAGCAGCGCCGCGGCCTCGGCGAGCCGCGCCGCCACCGCCGCGCCCGAGACGTTCAGGATCCGGTGCCGGGTGTGGCAGTGGGAGGCCACCAGGCCGGAGTAGCCCAGCTCGTTCGGCAGGTCGTCGCCGAAGCTGATCGAGTACGTGTGGACGGGGTGGCTGTGCAGCTTGGCCGCCAGGGCTGTGACGAGGGAGCTGTCGATGCCGCCGGAGAGCAGCACCGCCGCGGGCTCCGCGGCGGGCAGCCGGACCGCCGTGGCCTGCTCCAACAGGGCACGCAGGGCCAGGACATGACCGGTCGGGTCGTCGGGAACGGGGCCGGGGGCATCGACGACCTCCCGGGGCTCCCAGTGGACCGTTTCGGTGACCCGGCCGTCCCGGGCCAGCCGCAGCACCCGGCCGGGCAGCACCTCGCGGACCCCGGTGAGCAGGGTCTCCTCGCCGGGCAGGTAGGCGAAGGTGAGGAAGGAGCGGACCGCCGAGAGGTTCACTGACGTGCCGAGCGCCGGCCAGCGGCGCAGCGCCCGCAGCGAGGTGGATGCGGCCCAGGCGCCGTCGGCCCGCGCGTAGTAGAGGGTGCGGGCGCCGACGTGGTCGCGGATCAGGACCAGGTCGGGGCCGTCGGACACGGCCAGCGCGAACATCCCTTCGGCGAGCGCCACTCCGGCATCGCCGAGCAGCGCCCAGCAGTGCAGGAGGAGTTCGCCATCGGGGCAGTCGGGCGGCGGCGGGGCGGTGGCGCTGGCGCCGGCCGCGAGGGCGGCGAGCAGCACCGGGCGGTTGTGGAGGGTGACCTCGCCGACCGCCGTACGTCCGTGGGCCGTGAACGGACCGGTGGCCCGGCCCGGCTCGCCGGTGACGAGGCTCAGCCCCGCGCCCGGTGCAGCTGCCGGAGCGTGGCCCGGTGCGGGGGCACCCATCGCCTCGAGATGGGCGCGGGCCTGGCCGGTGGTGTCGGCCAGACAGGCACAGAACCGTGCCATGTGCGGCTCCTTTCTTCGTTTCCCGCGCAGGGGCGGCTATCCCTGGCCCGGCGGCTCCCGGCCCGGCGGTTCCCGTCCCCCTTCACGACTCTCGCGGCCTGCGCGTCGCTCGTGGCCCGCGTGGCCCGCGTGGCCCTCGCGTGGCCCGCGGCCTACGTTGCTTGCGGGGCCTGCGCGTTGCTCGCGGCCTGCGGAGCCTTCGCGTCGCCCGTGGCCTGCCTGGCCTGCGCATCACTCGCGATCCTCGCGACCCCTGCGTCGCTCGCAGCCCCGGCCCGGCGGCCCCCGGCCCCCTTCACGACCCCCGCGCCCCGCGCGGCCTGGCCCGGTCAGCCGAAGTCGTCGTCGGTCCAGGCGTCGTCGTTGCCGTCCCAGCCCGCCTCCCAGTCCTCGTCGCCGCCGGAGTCCCCGCCACCCCCGCCACCGCCGTCTCCTCCGGAGGACGACGCCTGGCTCTGCTCCTGCTGACGGCGCAGGGCCTCTTCCTCCTCCGCCGTCATGCTCAGCGGCGGCAGGTGGGCGGCCGTGATGGCGAGGCTCGCCACCCCCAGGCCGGCGAGCAGCACTCCCATCCGGCCGCCGAAGGAGCTCCGGTTGACCGTGACCCGGTCGCCGCGGGGCCATACGGTGCGGCCATAGCCGATGTCCCGGGCGTAGCTGACGGTCCCGTCGGCGAGGGTGCGTTTGATGACGCGGTTGCCGAGCAGTTCGTCGGTCCCGGCGGCGCCCCGGTTGTCGTGCCAGCGAACCAGGTGGGGGCGGCCCGGGGTGCGGCTGCGCCACTCCTCCAGGCCGTCTTCGTAGCTGCGGTGGACCGTGCCGTCGGCGAGGAGTTCGTCCGCGTAGCCGATCTCTTGGGGCCGGATCATCGTGTGCGCACCTCGGGTGTGTGGAAGGGGTCGCGGGGGCGGTTCACGCGGCGGGCCAGGTCATGAAGCCGGCCGTGCGCAGACCGCTCAGATCGCCCCACAGGGAGTCGCGGGGCGGTCGCGGGCCCCGGGTCAGGCGCAGCACCGTCCGTATGAGCCTGTCCGGCGGTACGGCGGCCACTTCGGCGAACCGGCCCCGCCCCAGCCAGGCGGCCTCGCGCGGCCGTAGCGCGGCCGGCCAGTCGGCCCACGCCGCCTGGGCGGGAGCCGGGCCGCGCCCCGCAGGCAGCCGCAGCGCGGCGGCGTGCCGCGGTACGAGCCCCAGGGAGCTGACCCGTACCCCGGGAACGGGTCCGAGTGCGGCCCGGACCCGGGCTGGGAGCGTCACCCCTTCGGGGCTCGCGTCGTGCAGGACGTGCACGGTGGCGCCGTCCGCCCGCTCCAGGGCCCCGAGCAGGTGCCGGGCCATGGGCAGCGCGTCGGGCGCCGCGAGGACGGGGCAGGCCGCCTCCAGGTGGACGTGGTTGGCGAGCAGCATCGCGGCGATCGAGCGGTCCTGGCAGAGCAGCAGGCGGGGCAGCCCGTAGTCGTACAGGTCCGGTTCGGACGGCCGGTCCCGCGCGGGGTCCGCGAGCGGCGCGGCCGGCACCGCGGCCGGCAGCAGGCCGGGTACGGTCTCCCGGCCCCGCGCGTCCAGGGCGCGGGTGAAGGAGGGCAGCCGCAACGCCGGTGGCGGGGTGCCGGGCACGCGGCGCAGCAGCGGGGCGGCGGGGCTGAGGACCCGGCAGGTCTCGTAGTAGAGCTGACGCTCGGTGAACCGGAGCCCGCCGGGGTCGGCCGCGCGGGCGGCTGCCGCGCCGATCGCCAGGTCGAGCAGCCGGCCTCCGAAGGCGAGGGCGTGGCTCGTACGCGTACTCATGCGATGGGCGTGCCTTTCCTGCCGGAGGGGTCCGCGGCTGCCGTGCCGGCCGTGTCCGGCCAGGTCATGAAGCCGTACGCCGGGTCGGAGCCGGGCCGCGCCACGGCCTGGGCTCCGACGCCGGCGGCAGCCGCAGCGGCCACGGCCTGGACGCGCGAGACGCAGTGAACGGCGCCCGTCCGGCGCCGGACCGCGGCCACCGGCAGCCCGGCGTCCACCACGGCCGGTCCGGATGGGCGGTGGCAGATCACCGCTCGCCCGCCGGGTCCGGGCCGGGTCCGGCCGCACCGGGCCAGGTCATGAAGCCGACCTCGGCGGCGTGCCGCCGTCCGGCGTCGAGGCTGCGGCCGACCTGCTCGGCGAGCCGGTCGAGGACGGCGAGCAGGCGGGCCGGGGGCATGCCGACGAGCGGGAACCGCCAGCCCTGCGCCAGCCACTTCAGTTCGTCCTCGGTGAACTCGCCCAGGGCGGTGAGCCGGCCCATCTCCTCCGCGGTCGGCTTGCGGTCCGGTTCGCGGTACGGGACGGCCTTCGGCAGGCCGCGGAGCGTACGCAGCGACGGTCCGACATCGACCACCGGGCGGCCCGGGAGGGCTTCGCGGAGCTGCCGCAGGAGCAGTTCGCCGCGCGCGTCGATGTCGCGGAGCACCAGGACCGGCCCGCGCGGCGGCAGGGCGGGCAGCAGGGCCGGCACGTGCTCGGGGCGCTGGACGAGGGCGATGCCGTGGCGGTCGGGCAGGCCGTCGGCGACGAGGAAGGCGGCGATGGAGGGATCGGCGCAGACCAGCACGGCGTTCGGCGGGGCCGCGTCGGCCGGCCGCCGGGGCCAGGGGTGGCCGCTGTCGTCGACCACGCCGGGCGGCAGGCTCCCGTACACCCGCCGCCACTCGGCGAGCGCCTCGGAACGGAAGGCTCCGCGGGTCATCGGCGGGATGCCCCGGCCCGCTCCCAGCTGTCGGGCGATCAGGATGCCGAACCCGATGGCCAGCAGGAGTCCGGAGACGTACAGCAGGAACGCCAGCTCGCCGATGGCGGCCCAGAGGACGACGATCGCGGCGCCGAAGAACGCCCCGCCCGCGCATCCGGGTGCGAACTCGCCCTCCCTGAGCCGCTTGCGCGACAGCGCGTACCACAACTGGCCCGGGGTGACCTGGATCCGGCCGCCGTCCGTCAGCCCGGTCGTGATCCGGCGCACCCGGAGGTCGTTGAGGCGCAGGGAGTTGGTCTTGGGGTCCAGCGCGTAGCGGCGCTTGCAGTGGCTGCAGATGTTGCCGGCGCGCTCCTTGCGGAGCAGGTTGCGTTCGCAGTGGGGGCAGATCACCGGTGCACCTCCAGCGCGGTCGCCACTCGGCGCAGCCGAGCGGCCAGCCGCTCGCGGACGGTGGTGCCGGCGATGCCATGGGCCTGCTGGGCGCGCTCGATGTCGCGCAGCGCGGCGGCGAGGACCCGGTAGTCGGTGGCTGTGGCTGTGGCTGTGGCTGTGGCGATGCCGGCCGACGGGGCGGGACCGCGTCGGCCGGCCCGGTGCTCGGCTTCCGCCGCGGTGATGGCGTAGTCCTCGTGGTCGATCCCGTATCCGGTGTTGGCCGCGAGGATGGTCAGCGGGGCGTCACCTCGGTTCGCGAAGGAGTGCGGCATCATCTCCGGGATCCGGATCAGCATGCCCGGCGCGAGCAGGACTTCGGCGACGCGTCCGCGGTCCGGGTCGTAGAGCCCGCAGGCGGCGTGGCCGAGGCTGAGGACGAAGTGCTCGCCGCCGTGGGCGTGCGGGGTGAAGGCGCTGCGCGGGCCCACCACCCCGAGCTTCACGGTGGCGTTGGAGGGCCGCTCCGGTGAGGTGCCGGCGTCGCCCACGAGATAGTGCGCGAACTGCCCGTCGTCGATGAACCGCAGGAACTCCCGCTCCGGGCCGAGCTCCCGGGACCCCTCCCGGTCGGCCAGCACGATGCCACCGTCCGGCCTCAGGTGGTACAGCTGCACCCCGCCCGGCAGGTCGCGCCTGGCGTGGTCCGGCGGATCCTCGGGTATGTCGTACGGTCGTGCGGCCATCGCGCCTCCCCCTGACACCCCGCTGTGCGCGCTCCACGCGCCTCGCACGCGCATCGTAAGGCCCTGATCGCAACGAACGGGAGGACTCAGAACGTCCCCCATGCAACCGCAAGATGACCGCCCGACGCCATGCCCTCACAGCGGGCCGCAACCCGGGCTACACCCGCCGCCCCCGGCGCCCTGGCCCGCGGCGCCGCCACGCGCATCGCGCCCCCGTGCCCGCCGCCCGGACCGGCCACCTGCGGCCCACCCGGGCCACGCAGACCCGCCCACGCCCGCCCGCCCCGCCCGGGGCAGACCCGAAAGCCAACCGTGCCCGCCCGGCCCAGCCCGGCCCAGCCCGGCCGGCCAACCGGACCGCTCGCCCGAAAGGCAGCCAGGCCGGGCCGAGCTGGGACGGCCTGACTGGGCGGGGGCACGGCTCGGGCGCCCGGGCTGCGCCCACCGCCCCCGCGGCGCCGCCACGCGCAGCGCGCCCCCGGGCCCGCCGCCCGGACCGGCCACGTGTGGCCCGCCACCGGAACACGGAGACCCGCCCCGGCCATGCGGGCCTGCTACCGACCGCCCCACCCGCCGGTAGCAGGCCCGGAACACAACCGGGCCCGCCGGGACCACCCGGCCCGGCCCACCCGCCCGAACCGGCAGGGCCGGTCGGCCCGGTCGGCCCGGTCGGCCCGGTCGGCCCAGCCTGGGCGGGGTCGGCCCGGGGTGGCCGGCTCGGTCCAGCCCGGGCCAGCCCGCGCCGAGCTGGGCCTAGCTGAGCTGGGCCGGCTCGGGCCGGCCCGGCCCAGCCGCATGGGCCCGCTCCGCCCGCGGCCATGGCCGCGGATGGCTGGACTTCGTCGAAATCCGTCTGCCGTTCGCCTGGTGTATCCGCCGCCGTCACGTCAGGCTCCCTGTCCGGTACCCCGGGCGCGTTCTGCTGGGGGCGCTCAACCACCCTCAACCGCAGAGGTCGAACCCCCATGGCTGAACTCAACCGCCGCCGCTTCCTGCAGCTCGCCGGTGGTGCCGCCGCCCTGTCGATGCTCAACGACAGCATCGCGCGCGCCGCCGCCATCCCCGCCCAGGGAACCACCGGCACCATCGCCGATGTCGAGCACATCGTGGTCCTGATGCAGGAGAATCGTTCCTTCGACCACTACTACGGCGCACTCCGCGGCGTCCGCGGCTTCGGCGACCCCCGCCCCGTGACCCTGCCCAGCGGCAAGAGCGTCTGGCACCAGGCCGACAACGCCGGCAAGGAGACGCTGCCCTTCCGGCCGCCGTCCGACGACCTCGGAATGGAGTTCCTCCAGGGCCTCAACCACGACTGGGCCGGCGGCCAGAGCGCCTTCAACAAGGGCAAGTACGACAACTGGGTGCCCGCCAAGACGCCGGCGACCATGGCCTACCTGACGCGGGACGACATCCCGTTCCACTACGCCCTGGCTGACGCGTTCACCATCTGCGACGCCTACCACTGCTCGTTCATCGGCTCCACCGACCCCAACCGCTACTACCTCTGGTCGGGCCACACCGGCAACGACGGCAAGGGCGGCGGCCCGGTCCTCAACAACGCCGAGCTCGGCTACGGCTGGACCACCTACCCCGAGCGCCTGGAAGAGGCCGGGATCTCCTGGAAGGTCTACCAGGACATCGGCGACGGCCTCGACGGCCCCGGCTCCTGGGGCTGGATCGACGACGCCTACCGCGGCAACTACGGCGACAACTCCCTGCTCTACTTCAACAACTACCGCAACGCCAAGCCCGGCGACGTGCTGTTCGAGAAGGCCCGCACCGGCACGAACGCCAAGGCCGGCGAGGGCTACTTCGACCGGCTCCGCGCCGACGTCGCCGCCGGAACCCTGCCCCAGGTCTCCTGGATCGCCGCCCCCGAGGCGTTCAGCGAGCACTCCAACTGGCCGTCGAACTACGGCGCCTGGTACATCTCCCAGGTGCTGGACGCCCTCACCTCCAACCCCGACGTGTGGGCCCGTACCGCCCTCTTCATCACCTACGACGAGAACGACGGCTTCTTCGACCACCTCGTCCCGCCGTACGCCCCCGCGAACGCCAACCAGGGCCTGTCGACCGCGCCCACCGCGCTGGACGTCTTCCCCGGCAAGGCCGGCTACGTCGCCGGTCCGTACGGACTGGGCCCGCGCGTGCCGATGCTCGTGGTCTCCCCGTGGAGCACCGGCGGCTACTCCTGCTCCGAGACCTTCGACCACACCTCCGTGATCCGCTTCATGGAGCAGCGGTTCGGCGTGCAGGAGCCCAACATCTCGCCCTGGCGCCGAGCCGTCTGCGGCGACCTCACCTCCGCCTTCGACTTCGCCCGCAAGGACACGGCGACCGTCCGGCTGCCCGACACCGGCGCCTGGGAGCCGCAGGACCGTGAGCGCCACCCCGACTTCCGGGCCACCCCGCCGGCCGTGGGCAGCATGCCGCGCCAGGAGAAGGGCCTGCGCCCGACGCGTGCGCTGAAGTACGCCCCGTACGTGGACGGCACCGCGCTCGTCTCGGAGGGCAAGTTCCGGCTGACGTTCAGCGGCGGCCCCGACCTGGGCTCGCAGTTCTACGTCACCTCCGGCAACCGCACCGACGCCCCCTGGACGTACACCACCGAGGCCGGCAAGTCGATCGCGGACGCCTGGAACACCCGCTACTCGGCGGGGGTCACCGACCTGACCGTGCACGGCCCCAACGGCTTCCTGCGCGGCTTCCGCAACCCCGGCACCACCCCGGGCCCCGAGGTCACCGCCCGCCACAACGCCACCACCGGCAACCTGGACCTCACCCTCACCAACGCGGGCGACGCGACCGCCACCCTCACGGTCGTCAACGCCTACGGTGGCGGCCCGAAGCGGCTCACGGTCGCCAAGGGCGCCACCGTCAAGCACAGCGTGTCGCTGAAGAACACGAAGCGCTGGTACGACGTGACCGTCACCGCATCCGGGGCCCCGGACTTCATGCGGCGCTTCGCGGGCAAGGTCGAGACGGGCGCGGCGGGTCTGTCGGACCCGGCGATCCTGACGGAGCAGTCCTCCTGACGCCGGCCTGAGCACATACCGAGTCAGCGCGTGCCGGGGTCGTCGAAGCGAAGTACGGAGTCGACGCCCCGGCGCAGCGCGCGGGCGGTGGGCGGCGGGGCGTAGGAGAGCCGGAACAGGAGCAGTTCGGTCTCGTCCGGGTGCCGCGGGACGAGGGCGGAAAGGCGCTTGCGCAGGGTGTGCAGGGTGGCGGTTTCCGCCGCGTCGAGCCCGGCGCCGGCACCGCGTTCGACGCGGGCCAAGAGGTACAGCAGTACGGTGACGGGCTGGAAGCCGAGGCCCAGGGACGTCGCGGTGAGCCAGAGCCGCTGCAGGGCTCGGCCTCCGTCGAAGTGAGCCCGGGAGCCGGTCCCGGGAATGGTGAGGCAGCCGATGGCCGAGGAGGCCGCGACGCTGCTGCGCGCTCCTTCCTCGAAGGCCCGGCCGCCGCCCATGTCCCGGACGAAGTCGAGATGGGCCCGGTGGCGGGCGAGGGACAGGCCCGCCAGGTCGGTGTCGTCCGCTTCGAGGGTGGCGAGGTCGATGCCGTCCCGGGTCGTCCGCACCTCCTCGGGGGTCCAGCGCAGTTCGCCCATCATCTCCCGGTGCAGCCGCGGGGACAGCATGCGCAGCCGGTCGGCGACGCCCAGGATGCGGCCGGTCTCGTCCAGCTCCGCACGGTCGGTGACCAGGTGCAGACGTGCACCGTTGCCGGCCGCGCAGCGCATCAGGGCCTGCCGGTGGGACTCGTCCAGGGGACGGGCCGGACCGCGCCGGCGGTTGGTGGCCCGCCGGTCGATCCAGTCGGCCAGTTCGGGCCGCGGTGTGTGCGGGGCCCTGGAAAAGGTGAGTTCGCAGATCAGGCCGGGGTCGGCCGGTTCGGGGAAGGGGCGGAGCTGGCAGGCCCAGCCCGCGGCCCGGGCTGCGAGGTCGATGTTCTCGACGGCCGCGCCGATCGCCAGCAGGGTGGCGCTCCCCTGGAAGTCGAGCAGCGTCGGCGGCTGTGTGTCGTCCGTGCGGCAGTGCAGCACCGGGCCGCGGGCGACGAACGTCCAGGGCTGGACGTTCCCGCCGGAGGGGGCCTGGATTCCGTACGCCACGAGGCGGCGGATGCCTTCCTCGCCCAGGACCGCACCGGGGCCGGGCAGGAGGAGCGGGGCGGTGCGGGTCTCCGTCGCGGGCGCCTCCGCGGGCGACGGGGAGGGCACCGCCTGGGCCTGCTGCGCGCCGTCGCGTACGAGCTCCGCCGGGTCGACGAAGAAACGCCCGGAAGCGGTGAACTGCCCGAGCAGGACCCGCCGGGCGGTGTCGGTGAGCACGGCGGCGCCCAGCGCCACCCCCGAGGCGAGCTGGGGCCATGAGGAGAGGGTGTGCCCGATCTCCATGAGCGAGGGGGCCATGCGGTCCGAGAGGTTCTCCGGGCCGAGGATCCGCAGGACGTGGGGCACCTTCTCCCGGACCGGAAGCCCCTTGAGGTCGGCGGCCGACACGCCCTCGATCAGGCCGTGCAGCAGGGGCCGGTCCGGTTCGAGGTCGAAGCGTTCCACGTCCAGCATGCCGCGCTCGTTGGTCTCCATCAACACCGCGATGCCGTGCACCCGGGCACGTTCCCGCGCGAAAACCTTGATGTAGAGGTCGTCGCACTCCTCGAGGAACAGATCGACCCGGCCGTCGCCGGTGAGGAACGCGTCGACGTTGTCCTCGGTCAGGCCTTCGGGCCATACCGATATGTCGAGGTAGGGGTCGATCTCGTACATCTGCCGTGCGGCAATGACCACTTTGGGCAGGCCGATGTCGGTGACCGAGGCCCGCAGGCGGTTCAGGTTCGACAGCGAGAGCCGGTCGAAGTCCGCGAGCCGGAAACGGCTGCCGACCCCTTCCTGAGCGAGGGTGAACACGCTGGCGGCGCCCACGGAGAGACCGGCCACGGCGATCGTCCTGCCGGTGAGCTCGGCCTGTTCCGCCGGTGTGATCTTGTAGTGGTTGCGGGAGTGGCGCAGCTCGCGGTACTCCGGCTCGGGCAGGACGTGCGCGAGCCGGCGGGACCACGGGTACCAGACCCAGGTCCCGTACTCCAGGGGCCGCCCGCCGAGGTGCTCCTGCACGGCCGCGGCCAGTTCGGCGGCGCTCGGACGCCAGGCGGGGCGGCGGGCCGTGAGCAGCTCTGCCACCTGTTCGCTCAGGGTGTCCAGCACCTCCGCCGCCGCACCGCGGTCCAGTAACCCGGTCAACTCCGCCCGCTGCCCGGGGTCACCCGCGGCGAAGAGCCGCGGACGCCAGGGGCTCGCGCTGTCGGCCGTCCGGGCGGCGGAGTTGATGTGCGCTTCCAGACTCATCGTGCACCTTCGGAAGATCGTGGTCGGACGCGACGCACGGCGACTGTACCGGGCCCGGCTCGGTGGTCAGTCGGCCGCGGCCGGTGTACGGGCGAAGTGGCGGGCGGTGGGCACCAGTGCCGCGCCGGCCGGTACGAGGAAGCAGACCGCGGCGCACACAGCGAGGACCGGAGTGACGCCGAAGACGGTGATGGCCGGGGCGATGAGGGCCAGGCCGACGGGGGCGAGGCCGTAGGACACCAGGAAGTCCAGCGAGGAGACGCGGGCCAGCTTGTCCGGGGCGACCTCGCGCTGGGTGGCCGTGAACCAGGGCACGTTGAACAGCTCGATCCCGATGCCGGCGACAGCGTACGCGGCGATCACCACGGCGGGGTGCACCGGCAGCACGAGGCTCAGCGGCGCGAAGCCGTACGCGGCGAGCCCGGCGAACGCGGCCCAGCCCTGCGCGCGGGGCCGCCAGCGGGCCATGACCAGGGCACCGCCGAGCGCGCCGAGGGTGTACGCCGTCATGGCCGCGGCCAGCACCCACTCCGTGCCGTAGCGGTCCCGGCTGATCAGCGGCAGGGCGACGCTGGTCGCGGAGTAGCCGAGCGCGATGACGGCGGTCAGCGAGCCGAGGCCGGCGAGGAACCAGGGGTGCCGGCGGGCTTCCCGTATGCCGTCCACGAACTCCGCGCGGAAGGAGGCCCGCGGCGCGCGCTCGGCGGTGTCGGCCGTGCCCGGTTCCCCACGGCCCGGCACGAAAGCGGCGATCAGCCAGAGCAGGCCGATGCCGAGCAGCAGGGTCCACACGTCCAGGAAGGCCGCGAGCAGGGCAGTCAGCGCCGGGCCGGCCAGGGTGGAGCTGCGGACGGCGAGGGTCATGGCGGCGTTGGCCTGCTGCCTGCGCTCGGGCGCGACGGTCTCGGCGGTGAGCGCCTGGAAGGCGGGGCGGCAGGCGCCCTGGCCGGCGCCCGCCAGGGCGGCGGCGCAGGTCATCAGCAGGACCGAGCGGCCGAGTCCGGCGGCGAGCAGCGGTGCGGCGGTGGCGGCGGCCAGCGCCGACCACAGGACGACCGCACGGCGGGAGTGGCGGTCGGCGAGTACGCCGCCCACGGCGACGGCGGCGAGGAAGCCGGCGGTTCGTGCGGCGAGGACGAGGCCGAGACCGGCCGGCCCGAGGTCCCGGTGCAGCACGGCCAGGCCGAGGACGAAGGGCAGCGCCCAGGTCGCCAGGCCGGAGGCGGTGGTTCCCACCCACAGGCGCAGGAACGCGGCATCGCGCAGGACGGACGGTGCGGGAGGCCGGTCGTCGGGCCGATCGGTCTGCGCTGGGGTGGGCGTGGATGAAGTCGCCACGGTGTGCTGCTCCCTTGTTCACGGCCCGGGGCACCCCCGAGCTGGTTATCGAAAATGATAACCATTACAGTACCGTCTCATCGCGGCGCTTCTGCTTCGCGACCAGACCCGTCCCCTGCCCGACCGGAGAACCCGTGCGTCATCCAGCCCGCCTCGCCATCGCCCTCACCGTCCTTCTCTCGACCGCCGGTTGCTCGGCGACCGGCGGCTCCTCCTCGGACCAGAAGCCCGCGGCCACGGCCGCCGGCACTCCGACGACCCTCACCAGCTGCGGCCGGCAGCTGACCCTCGACGGACCGCCCCGGCGTGCCGTGGCCCTGGACCAGACCTCGACCGAGGTCCTGCTGGAGCTCGGACTCCAGGAGCGCATGGCCGGAACGGCCAACCTGAAGACGAAGATCCCGGCGAAGTACCAGGCCGCCTACGCCAAGGTCCCCGTCATCGCCCCGAAGATCGCCACCGGCGAGCAACTGCGCGCCGCCACGCCCGACTTCGTCGTCGCCGGCTCCGGCGACCTCTTCACCAAGGACCGGGCGGGAACCCGCGAGGAGCTGGCGGCCCTCAAGGTCCCCACCTTCGTCAGCGCCGTCGACTGCCCCCGGCAGAACGAGGCCGGCCAGAGCGCCTTCGAGCTCCTCTTCGCCGACTACGAGGGCCTGGGCAAGGCCTTCGGTGTCGGCGAGGCCGCCGGCCGGCTCGCCACCGAGCAGCGCGCCGCGGTCGCGAAGGCCGGGGAGACCGCCGCGAAGGTCAAGGACCGGCCGACCGTGGTCTACCTCTACTCCGTCTTCAACGGGATGCCGTACGTGGCCGGCAAGACCGGCCTGCCCAGCGAGATGAGCCGGATCGTCGGGGCCAGGAACGCCTTCGACGACGTGAACGAGGACTGGCCGGAGGTCTCCTGGGAGGAAGTCGCCAAGCGCAACCCGGACTTCATCGTCATCGGCGACCTGTCCGAGCGCGGTCGGCCGGGCGACAGCGCCGCCGAGAAGCGCAGCGCGATGGCCGGGCACCCGGTGATCTCCAAGCTGGACGCCGTACGCAACAACAGGATCATCGAGGTGCCGGGCATCGAACTGGACCCGTCCGTACGCTCCGTGCACGCCCTGGAGTTGCTCGCCGCGGGCATGAAGGGCCTCGGGTATGCCCGCTGAGCCGGCCACCCGCCCGGGACCGGTGGATCTGCTGCACCCGGCGGCCCGCACCGCCCCCGTGACCACAGCGACCTCGGCGACCGTGCCCCGGGCCGGCCGGTCCGGGGCGGCCCGGGCGGGGCTTTTCCTCGCCGCGGCGACGCTCCTGGCCGTCTCGGTGGCGTGGGCGGTGCGCATCGGCACCGCCGACGTGGCATGGACCGATCTCGCCGCGGTGTTCGGCAGCCGGCTCGGTCTGGCCGTCGAACCGCCACCGCCGCTGGTGGACTCGCTCATCTGGGATCTGCGGCTGCCGCGCGTGCTGATGGCCGCCCTGGTCGGCGCCGCACTCGCGGTGTGCGGCACGGTCCTGCAGGCGGTCACCCGTAACGCGCTCGCCGACCCGTACCTCCTCGGCGTGTCCTCGGGCGCATCGACCGGTGCCGTGGCCGTCGTGGTCCTCGGCGTCGGCGCCGGCGTACTCGGGGTGACCGGAGGTGCCCTGATCGGGGCGCTGCTCTCCTTCGGCCTGCTCCTGCTGTTGCTGCGCCGGACCGGACTGGACTCGGTGCGCATCGTGCTGACGGGCGTGGTCGTGGGCCAGCTCTTCACCGCACTGACCTCGCTGATCCTGATGGCCTCGGCCGACGCGGACACCACCCGGGCGGTCACCCACTGGCTGCTGGGCTCGATGGCGCCCGCCCGCTGGGACGCCGTCGCCGTCTGCGCGATCGTCACGCCCCTGGGGCTGGTGGCCGCATGGCTGTGCTCGACCGCCCTCGACGGGCTCGCCTTCGGCGCCGACACCGCCGCGTCCCTGGGCATCGGCGTGCGACGCACCCGCATGCTGCTGCTCGTGGTGACGGCGGTGCTGACCTCCGTGGCCGTGGCCACCGTCGGCGCCATCGGGTTCGTCGGGCTGATCGTGCCCCATGGCGTGCGGTTCCTGACCGGGCCGCTGCACCGGGTCCTGCTGCCGTACGCGGCACTCGCGGGCGCGGTGTTCCTCGTAGCGACGGACGCCCTGGCGCGGGTCGCCTTCGCGCCCCGGGAACTGCCCGTGGGCGTGATCACCGCACTGCTCGGCGCCCCGCTCTTCCTTCTCGTCCTGCGCAAGCGGGGTGAGCTGTGAGGATCACCGCCGAAGGGCTGAGCTGGTCCGTGGCGGGTACGCCCGTCGTCCGCGGGGTCGACCTGGACATCGCCCCGGGAGAGACGGTGGGGCTGCTGGGGCCCAACGGATCAGGGAAATCCTCCCTGTTGCGGTGCCTGGCGGGCCTACGGGACCCGGACGCCGGCACCGTCCGGTACGACGGCGAGTCCGTACGGGGGTGGAGCGCCCGCCGGATCGCCCGCCGTGTCGCCTTCGTCGAGCAGGACTCGGGATCCGACAGCGACCTGAGCGTGGCGGACATCGTGGGCCTGGGACGCACCCCCTTCCGGGACCGCTGGCGCGGGCCGGACGCCGCGGACCGGGCCGTCGTCGCCGCCGCGCTGGACCGGGTCGGGCTCGGCGCGCTCGCCGGCCGCTCCTGGCGGGCCCTTTCGGGGGGTGAGCGCCAGCGCGCCCACATCGCCCGCGCGCTGGCCCAGCAGCCGTACGCCCTGCTGCTCGACGAGCCCACCAACCACCTCGACGTGAAGCACCGGTTGGACCTGCTGGAGTTGCTCGCCGGCACCGATCAGACCGTCCTCGTGGCGCTGCACGACCTGTCGCTGGCCGCCCGGTACTGCGACCGCCTGGTGCTGATGCACCACGGACGGCTGGTCGCCGCCGGCACCCCCGAAGCGGTCCTGACCGCCGAGCGGCTCGCCGAAGTCTTCGAGGTCGACGCCGAACTCACCACCGACGCCCTGGGCAACCGCGCGGTCGCCTACCGCCGCCGCGTCCCCGCCCCTTCCACCCCCTCCACCCCGCTCCCCCTGTGACAAGGAATCCCATCATGACCCTCACATCCATCCGGACCGTGGACGCGCTGACGGCGTCGGTGCTGGCCGGTGAGCACGGCCCGCTGCCCTCCGAACTCGTCGCGACGAGCGTGTTCTGGATCCACCACGGCACCCGCCTGGCCGGCGCCGACACCACCTACCTCAACCAGTATGTCCTGGTACGCCTCGGCGGCTCCTTCGGAGGGTGCGCCTTCGAAGCCGGCGAAATCGACCCGGCCGTCTGCCGCGAAGCCTCCGGCACCCCGCTCGACGTCCTGCTGCGCGAGGCGCCCCGCCCGCTGCGCATGGCGGCGCTCGATGCCTACCTCGCCGAGGCCCGCCCGCACACGAGTGCCGCGGACGCGGGAGAAGCCGAGGCCGTCATCCTTCCGGCCGGCACACCGGAGGTCCGTGCCGCGGCCCGCGACAGGGCGATCGCAGGGCTGCTGGACATCGAGGCGGGCACGAAGGTCGGCCTCATCGGTGTCGTCAACCCGCTGGTCGCCGCGATCCGCGAGCACGGCGGCGTACCGCTGCCCTGCGACTTCAACCTGAAGACCACCCGATGGGGAGACCCGGTCACGGACGACATGCACCAGGTCCTCGACGAGGCGGAGGCCGTCATCGCCACCGGAATGACCCTCGGCAACGGCTCCTTCGACACGATCCTGGACCGCTGCCGGTCCCGTGGGATCCCCCTCGTCGTGTACGCGCAGAGCGGGAGCGCCGTCGCCCGCGCCTTCCTGGGCGCGGGTGTGACCGCACTCTCGGCGGAGCCGTTCCCCTTCTCCCAGTTCAGCGCCGACCCCACCCGGCTGTACCGCTACCGCACCACCGCCAGCGCCTGACCCCGCTCGCCACGACCAAGGAATTCCCCCATGGACCAGCACATCGCGGAGTCGGTCGGCCGACCCGACCTGATACGCCTCGACGACCGGCTCGTCTGCCTCCGCTTCGAGACCATGAAGGTGGTGTCCGCCCTCGCGGCGGTCCGCCACCTGCTCGACACCGGAACCGTCCGGCGCGGCGACACCCTGCTGGACAGCTCCAGCGGCATCTACGCCCACGCCCTTGCCCTGGCCTGCCACCGCTACGGCATGCGATGCCACATCGTCGGCTCGACCACCGTCGACCGCACCCTGCGGACCCAGCTCATCGGACTCGGGGCGACACTGGAGCAGATGCCGCCCTCCAACGACCTCAAGCTCGACCAGAAGCGGCGGGTCGAACGCATCCACGAAATCCTCGCCGAACACCCCGAGTACCACTGGATGCGCCAGTACCACGACGACATCCACTACCTCGGCTACCGGTCCATCGCCGACCGCATCCGGCGGTCGGCCGGCACCGAGGCCCTGACCATCGTCGGCGGCGTGGGGACGGGCGCTTCGACCGGAGCCCTCGCCCGGTACCTCCGGGAGGAGGACCCCGGCGTCGAACTCGTCGGCGTACAGCCGTACGGCAGCGTCACCTTCGGCGCCGAGCACGTCTGTGACCCCGAGATCATCATCGCCGGGATCGGCAGCTCCATTCCGTTCCGGAACGTCGCACACGAGCTGTACGACGTCCTCCACTGGATCTCCTTCGACGCCGCCCGCGCCGGCAGCCTCGACCTGCTCCGGCGGCACGCCCTCTTCGCCGGGCTCTCCACCGGGGCCGGCTACCTCGCCGCCCGCTGGGAGCGCGACCACAGCCCCGGCCGGACCGTCCTCTTCATCGCCCCCGACACCGGCCACCGCTACGTGGACACCGTCTACGCCCGGCACACCGGAGCCGCCCGGCTGGAGGACCTGGCCCCGCGCACGGTGGCCACCGGGGCCGAACTCGCCCTCCCCTGGTCCCGAATGCGCTGGAACCGCTCCCCCGCCCCGGCGCGATCGGCCGCGTGAGCCCCGGAGGGGGCACCGCGTGCGGGAGAGTGGGGAGCATGGTGCACGTACTGGGCAGCAGGGTTCTGTTGCTCCCCACGGATCCCGAGCGCTCGCGCGCCTTCTACGGCGACACCCTGGGGCTCGCCGTTTACCGCGAGTTCGGCACCGGCCCCGAGCGCGGGACGGTCTACTTCCTCGGCGGCGGCTTCCTCGAGGTCTCGGGGCGCGCCGAGACGCCGCCCGCGCCGGGGCTGCGGTTGTGGCTCCAGGTCGCGGACGTGCAGGCGGCGTACGAGGAACTGCGCGGCCGGGGCGCCGAGGTGCTGCGGCCTCCGCAGCGCGAGCCGTGGGGGCTGATCGAGATGTGGATCGCCGACCCCGACGGCGTGCGCATCGCGGTTGTGGAGGTGCCGGCGGATCACCCGCTGCGCTTTCGCCCCTGAAGGGCGCCGCTCGCGGCGGGGTGGGCGTTGAGGTAACCGACCACCGTGTTGCCCACGGCGACGAGCGGGACAGCCACGACCGCCCCGCCGATTCCCGCGACGATGCCTCCGGTGGCCACGGCCAGGACGACGGCCAGCGGGTGGACCCGCACGGCCCGGCCCAGGATGAACGGCTGGAGCACGTGTCCTTCGATCTGCTGCACCAGGAGGACGACCATCAGGGCCATCAGCGCGGTGAAGACCCCCTCGGTGACGAGCGCGACCACGACCGCGAGGGCTCCGGAGACGACGGCGCCGACGAGGGGCACGAAGGAGGACAGGAAGACCACCACGGCGATGGGGACGGCGAGCGGGACACCGAGGAAGTAGATGCCGATGCCGATGAAGACGGCGTCGATCATTGCGACGATCAGCGTGCCGCGCACGTAGGCGGTCAGCGTCCGCCAGGCGCGCGGGCCGGCGCCGGCGACCGCGGGCCTGGCGTCTGCGGGGGCCAGCCTGAGCGTCCACAGCCAGATGCGCTTGCCGTCGTAGAGGAGGAAGAGGGTGGCGAACATGGCCAGCAGCAGTCCGGTGATCGCCTCCACCAGCACGGTCACGCCCTGGAGGCCGGTGGAGGTGATCTCACTCGTACTGGTGCCGATCGTGTCGCTCAGCCGGTCGGCAATGTCGTTGATCTGTTGTTCCGTGACATGGAGCGGGCTGTTGATCAGCCATTGTTTGAGTTCGCCGATTCCCTCCTGAACCCGTTCGGAGAGATTGTCGAGGTTGTCGAGAACCTGCCAGACGACGAACCATCCGACCAGCCCGAGCAGCACGAATCCGCAGGTCGCGGTGAGCGCGGTCGCCGCGCTGCGGGACAGTCCGCTGCGGTGCAGCCGGGCAACCGTCGGCTGGAGCAGCGCGGTGACCAGGAGCGCGACGACGAAGGCGAGCACAACCAGCCGGACCGCCTCGATCACACGCATGAGCACCCAGACGGCGGCAGCGAGCACCAGGAACCGCCAACCGGCCTCCGCGGCCACCCGCACCCCCCACGGCACCGCCGCCACGGGGTCCCGCGCTCCGGGACGATCACCGCGGCCCGCCTCCGGGGGGAGCGCGTCCGCCCACGCTCCGGCGCCCTCGGCGCCCTCAGCGCCCTCGGCGCCCTCAGCGTCCTCGGTGTCCGCGGCATCCGCAGCGTCCTCGGCGTCCCGTTGGGCCTGCAACTGCGCTCGACGCTCGCCGATCCCGGCAGCTCGCTGCTTGACGCGGCCAAGCCATCCGCCCAGACCAAGCATGCGTGGTCGCTTCACCCCGAACTCCCCGCGTACGTGTTCATGCCTGACGCCTACCCGGCATCGCGCCACCGCCCCCGGCCCTCACCCGGATGCCCGGTCCAGTGGACATCGGGGCCGCCGGACCGTTGGCTGGGAGGCCCGGAGCCCTTGGGAGGCATGGTGGCGGCGGTCGCGTGGATGCGTGGTGCGGCAGGTGCGGTGCTGTCGGTGGTGGCCCTCGGCGCCGCCGGCTGTTCGGACGGCGGCGGCAGCCCGTCCGCCGCCGTGTCGAGCGCCGCGGCGGCGGTGAAGTCGGCCGGCGAGGCGCTCTCGTCCGCCGCTGCCGAGGCCACGAAGGCCGCAGAGTCCGCCGCTGCCGTCGCGAAGGACAAGCTCGCCGAGGTCAAGGGCGGGGTCAATGCCAAGGACCAGGTGTCCTTGGGCTCGGTGGCCACCGACGGGGACGGGCGCACGACGGTCCCCGTGACGGTACGGAACACCGACGACGCGGCAAAGTCCTTCGCGGTGCAGGTCGAGTTCAAGGACGAGAGCGGCAAGCTCCTCGACACGGTGGTCGTGACGGTCTCGGACGTACCCGGGAAGGGCACGGGGCAGGGCACCGCCCGCAGCACGCACAAACTGTCCGGCACGGTGTCGGCGCAGACGGGCACGGCGCTGCGCTACTGACGGTGCAGCCGGCTGTGCCCCGCGTCAGGACGGTTGGCGCAGGCCTGCGACGAGGAGCGCGACCATGCGGCGCGCGTCGTAGCGGGGGTCGCTGTCGGCGCCGATGCAGAGGTTTCCGATGCCGCGCATGAGCTGGTAGGCGTCGAGACCCGGGCGGATCTCACCGGCGTCGGCGGCAGCGTCGAGGAGCTGGGTGCACACCGGCAGGAGGCGGTCGAGGAAGTAGGTGTGCAGCGTCTCGAATCCGGCACTGTCGCTCTGCAGTGCCGCCGCGAGGCCGTGCTTGGTGACCAGGAAATCGACGAAGAGGTCGACCCACCGTCCGAGGGCGGCGTGCGGGGTCGGACCGGTCGCCAGCAGGTCCGGCCCGGCTTCGGCGCAGGCGTCGACCTGGTGGCGGTAGACGGCGATGATCAGGTCCGCCCGGGTGGGGAAGTGGCGGTAGATCGTGCCCATCCCGACGCCGGCCTCGGCCGCGATGTCGCGTACCGGCGCGTCCACGCCCGAGGTGACGAACACCGTGGCGGCGGCGTCCAGCAGGGTCTGCTGGTTGCGCCGGGCGTCCTTCCGCTTGGATCCGGCTGCGCTGCCCGCGCCCTGACCCCCGTCGTTCACCACGACGCTCCTTCCGTGATCCGCACCACTGTCGGCTGTCGGAGCAAGGTTCCGTTTCGCCCATGATGGCAGACCGGCAAGGGTGTGGTGGACGGGTGGCAGACTGGCCCCTGTTCTGCCTAGGGAGTCGCAGTGTCGATGTTGAGCAACATCCGTCAGGCGGTACGCCGCAGCTACCGGCGTGCCGTGGACCTCAGCCACCCGGCGCGGTCGCCGCTGGGCAGCGCAGTCGTGAACTGCGTGGTCTATGCCGACGGCGTGCGGCAGCAGGGCGAGTGCGAGGTCGAAGAGGCGCTGCGGAGAGTCCGCAAGTCGGGCGGCGGATTCGTCTGGATCGGTCTGCACGAACCGGACCAGGACGAGTTCGCCGGCCTCGCGAAACTGTTCGGCCTGCACCCGCTCGCGATCGAGGACGCGGTCCACGCGCATCAGCGGCCCAAGGTGGAGCGGTACGACGACACGCTGTTCGCGGTCTTCAAGACGGTCCGCTACGTCGAGCACACGGAGCTGACGGCCACCAGCGAGGTGGTGGACACCGGCGAACTCATGGCCTTCGTCGGCACCGACTTCGTCATCACCATCCGGCACGGCGGGCACGGCTCCCTGGGCCCGCTGCGCGAGGTTCTCGAAGCGACGCCGGAGCAGCTCGCCAAGGGTCCGGCGGCGGTCCTGCACGCCATAGCGGACCATGTGGTCGACGACTACCTGGCCGTCACGGACGCGGTGCAGAGCGATATCGAGGCCGTGGAGACCGCGGTCTTCAGCGACGACAGCGGCCGGGGCGACGCGGGCCGGATCTACCAGCTCAAGCGGGAGCTACTGGAACTCAAGCGGGCCGTGGCACCGCTGGACCGGCCGCTGCAGCAGCTCGCGACCCAGCCCATGCCCGCCATCGAGCCGGACATCCGCACCTACTTCCGTGACGTGGCCGACCACCTGACCCGGGCCACCGAGCAGATCGCCTCCTACGACGCGCTGCTCGACTCCATCCTCCAGGCCCACCTCGCGCAGGTGACCGTCGCCCAGAACGAGGACATGCGCAAGATCACGGCCTGGGCCGCGATCATCGCCGTGCCGACCATGGTCTGCGGCGTGTACGGCATGAACTTCGACCACATGCCAGAGCTCCGCTGGACCTACGGATACCCACTCGTCCTCTGCATCATCGCCGTCGCCTGCTTCGTCATCCACCGGGGCTTCCGCCGCAACGGCTGGCTCTGACCCGTCGACCGTGGTGGCGAAGGCGGCCGGCGCGCCGGGATCCACGGCTCCTGGATCCCGGACACCAGCATCGACGCCTCACGAGCCGAGCGCGTCCTTGATGTCCTGCTGCCAGTAGGTGACCGTCAGCGAGCTGTCGTAGTAGAGGCCCTTCGCCGGCAGGGACGGGGTGGCGGACGCGCCGCCGCTGCTGTTGGGTGTCCGGCCCTGGAAGGCGATCGTGAGCCGCTTTCCGGTCGTCCCGCCCTCGCCGCTGCCGTCGGCCGCCGACAGCATG
The DNA here is from genome assembly GCF_040296685.1 of Streptomyces sp. NPDC002054. NCBI lineage: Bacteria > Bacillati > Actinomycetota > Actinomycetes > Kitasatosporales > Streptomycetaceae > Streptomyces > Streptomyces sp. NPDC002054. Next base: position 66,825 of record NZ_JBEOXT010000015.1, read on the forward strand.
GCCGCTGCGTAGCCCGACTGGCCGGGCGCGAGGGACACCACCGCCTGGGGCTGGGTCTCCTTCCGCGCGGCCGGCGCCCACTGCATCTCGTCGAAGCGGAGCACCGGGTAGTACGTCAGGTCGCAGAGCTTCGAGCCGGTGTTCTTCACGGTGATCAGCATGTGGTTGAGCGGACGGGACACCGGCTGGACGGTGACGGCGGTGTTGGAGCCGTTGCACATGACGCGGTTGCCCGGGGCGGACGGGTCCGACGAGCCCTTCGACTTGGCCGGGTCGGTACCGGTCTTCGTGCCGCCGGTGGTCGGCGCGGAGCCCGGGGCAGGGGTGCCCGACGCCCCCTCCTTGCTCGCGTTACCCGTCGTCGAGGGCGTGGCCGCGGCGGAGCCCGAGGCCACCGCCGCTCCCCCGTCTTTGATGCCCGTACCGTCCTGGCAGGCGGTGAGGGCGAGCGCGGCGAGGGCGACGGCGACCGCACTCGCGAGCCGTCGGGAGGTGGGGGTGACACGGAGCGCGGACATGGCGGGTTCCTTCTCTGCAGGGAGCGGTGTGCTTGGATGGCCTCAGCCTGCGCGGTGATCCGTCCCAGCCGCCACATCCGATGGGGTATCAGGGATACTGGGACGCTGAAACAGGCTCTGAGCTGCTGAAACAACCCGTTCCTGGGATGCGGGACGGGACACGGGGTGGGAGGAATCAGTGTCGGAAGACACTGCCGAGGCCGGGTTCGCCGGGCTGTTGCGGGAGTTGAAGGACCGGTCCGGGCACAGCTACGGAACGCTCGCCAAACGGCTCCACATGAGCACGTCGACGCTGCACCGGTACTGCACCGGCGATGTCGTCCCGACGGATTACGCCCCGGTCGAACGGCTCGCCCGCCTCTGCAAGGCATCGCCCGAGGAACTCGTCGAACTGCACCGGCGCTGGGTGATGGCGGACGCGAACCGCCCGCGCAAGGGGGTTGAGCCGGGGGCCAAGGCCGCAGCCGGCCAAGCAGCAGCGGCGACAGCCGCCGAGGCGACCCGGCAGTCGGCGGAGGCGACCGAGCCGAGCGCGACGGAAGAGTCCGCGGCGAGCTCGGCGGCGCCCCGCGCGACGCTTCCGGCCGATCTGCCCGTGCCGAAGGAGCGCCGACGCAACCGCCGGGCGGTCCTCGCCGGGATCGGCGTGGCCGCCGTCGCCGGAGCGGTCGCGCTCAGCGCGAGCCTGTGGGCACGGGACGCCGACGCCCCCGACGTCCGAAGCGGCCCCGCTGCCGCCGCGCCGCTCCGGAGCGGCGAAGCGGGACGTACGGATGGCAAGGCGGCGTCCGCGACCCCGTCCGGAGCATCACCCTCGGCCTCCGCGCCCCCTGCCCCCGGTACCGCGACCCCCAGTGCCGGCACCGGCGCCCCTACGGCCGCCGCGAGCCCGGCCCCCGCCCCGGCCGGCCGCGGGGGCGACACCGAGACCGGTACACCGGTGAAGGTGAACACCCAGCCCTACACCTGGGAATCGCCCTGCGGCCAGCACTACCTGATCGACAAACCTCCGGCCCAGGTGAGCCCGCCGCCCGTGGAACAGGACGCGCCCGCGTGGGTGGCGGCGTCCGGAGCAGTGTCCGCGGGCGAGCAGTACGTCACCCTCACCCTTCAGGGCTCCGGCAAGGAGACGGTGGTCCTGAAAAGCCTGACCGTCCGCATGGCCGGCAAGCGTGCGCCGCTCGCCTGGAACGACTACGCCATGGGCTACCCGGGCGTCGGCTGCGGCGCCGGGGTACCGACCCGCTCCTTCACCGTGGCCCTCGACGCCACGCGCCCCGCCGTCGTACCCGAGGCGGGGCAGCCGAACTTCCCGTTCATGGTGAGCGAGTCCACGCCCGAGGTGTTCTACATCAAGGCGGACGCGTCCGCGTACGACGTGAGCTGGTACCTGGAGCTGTCCTGGTCCAGCGGTCCCCGCCAGGGCACCCTCAAGATCGACAACAATGGCAAGCCGTTCCGCACCAGCGGCCACAACGGGCGGCCCGGCTACGAGTTCCCCCTCGGCGGCGACGGGTGGGTCAAGGCGGGAACGACCTCCTGACCCGAACGCCGTGTCAGAGACCGTGTCAGGGGCCGTGTCAGGGGCGTGACACCTCGGTGACAGGCCCGGTCGCGACAGTGAAGCCATGAAAAGTTCGGCAATTGCGGTTTCAGGGCTGCACAAGGCATACGGCGACAAAGTCGTCCTCGACGGCATCGACTTCGAGGTTCCCGCGGGATCGGTCTTCTCCCTGCTCGGCCCCAACGGGGCCGGCAAGACGACGACGGTGAACGTCCTGACGACGTTGATGAAGGCCGACGCCGGAACGGCGCGGGTCGCCGGGCACGACGTGGTGACCGCGACCAAGGAGGTGCGCGCGGTCATCGGCGTGACCGGTCAGTTCGCCGCGGTGGACGAGCTGCTGTCGGGCCGGGAGAACCTCCGGCTGATGGCGGACCTGAAGCGCGTGCGCTCCGCCGGCCAGCTGGTCACGCGGCTGCTGGAGCGGTTCGACCTGGTGGAGTCGGCGGACAAGTTGGCGGCGACCTACTCCGGCGGTATGCGCCGGAAGCTGGACCTGGCGATGACACTGGTCGGCAACCCGCAGATCATCTTCCTGGACGAGCCGACCACGGGTCTCGACCCGCGCAGCCGGCGCACCATGTGGGAGATCGTCCGCGAGTTGGTGGCCGGCGGCACCACCATCTTCCTCACCACCCAGTACCTCGAGGAAGCCGACCAGCTCGCCGACCGGATCGCGGTGCTCAGCCAGGGCCGCCTGGTCGCCCAGGGCAGCCCCGAGGAGCTGAAGCGGCTCATCCCCGGCGGCCACGTGCGGCTGCGGTTCAGCGACCCGGCCGCGTACCGGTCCGCCGCCGCCGCGCTGCGCGAGGTCACCACGGACGACGAGTCCCTCTCATTGCAGATCCCCAGCGACGGCAGCCAGCGCGAGCTGCGCGCCATCCTCGACTGGCTGGACTCGGTCGGCATCGAGGCGGACGAGCTGACCATGCACACCCCCGACCTCGACGACGTGTTCCTCGCCCTGACCGAGCACACAGACAACACCAACGACACGAACAAGGAGGCGATCGCACAGTGAGCGCTGTCTCGACGACGTTGGCCGATTCGGCGATCATGTTGCGCCGCAACCTGAAGCACACCCTGCGGAACCCGACCACGATGTTCAATGCGGTCCTGTTCCCGATCGTCCTCATGCTCATGTTCGTCAAGGTGCTCGGCGGCGGGTTCGACGTCGGCGTCGACTACATCGACTACGTGACACCGGGCCTGCTGGTGATGGCCGTCAGCTACGGCCTCGGAGCCACCGCGACGGAGGTGAACTCCGATATGACCAAGGGCGTCATCAACCGCCTCAAGGTCATGGACGTCTCCCGCGGTGCCATTCTGAGCGGGCACGTCGTCATCACCACGGTGCGCGCCCTGGTGGCCTGCGCGGCCATCGTCGGGGTGGCCTTCCTGATGGGGTTCGACCCGGCCGCGAGCGCCCTCGACTGGCTCGGCGTGATCGGAGTCGTCCTGCTGCTCGCCTTCGCGGCCAGCTGGCTCACCGTCGCCATGGGGCTGGCCGCCAAGACTGTGGAGTCGGCGGGCATCGCCACCGTGCCGCTGATCATGCTGCCGTTCCTGAGCAGCGCGTTCGTGCCCGCGGACACGATGGGGACCGGCGTGCGGCAGTTCGTCGAGTACCAGCCCTTCACCCCGATCATCGAGACGCTGCGCGGGCTCCTCGCGGGCAACCCGGCGAGCGGGGACCTGATCGCGGCCCTCGCCTGGTGCGTCGGGTTCGCCCTCGTCGGATACGTGTGGGCGGTCTCCACGTTCAAGAAGCGAGCGTGACCTCGACCAACCGGGACCAGTCGGTCCGCTCCCCCTCACGAGCCGCCTCGGCGAACTTCGCGTCGCCGAGGCGGCTCCGCGCGCTCTGCTCGATCCGGGCCGCGTCCGGGTGGGAGCGGTCCGGCAGCCCGCGCACGCCCGTGCTCGCCGCGAGCAGCCGCGCGGCCTGCTCGTGCTCGTCGTAGCGCAGCGCCAGGTCCGCGACCCCGACCAGCACCCGCGCGATCAGCGGTGCGTATCCCGTTTGGGACGCCGCCTCGCAGGCCGCCACGCGGTGCGCCCGGGCCTCGCCGAGGTCGTCGGCGAGATAGCCGAGCAGGTCGTGCGTCTCCGCGCGGAAGTAGGGCCCCTCCGCTTCCTCGCCCAACAGGGCGGTCGCGACGCCGAGTTGCACGTGCGCCTTCTCGGCGTCGCCGCTCCACCGGGCGAGTTCCGCCTTCGCGAAGGCCAGCTCGACCAGGGCGCTCGGCCAGGTGACCCGCCCCGCGTACCCCTGCGCCTCGGCGATGGCCGCCGTACAGGCGTCCTCGTCGCCGAGCAGCCGGTACACCCGTGCCTGCAGCGATCGCACCCGGATGACGTCCTCGACGGCACCGACCTCCGTGACCACCCTGATCGCCTGCTCGTAGTACGCGCACGCAGCGGCGAACTCGCCACGCACGGCGACCCGGTCCGCCAGCTCGGTCAGGGCGAACGAGATCCCGAACCGCTCGCCGAGCGCCCGGAACTCGGCGAGCGCGCTCTCCAGGTGTGCGTCCGCTTCCCGTCCCTGGTGGCCGAGCATGATCCGGCTCTTGCCCAGGTGCAGCCGGGCCAGCGCGCGCACCCAGGGGTCCTCGTCATCGAGCAGCGATTCGAACGCGGTCAGGAACGCACCGGGTGCTTGCAGCATGCGTTCCAGCGGGGCAACGAGCCCCAGAGCCGGGTGGCGGCGCCGGCCGTCGGGGCTGCCGTCGCTGAGCCGGCTGAACCGCTGCGCCTCGCGGATCCACGCCTCCGCCTGGCGTACGTCGCTGCCCCGCCCGTCGCCCACGAACAGCACGACCAGCGCGTACACCGTGGCCCGGATGTCGTCGGGCACCTCACCGGGCGTCCTGGTGGCCGCGGTGAGCAGCTCGATGCCCTCGGTCCGGTGCCCGCCGAGCCACCAGTACCAGCCCGTGCCCGCCGCAAGCCGCATCGCCGCCTGCGCCTCGCCCGCCGCGAGCGCGCCCCGCATCGCCGCACCGATGTTGTCGTGCTCGGCCTCGAGCGTGGCCAGCCATTCCAGCTGCTCGGCACGGCGCAGGTGCGGCTCCGCGGTCTCGCTGAGCTCGGTGAAGTAGGCGAGGTGCGCGTGGCGCGCCGACTCCGATTCCCCCGCCTCCGCGAGCCGCTGCCGGGCGTACTCCTTGATCGTGCCGATCATGCGGTAGCGCGGGGCGCTGTCGGCCTCGGCGCGCAGCAGCGACTTCTCGGTCAGCGCAGTGAGCAGTTCGAGCACCTGCTCCTGCTCGACTGTGTCACCGCCGCCGCCCGCGCAGACCCGTTCGGCCGCTTCCAGACTCGCTCCGCCGGAGAACACCGAGAGCCTCCGCAGCACCGTCCGCTCGGCGTCGGTGAGCAGCTCCCAGCTCCAGTCCACCACCGCGCGCAGTGTCTTGTGCCGCGGCAACGCGGTCCGGCTGCCGCCGGTCAGCAGGCGGAACCGGTCGTCGAGCCGGTGGGCGAGCTGATCGATGGACATCGTACGCAGCCGGGCCGCGGCCAGTTCGATCGCGAGCGGCATCCCGTCCAGCGCCCGGCAGACGCGCACCATCGTCGCCAGCGTCCGGGCGTCGCCCGCGAGGTCCGGCCGCACCGCCCCGGCCCGGTCCCGCATCAGCCGGACGGCGGGTGAGGACTCGATCTCGGCCGGGCCAGCGTCCCCGTCCGGCAGGGCCAGCGGCTCGGCCGGCCACAGCGCCTCCCCGGTGATGCCGAGCGGCTCCCGGCTCGTCGCCAGGATCCGCAGCCGCCGGCACTCCCCGAGCAGCCGGTGGGCGAACACCGCCGCGGACTCGATGAGGTGCTCGCAGTTGTCCAGGATCAGCAGCGCCTCGCGCTCGCGGATCGCGGCTATGAGCCGGTCCGCCGGCTCCGCGTTCGGTGCCCCGCCGAGCAGGGTGTCCCGCAGGCCGAGCCCGGCGAGGGCCGACTGGGCCACGTCGGCCACGTCGCCGTCCGCGCCGATGGCGGCGAGCTCCACCAGCCAGGCCCCGTCCGGCAGATCGCCGAGCAGCGTGCGCGCGGTCTCCGTGGCCAGCCTGGTCTTGCCTGCGCCGCCCGGCCCGATCACGGTGGTGAGCCGGTGCCCGGCCATGAGCTCGCGGACCGCGGCGACATCGGCGTCCCTGCCGACGAAGGTGGTCAGCTCGGCGCGCAGGTTGGTCTTGCGGCTCGCTTCCCCCCGTCGCGGCTCGCCGTGGACCGGCTCGCCCCGCAGCAGTGCGAGGTGCAGCGCGGCCAGCTCCGGAGAGGGGTCGACGCCCAGCGCGTCGGCCAGGGCTTCCCTCGTACGCTGGTACACCAGCAGGGCCTCGCTGTCGCGACCGGCCGCGACGAGGGCGCGCATCAGCGTGGCGACGAGGCGTTCCCGCACCGGGTGTGCGGCCACCAGGTCGGTCAGCTCCGTGACCAACTCGGCACCGCGCCCGAGGGTGACGTCCGCCTCGGCCCGCTCCTCCGTGGCGGTCAGGCGCAGCCCCTCGAGCCGGGCGACGGCGGCGTCGAACGCGGCGCTGTCCTGCAGACCGACGTCCTGCATGGCCTCGCCGCGCCACAGCCCGAGGGCCTCGCGCAGCAGCCGCACCCGCCGGGAACCGTCGTCGGTACGGGCACGGGCCTGGCCCGTACCCGTACCCGTACCGCGGACGAGGCGTTCGAACCGGACGGCGTCGACGGCGTCGGGATCCACCGTCAGCCGGTAGCCGTCCGGCTGCCCCTCGACCACCCCCTCCGGAAGTGCCTTCCGCAGCCGGGAGACCAAGCGCTGCAGGGCGTTCGTCGCATCGGCGGGCGGGTGCTCCCCCCAGATCCAGTCGATGAGCGATGCCTTCGGGACCGCATGGCCCGGCTTGAGCGCGAGGCCGACCAGCAGTCCGCGCAGCCGCGCACCCGGCACGTCGACCGGGCCGCCGTCGTCCGTGCGCACCTCGAATGGACCCAGCATCCCGATCTGCACCCGCTGATTTTGCCATGGGCGTCCGGCCGGGTCAGTAACGGTAGTTCGGCGCTTCCGCGGTGATCGTCACGTCGTGCGGGTGGCTCTCGCGCATCCCGGCCGAGGTGATCCGCACGAATTCGCCCCGCTCCTTGAGCTCGGGGACCGTGGGCGTGCCGCAGTACCCCATGGCGGCGCGCAGTCCGCCCACGAGTTGGTGGACGATCTCCGCCAGCGGGCCCTTGTAGGGGACCCGTGCTTCGACGCCTTCGGGGACGAGCTTCTCGGTCTCGGTGACATGGCCCTGGAAGTACCGGTCCTTGGAGAAGGAACGGTCTTTCATGGCCGCGAGGGACCCCATCGCGCGGTACGTCTTGTACCGCTCGTTTCCGACGGTGATGATCTCGCCCGGTGCCTCGTCGACACCGGCGAGGGCGTTGCCCATCATCACGGTGTCGGCGCCGGCCGCGATGGCCTTGGGGATGTCGCCGGAGTACTGCACGCCGCCGTCGGAGATGATGGTGGCGCCGTGCCGCTCGGCGGCGAGGGCGCAGTCGTGGACCGCGGTGATCTGCGGTACGCCCACGCCCGCGACGATGCGCGTGGTGCAGATCGAGCCGGGGCCGATACCGACCTTCACTCCGTCGGCGCCCGCGCCGATGAGCGCCTCGGTGGCGGCGGCGGTCGCGACGTTGCCGCCGATGACCTCGACGTCCCAGGTGCTTTTGATCGTCTTGACGGTGTCGAGGACTCCCTGGGAGTGGCCGTGCGCGGTGTCCACGACGAGGACGTCGACCCCGGCCGCGACCAGCGCCTCGGCCCGCTCCACCGCGGCGGGGCCGACGCCCACCGCCGCGCCGACCAGCAGGCGGTCCTGCCCGTCGACGGACGCGTGGGGGTGGTCCTGCTTCTTGCGGATGTCCTTGACCGTGATGAGCCCCTGGAGGACGCCGTCCTCGTCGACGATCGGCAGCTTCTCCAGCCGGTGCGTGCTCAGCAGCCGCCGTGCCTCCTCCAGCGTGGTGCCGACCTTGGCGGTCACCAGCGGGAGGCTGGTCATGACCTCCCGTACGGGCTGGTCGGCGGCGCCGGCGAACCGCAGGTCGCGGTTGGTGAGGATGCCGACGAGCCGTCCTGCTTCGTTGGTCACGGGGACACCGGAGATGTGGAAGTGGCTCATCACCTCGCGTGCTTCGGCGACCCGGGCGTCGGGCCGCAGGGACACCGGGGCGGTGATCATGCCGGCCTGGGTGCGCTTGACCAGGTCCACCTCGGCGGCCTGCCGCGCGACGGGCATGTTGCGGTGGAGGATGCCGATGCCGCCGAGGCGGGCGAGGGCGATGGCCATGGGCGCCTCGGTGACGGAGTCCATGGCCGCGGCGACGATCGGCACGGCGAGTTCGATCCTCGGCGTCAGCCGGGTGCGCGTGTCCACCTGTGCGGGAACCACGTTGGACTCGGCGGGCAGCAGGAGGAGATCGCTGAACGTCAGGCCCTCCTTGCGGAACTTGCCGGGCCGCTCGGTGCCGGGTGCGACGCCGTGACTGGAGTGGTGCTGGTGCATGGTGCGTTCTCGTCGCTTTCTCGCGTGAGTGGGGGAACCGTGGGAGTACGGATGAGGTGTCAGGCTCCGGTGCCGGCGTGGGCGGGCGGCTCGGCGGCGGCCCGCCGCCGCGCGGCCTGGGAGAGGAACACCAGGGCCAGTGCCGTCGTGCTGAGTGCGGCACCCGCCCAGCCGACGGCGGCGTAGCCGGCCCCGGCGTCGATCAGCAGGCCGCCGAACCACGGGCCGGCGGTGTTGCCGACGTTGAACGCCGCCACGTTCGTCGCCCCCGCGAGGGTCGGGGCCTCGCCCGCCAGGCCGTACACCCGGGCGTTGAGCGCCGGGCTGATGGCGAACCCGGCCACGCCGAACAGGAACACCAGCGGCACGATCAAGCCGGCGCGCGGCGCCAGCGCGAGGACGGCGAGGAGCACGGCGACCGCGCCGGTCCCGGCCTTGAGCACGGCGAACGGATGGCGGTCGGTGAACCGCCCGCCCACCGTGATCCCGGCGAAGGCGCCGATGCCGAAGAGTGCGAGCACCCAGGGCACCGAGCCGGCGGACAGCCCGGCGACCTCGGTGAGCACGGGCGCCAGATAGCTGAAGGCGCAGAAGATTCCCGCCGAGACCAGGGCCGTCGTGCCGAGGGCGAGCCACACCTCGCCGTCCCGGTAGGCGCGCAGTTCGGCCCGCAGACGTGGTCCGGACCCGCGGGAGTTGGAGCCCTCGGGTACGAAGCGGAGCACCCCGAAGACGGCCAGGACGGCGATCGCTCCGACGCCCCAGAAGGCGACCCGCCAGCTCGCGTGCTGGCCGACGAAGGCACCGGCGGGGACGCCCAGGATGTTCGCGACGGTGAGCCCGCCGACGAGCACCGCCATGGCCCGGCCGCGCCGGTCCTCGGGAACCATTCCGACGGCCGTGGCGGCGCCCACCGCCCAGAAGCCGGCGCAGGCCAGGGCGCTGACGATGCGTGAGGCGAACAGGACGCCGTAGGACGAGGTGAGGGCGCCGACGGCGTGGCCCAGTGCGAAGACCAGCAGCAGCCCGGCCAGGGTGATGCGCCGCGGCACGCGCAGGGTCGTGGCGGCCAGCACCGGAGCCCCCACGACCATGCCGATCGCGAACGCCGACACCAGCAGGCCGGCCTGGGAGATGGAGACCCCGAGGTCGTCCGCGACGAACGGCAGCAGTCCGGAGAGCATGAACTCGGAGGTCCCGAGCGCGAAGGCGCTCATGCCGAGGACGTAGACGGCGAGCGGCACGCGTACTCCAGTCTGGTCGGGAATCGTGGTCGGACAACCGCGGGTGCCGGTTCCGTGCGGAGGGGGTGGCACGGAACCGGCAGTGGGCCTCAGCCGCGGTGGGCGGCGAGCCGCTCGGGGGCTTCGACGGCCGCGGTGAGCGGACCGGGGTACTCCAGCGTGACGGCGGCCAGCGCGACGGCCCGGCCGAGCAGGTCGACGGTCTCCGGGAAGGGGCGCTCGGCGGGGGCCGCGGCGCCCTGGGCGAGCCAGGTGATCCAGGCGGACACGGCGGTGTCGTTCGCCCCGATGTAGTTCTCCACCACGTGGTCCGGGCCGGTGCTGGCCGGCACCCCGGCCTCCTGCACGCCGTCGGCGGTACGGGCCACCAGCTGGGCGCCCCCGACTCCCCAGGACAGCAGCAGGGCCCAGCGCGGGTTGGTGGCGTCGAACAGCGTCCGCGCGAGCTGCACGCCGTCCATGCCCTCGACGTCCAGGGCGAGGTGCTCGGCGAGCACGTCCGCCTCCCGCTGGCTGACGACGATCACGTCGGCGAGGGGGTAGAACTCCGCCGACACCTTGCGCCGTTCCTCGATGGCCTCCGGGCCCAGGTGCAGGACGAGGAAGATGCCGTGCTCGTGTGCAAAGGCGACCGCTTCCTGCGAGGCTTCCAGCGAGATGCCCTGGTTGACGATGACGGCGTCGATCCCGGTGCCGCCGGCGTGCAGCGCGGACAGCCCGTCCCGTACGTGCTGGGCGGTCAGCGCCCAGTTGGCGCCGCGCTCCATGCGCCAGCCCTGCTCCTCGAAGAAGTCGGCGCCGGTCTGCTCGCCCGCCAGCTCCACGACGGTGGAGACGTCGGCGCCCGCCTTCCGCAGGGTCTCCAGGATGGCTGCGCCGTCCGCGTCGGGCCCGGTGCAGCCCATGACCGCGGCCGGGGTGCCCAGCGCGCGGGCGGTCACCGCGTAGATCGATGCCTTGCCGCCGGGGTGGCGGCGCTCTCCCCGGTCACCGTAGAACACGTCGACCATCACGTCACCGATGCAGACAATCATGTGGTTGTTCCTCACTTACTGGTGTCCGCCGGGGCGGCGGACGTCATGTGGTGGGCAAGAGCGGTGGCCCAAGGGGCCAGCAGATCGGGCGACTTGCGGACCAGTGCCTGGACGTCGGCGGAGCCGACGAGCCGGTAGCGCTGGGCCGGCTTGGGTGCCTCGACGGAGTTCTGGGTGTCGCAGCCGGCCACGCGCACCCCTTGGCGCCGCAGTGAGCGGCACCGTTCCAGCAGCACGTCGGCCGGGACGTCGTCCGCGACCAGGACCGGTACCCGGTTGCCGCGCATGGCCGTGGCGGGGAGCGGGTCGCCCGTCGGCCGCGGCAGGGGGGAGGCGGTGCCGTCCGGCGTGTCCCGGGCCCCCGTGATCAGATCCGGCTGGTGGGCCGAGGAGTCGACCAGGATGTGGTCCGTGGCCGGGTCGAGCAGGCCGTCCAGGAACCGGAAGTACGCGGCGAAGTCGGCCTGGTCGGCGCCGATCGCGCAGATGAGCCCGCCGGTCACGGCCTGGCGCAGCAGGGCGATCTCCTCGGCCGTCACCCGGCACTGGAGCTGCAGTGCGGACGACGCGGGCAGGCCGAGTTCCGTCCGGATGCGGCGCCAGTCGCCGGCCGTGGGCACGTCCTCCATGACGACGGCCACCACGAGCCCTTCGGGCAGGGCAGCCGCCATCGCCCGGACGGAGGCGGTCTCGTGGTGCGCCAACGGCAGGTCCGCCACCGCTGCCGCTGCCGCTGCCGCGGGCGGCGGCAGGACCGGCACGTGGCGCGCCTGGCTCGGGAAGTAGGCGGGCTCACGGGGCGAGACGGCGTGCACGCCGATCGCATTGGCCCCGGCGCGCACCACGGCGGCCAGGTCGACGGCGTTGTGCACGCGGCAGACCTTGAAGAGCCAGTCCTGCCCGTCGCCGAGGGTGGCGGGCAGGTGCGGGGCCGCCGCGGGCAGGGCTGCGTACATCCGGTGGAGCGCCTGGGTCTTGGCACTCGTACCCCAGGTGGCGAAGGCCGTCAGGTAGTCGGCCACCGGACGCAGGTCCAGTACCTCCTCCCAGCCCTCGCACAACGGCTCGGCCGCCGCCCCGCGCAGGTGCCGGGCGATGTTCTCGTAGTTGACGCAGGCCACGGTGGCCCGGATGCGTGCGGAGGCGTGCCTGCCCAGGAGCCGCTTCACGTGGGCGAGCGTGGCGAAGGTGGTGACGTTGTTGTCGTAGAGGACGACGGTTCCGTCGCCGTCCAGCCACTCGTGGATGCGTTCCCGGAAGTGCTTGGGCACCCGGGACATCAGGTGGCCGAAGCTCGGCGCTCCGTCCTCCGCCAGGCCGCGCATCGCGTTCTTGGACGAGTACGCCATGTGGGCCACGCCCACGGCGGGCTTGTCCGGCCGGGTCAGTCGGGCAATCACCCGGAAGGCGAGCCCCAGGTCCAGGGCCCCGGACGGAAAGTCGATCAGGCCGACGGGCCAGTCGCCGCTCTGCTCCAGCTGCCCGGCCAGCGAGAGCGCGGAGACGGCGATCACGCGCGGATCGTCCAGCTCCCGCATCGCGAAGGGTGTGCCGGTGCATTCGCCGACGGCCCTGCGCAGGGCGGACCAGCCTTCGGCAGCCAGGACGTCCGCCACCTGCGGAGCGTCGAACACGGTGCTCCAGTAGGCCAGATGGCAGTCCTCGACGAGCCGCTCGACCTCGTCGTCGAGGGCGTCCGGCGCATCGTCGGCGACGTTGGACTTGACCAGCACGTCCAGGGCGTGGGTGGCGGCGTTCTTCAGGTGGTCCAGGACGCCGACGACGATCCACCGCTGTGCGCGGGGTAACGCTTCCCAGCCGGCGAGGACCCCGCCGTCGGCGAGGATCCGCAGGCAGTCGAGCGAGACGTCCAGCGCCTCGGTCCACCGCTCGCGGCCGGTGGTGGGATCGGCGAACAGGTAGGGCGGGGCGGCGAGATGGAAGAGCCTGCCCCGCAGCAGGACGCGGTCCGCTGCGGACTGGGTGAGTCCGAGCAGGAGTTCGCGCAGACGTGCACGTTCGGCGGGGTCGCCGGTGGCCGTACGGCACAGGTCGTCGAGCGCGCCGAGGTACAGGTCCTGGGGCACGGCGCCGACGCCGATGCCGTTGTCCGCCGGGGGAAGGTTCGCCAGTGCGTGCCCGTGGCCGGCGAAGACCTCGTCCAGGTCGGCCAGCGCGTAGGTGGCCGCACCGGTGGTCAGCCGTGCCTGGCTCTCGACGTCCGGGAGGGTGGCCGTGAACTCCCGCCAGCTGCGGCTGGAACGGGCTCCCCGCTCGTGTACGACGCGGACGGTACGGCCGCCGGCCCGCTCGACCAGGTCGAAGAGCTCGTGGTCGTGGTAGCTGTCGTCCGCCAGCAGCTCGATCCGGGCACCGGCACCCAGCAGGTTCCGCACGGCGTCGGCCTTGCGGTCCCCGTCGACCACGGTGCCCAGCCGGCACTGTCCGGCCTCGAACTCGAGCGTGGATCCGGCGACTTCGTACGGCAGCCCGGTCAGGAGGCACCGGGCGAGCAGGCCTTCGACGACACCCGCGATGAAGGGCCGGTATCCCGCGCTGAGGAACAGGATGCGCAGGCCCGGGTCCTGACGGTAGTGCAGGTGGCGCAGGTAGCCGGCGACCTCGGGGTAGAGCGCGAGCCGGGCGGCGACGGCCGCTCCGGCGTCCTCCATCCGCTGCGCGGTCCAGGGGCCGAGGGGGGAGGCATTGATCAGGTCCAGGGTCCGTCGGCGGAATTCCACATCGGAGAGTGTGGGCTGCGGACCGTATGCCCGGTCATTGAGGGAGAGGAATTCCTGGACGCCGTGCTCGTCGAGCAGGAGGCCCGGGGAAGCACAGGCGTGGTACCAGGCGGTGGTATTCATCAGCGTGCGATCGACATCGAGGACGATCCACGACTGCTGCGGTTCGGTATGAGTCGACAGGGTCACGATATACTGCTCCACGATTTTAAGCTGAAATCGTCCGCCACGGGCCTCCCGCTACATCTGCTCATGAGATTCCTCCCTCGCTGGACTACCGGCTCGATCCGGACGACGTCACGGATCGGGTTGATGAGGACGAGACATTCCGTGCCCGGGGTGACGAAGAGATCACGGAGGTGGGAGATGCCGTGCTGCCGCGGCCCTGCGGACTGCCCGCGGACTTCCATGTGGATGTGGCCGCGAGGCTCGTAGGGTTTGCCGCCGCGCAGTTTCTCCCAGTCGACGGACCTTCGCGGCCAGTACGTTCCGTAGCAGTGCAGTTCCTGACCGGGAAGCAGGGTGAATTCCTGCTCCGAGGCGATGTCCGTGGCCTGCTGCACATGGGTCAGGCGCCGGTGCGGAATGCGCCGCAGAACCCGCCCGATGATGCGAGGGGGGCGGTCGGCATCCGTGACACGGACAAAGATTCGGACGGCATAGGAGTCGATCCGGTTGACCGAGACGAATTCCTTGACGGCATCCAGGGCGTTCAGCCCGTCCGGTGAGCCTTCGAGGCGCAGCAGATGGCTCCCGGGCGCCGGCCCGTCGGTCTGCGGGAGGAAGGCCGTGTGCGAGTAGACGCTGCGGCGTTCCAGCAGCTGGGGCGAGGTGGGCACGGTCAGCGGGGTGGCCACGCTGAACTCGCCGCCCGGCGGCAGGTAGCCGCTGGCCGTGAAGGACTCGCCGGTCAGGTGCGGGCCGCCGAGGAGCGAATGCTCCAGCACCTCGCCGCCCGGGTGGTCACCCGTGGGAGGGGCGCCCGCCGCACCGACTCTGAGATAACGGGTGTCCGGCTTCGCCATGCCCAGGGCGATCACGGTCTGCCGTGCGGTCGCGTCCTGGAAGTATTTGGCGCGGGCGAAGAGGAACGCGTCGATGCCCTGGAGGTCGACACTGAAGGACTCGGGCCCGCCGTAACGTAAGTGCGCATCGTGTAGCGGGTCGTCCGCGAGTTCCTCCGGGGCCGTGAGGCGTACGGAGGGCGGGGCCGAGGGCTGCGGGACGATCCGCTCGTTCCATCTGCTGCGTACGGCGAGGTAGCGACCTTGTTCCGTGCCGAACAGGAGACGTTTCCCGGAACGGTCGGACAGGACCCTGCCGCTGAGTGGTAAGGCTTCGCCGATGATGGCGGAATGACGCACTGGCTTTCCCCCTGAGAGCCATGGAAAGAAGAGACTGCATTCCCGGCATCGGGAATCACCGGCAGCACGGAAGACCGCTGCGGAACGCATACCCAAAGGCAGCGAAGAATAAGCGGGCGGCATCCACCGAGACCCGCTCGGAGCGGCACCGGCCTGCCTCCCTAGTGATCATGAAGCAGGATGATCATCCATGTCAACAGCAATTATCCAGGCGTTCACTCGTAGTTTCCTACCAATCATTTACCGTTTTCCTTACCAAATCCGACAGGATCGGACATGTCGCACCTATCACGGTTCGCTCCTCTTTGGCGCATATTTCATCCGAGTCGGTGGCGGGATTTCCTCGGAAGGTGGCTTGAATTTCGCCATTGACGCATCCCGAGAAAATCGAACCAGCCACCGGTGGCGTTTAATCGAGCATTGGGTACGATGCGCGAATGATTCCTCACCGATTGATTGCCACCGACCTCGACGGAACCCTTCTGCGCAAGGACGGAAAGATTTCCGAGCGCACCCGGCGGGCGCTCAAGGGAGCCACCGAAGCCGGCGCGGAAGTGGTGTTGGTGACGGCTCGGCCGCCCCGCTACGTCGACGCGCTCATCGAGGCCTACGGCCTCGCGGGCACGGCCGTGTGCAGCAACGGCGCCATCGTGTACGACATGACGTCCCGCAGCGTGGTCTCCTCCCGCGCGCTCCCCATCGACTCCGCGCGGCGGGCGGCCGAAGCCCTGTCGGAAACCGTGCCCGGCATCGGCTTCGCCGTCGAGACCGGCCACCGCGTACTGTTCGCCCCGGGATACGGCCACCGCCTTCCCGAGGACGCGGACGCGGAGTTCGCCGTCCCCGGCGTGGACGACCTGTGGCAGTCCGAGGCCCCCATCGTCAAGCTCCTGGCATGGTCGGACGCGGTCGACGCCGACAGCATGCTCGCCACCGCGGAGCGCGCCGCGGGCTCGGTGGCGCAGTTCACCCACTCAGGCGGCAGCGGGCTGCTGGAGATCAGCGCCTCCGGCGTCACCAAGGCGGGCACCCTGTCCGCCCTGTGCGCCGACCGCGGGATCGACACCGGCGAGGTGGTCGCCTTCGGCGACATGCCCAACGACCTGTCCATCCTCACCTGGGCGGGAACCGGGTACGCGGTGGCCAACGCCCACCCCAGCGTCCTGTCGGCGGTGTCCCGGCACACGGCCTCCAACGAGGAGGACGGCGTGGCGGTCGCCCTGGAACAGCTCTTCTCCCTCTGAGACCATGCAAGAGGAAAAACAGCCGCCGAACGAGGCCGTGGCAACGGACGTTTCGTGGTGGCGGATCGGCTTCATCTGCTCGGTGCTGCTGCTGGAGGGCATGAGCTCCTCCAGCATCAACGTGCAGATCGCCGCGCTGGGCAGCAGCCTGCACCTCACCCCCGTACAGCTCCAGTTGACCGCGAGCATCTTCCTCGTCGCCTACGCGGGCCTGCTGCCCGCGGCCGGCCGGCTCGTCGATGCGTGGGACCGGCGCGCGATGTTCATGATCGGCGTCGGGGTGTTCGGCCTGGGCTCCGTTCTGTGCGCCGCCGCCACCTCGGGCTGGTGGCTGGTCCTCGGCCGCTTCGTCCAGGGCGCGGGGGCGGCCTTCAGCGCACCCGCGGCCATCGCCCTGATCACGGCCAATCTGCCGCCGGGTCGACTGCGCAACAAGGCACTGGCCCTCTACGGCTCGATGGGAGCCGCCGGGTTCACACTCGGACTCGTCATCCCCGGGTTCCTCGTGACCCAACTGGGTTGGCGGGCCAGCTTCCTGGTCTACGTCCCCCTGGTGGTCGCGGTGCTGGTGGTGACCCGTACCATCGACTCCGCCCCCGGTACCGGCGCTCGCGTCGACGCCGTGTCGGCGGTGGCCCTGACCGCCTCCGTCATCCTGGCCGTCGGTACGGTCGGCAGCATCGGCGAAACGTCCCTGTGGGCGAGCGGCGGCCTGCTCGCAGCCGCGGCCGGCCTGGCGGCGCTGCTGGTCCACCGGGGCAGGCGGCGCGGAACCCGGATGTTCCCGGCGGGCGTGGTGCGTTCGCCCCGAGTGATCGTCGGATGTGTCGCGCTGGCGGGCCTGTTCGCGGCGATCGTCGCCTCCATGTACCTGACCGGACTCGAGCTGGCTCTGAACCGCGGCCACGACGAGTTCGCCGTGGGACTCGCCCTCGCACCGCAGAGCATCAGCAACGCGGCGGTCGGGATGTGGGGCGGTCGCCTGGTCACCCGCTTCGGCCCCGGCCGGGTACTGGCCGCGGGAATGGCCCTGGTGGCCTGTGCACTGGGCTATCTGGGCGCGGTCGGCTTCCAACTCCCGTACGCACAGGGGCTGCTGCCCGCCACCTTGGCCATCGGTTCCGGAGTGGCGCTGTGCTACCCGGCGGCGTCGATCATGGCGGTGAGCGCGGTACGCCCCCAGGAACACGGCACGACCTCCGCCCTGCTGACCGTCTTCCAGAACGTCGGCGGCGCGGTCGGCCTGGCGCTGGTCACCGCCTTCGGCGCGGTCCCGCTGGCCGGCGGCGCCCAGGGGCCGGAAGCCGGGATGTACATCTCGGCCGCCTGCATCCTCGTGGCCGGCGTCGCGTCCCTGGCCGTCCTGTCCCGTAACGCGCGACGGATGCAGGGCACTCCCGGCTCAACAGCAGAGCCGGTTCAAAAAATGACAGTCCATCAAGAAAGTTGAAATCCATGACTTCCATGGCTTCTTCCATGACGTCCGCTCAGCCCGAGCCCCAGCTGGTCATGTTCACCGGCGGCCGTGACAGCACGCTCGCCGCTTCCGTCCTGATGCTGCAGGGCATACCCGTCCATCTCTGGAGCGGCAACAGCGGCTGTTCGCTCCACCGGGACATCCTCGCCCTGCGCGTCGCCGAGCTCCGCGCGCGGTTCGGCGACCTGGTCGTCACCCACGTGGTGCAGGACACCAGCGGCGCGTTCCGCAGCATCGCGATCGAGAACCTCGAGCAGGACATCCTGACCCACCGCAAGAACCTCGTCCTCCTGGGCGAGAAGATCGCCATCCACGCGCACGTGATCGACTACTGCCGGCGCAACGGCATCCGCGTCGTCAACGACGGAATCGCCGCCTACCAGCAGGAGTTCCCCGAGCAGCGGCCCGTCGCGAAGGAGTACTTCGTGAACTTCCTGAACGAGTACGGCCTCGAGTACAACAGCCCCGTCTACGAGTTCGCCCAGTCGCAGGACGACGTCAAGTACCGCCTGCTCCAGCTCGGCCTGTCGACGAAGTCGCTGGAGGGCGTCTCCATCTTCGGGGACAGCTTCTCCACTCCCTCCGACGACACCATCCTCAACTACCTCAAGGAGAAGGAGGCGCTCAGCCGGGACATCATCGACTTCTTCTCCGGCAGCGCCCTCACCGTCTCCGCGTCCGCCTCCGCCTCCGTCGGTGAACTGGCGGCGGTCCCGGCGTGAGGACGATCCGGAAGGTCGCCGCGGTCGTCGTCCGCGGCGGCCTCCTGCTCGCGGTCCGCAAGCGCGGAACGTCCGTGTTCCTCTCCCCCGGTGGCAAACGCGAGCCAGGCGAGACGTCCGAGCAGACCCTCACCCGGGAACTCGCCGAGGAAACCGGGTTGCGGGTGCGCTCTTGGCGTCACTTCGGCACGTTCAGCGACCGGTCGGCCCTGGAGGCCTCGACCACCGTGGAGATCGAGGCCTTCCTCGTCGAGGCGGACGGTGTGGCCGAGCCGTGCGCCGAGATCGAGGAGGTCGCCTGGGTCGATGCCGGGTTCCGGGCGAGCGGCATCGAACTCGGCTCCGTACTGAGCCGGTTCGTCGTGCCGGAGCTGTGTGCCCGGGGGATTCTGCGGGAGGCCGCCGGTGCGCCCGGCCGCGTCGGCACGGTGGCGGCGGACCTCGACGGCACGCTGTCCTTCGACGGCCGGGGCCCCGGCCCGGCCGTCACCGAGGCCCTCACCGAACTCGCGGACCGCGGCGACGTGGACCTTGTGTACGCGACCTCCCGGGCTCCGCGCGGCACCCGGCGGCTGCTCGGCCCGCTCGCCGACCGGGCCACGCTGATCTGCTGCAACGGCGCGGTCACCGTGCAGGGCGACACCGTGACCCGTCGGGTCCCCCTGCCCGCCGACGTGCTGCGCACCGTGGTCGACGGCCTGCTCGCCGAACAGGCCGACTTCTACCTCGACTACGGCGACAGCTTCGTGGTGAGCGGCACCGGATTCCCGTGGATGGACTACCCCGACCGCGCCCAGCTGGGCCGGGGGGAGGTGCCCTCCCTGGAGGGGGTGGTGAAGCTGAGCGTGCACCCGCCGCGGACGGCCGATGCCGTGGCGAAGCTGCGCGCGGCGGCCGGGCCGGCGCTCGAGGTGTGCGCGCATGCCGACGGGGTCGTGGACGTCACCTGCGCCGGGGCGACAAAGGCGGCGGCCCTCGCGGCGTTGCCCGGTACAGATACACACCCGGTGGCCGTGCTCGGCAACGATCTCAACGATCAGGAGATGCTGGGCCTGGCCGACATCGCGGTCGTCGTCGGCGACGGCCTGCCCGGGCTCGAACGCGCCGGACACGTCCTACGGGTTCGCGCGGCGGACGCCGACGTCGCCGCGGTGCTGCGCGACCTGACCTGCTGCCGTACCGGCGCGGATCGGACCGGCGGCTGATGGGCGCTCTGGACGCCGCCGCCCTCCACCCCGGGCTCCAGGAGCCCGGCCTCGCACGGCACCACTTCGCCGAGGCCGCGGCCCTGCGCGCTGCGGTCACGGAGCGGCTGCGGCAGGAGCTGCGCGCGGCCGACTTCACCCCGTACCTGGTCCACAACACCACCTCGAGCCTGCTGGCGGTGCTGTTCGCGGCGAGCGCCTCCGGCCGTACGGTGCGCACCTGCGGTCCGGACGACCGGCACTATCCGGCCTACGCGGGGATCCTCCCCCGCGGCGGCCCGGACGCGGAGTGGGAACTGCGGACCCATGTGTCCCCACTCACCGGCACCGTCGACAACCTGGCCGAAGACGGGGACGGGGAAGTCGGGGCCGGGGTCCGGATCGTCGACGCCGCCCAGTCCCTGGGCACGGCCCTCACCTCGGCAGCGCTCTCCCGCGGTGATGTCGTGCTCGCGCCCCTGCACAAGCACCTGGGCCTGGCGGTGGGGCTGGGGCTCGCACTCGTACGCAGCAGCCGGCCGGAGCTGGAGCACGTACACCGCGTGCTCGGCGTGGCCGAGTCCGGCGCCCAGTCGCTGGACCCGCTGCGCACCGCGGAGCGGGCGCTGTGCGAGGCGGAGGGGAGGATCTTCAACCGGGCCGTGATCGACGTGGACGACGGTCTGCGGGCGTGGTGCGCGCAGCACGGCATGCGCCTGTTGAACCGAGGGCAGGGGGTCCCCTTCGCGTGCGTCACCACCGCGGACGGCTCAGCGGTCGCCGAGCGGCTGGCTCCTTCCGGCTGGCGCCATTTCCGGACCGGGAACACCGCCCGCTTCGCGTTCCACAGCCCCGGTTTCGCCGACGATCCACCGGCCGACCACACCACGGCGTTCCAGGAAGCCCTCACCCGCGCACTGCAGGGCTAGCGCGGTTCCTGGGGCGCCACCCGGCAGGCGGCGTTGGCGAAGCCGATGGGCACGCCGGCGTCCGTCAGCCCGGTCACACAGCCGTTGAGATCGCTGACCACGCCGCGGTTGCAGGCCGCCGTGACGGACGCGGTGACGTCGATCCCCGCGCGCTCGACGATGTCCGTGCAGGCGGGGATGTCCGCATGGGCGGCGGGCGCGGCGAGGGCGGCGCCTCCGAGGGCGAGTATCAGGCCGGTGAGGACACCAGCGGTACGGGTCGACATGCGCATGGGACGCACCTGCTCTCCGAGATGGTCGCGCTGCCCCCACTGAGCGGGAACTCCTACTGGGCGGCCACTCTGCAGGCGCTCACCGCGGTCCCGTTGGTCACACCGCCCGTGGTCAGGCCGGTCACGCACTGCTTCTGGTCGCCGCCCATTCCGACGGAACACGCCGTGCGGATGGAGGCCGGGGCCTCGCCTCCCTGCAACTCCCGCTCGACCTGGTTGATGCAGGCCGTGACGTCCGCGTGGGCAGCGGGGGCCGTGAGGGCGGCGGCGCCGCCGAGGGCGAGGGTCAGGCCGGTGAGGACTCCGGCGAGTCGGGTCGACGTGCGCATGGGACGCACCTGCTCTCCACGTTGGCGTGTTGGCGTTGGGAACGGCTCCGAGCACATGGGCCCGGACTCCTCCCCTCCCTTCGACGCTAGAGCAGTTCCCCGCCACCCGCGCGGCGGGGCCGCATAGACTGCTTCGGCAGTCCGCACGCAGGTCAGGAGCCCGCCCATGCACCGCTTCGATGTCGAGACACTGACGGCGGGCCGGTGGCGCAACGGCGGGGGCGCCACGAGGGAGATTGCCTCGTCGCCGACTGGCACCGAGGAGTTCGGATGGCGCGCGAGTGTCGCCGACATCGACCGGGACGGGCCGTTCTCGGCCTTCCCGGGCGTCGACCGGACGCTCACCCTGCTGGCGGGCGACGGCGTACGGCTGGCCTGCCCCAGGGTGTTCGACCGGCTGCTGTCGCGCCCGGGCGAGCCGTTCGGGTTCTCCGGCGACCACGCCCTGACCGCCCAACTGCCGGGCGGCTCCTGCCGGGTGCTCAACATCATGGTGCGGCGCAGCCACTGGACGGCCCGGGTGGATAAGGTCGCCGGCCCGGTCGTGCTGCCCGCCGGGCACGCCGGTGTGCTCTATGTGCTGCGCGGCCACTGGCAGGCGGGCCCCGACGGGCATGTCCTGGCGTCCGGTCAGGGCGTGTGGTGGGACGTAAACGACAAGGCGCCGGGCGGAGCGGTCACACCGCTCTCGCCCGGCGCCGCCGCCCTGTGGGCGGATGTCACTCCGGCGGGGTGACCCGGGTCAGCCGACCGGCGCCGCTGCCACGGGCGCGGGCTGCGGCGGGTGGATGGTCTCGGCAGGCGGGTTGGCGGTGCGCCGCGCCCACAGCCCGTACAGGACCGAGGTGACCAGCAGCCCGACGATCCAGGAGATGTCGGCGCCGTCGAGCTTCTTGGTGATCGCGCCGGTGTACAGCTTGGTGGCCAGGAACGGAATCTGCACGGCGACGCCGACGACATAGCAGGTCAGCGCGGTGACGTTCCAGCGCCCGTAGCGGCCGTCCGGGTCGTAGAGGGCGGGGATGTCGACGCGTTCGCGGGAGACCAGGTAGTAGTCGACCAGGTTGATCGCGCTCCACGGGGTGAACACCATCAGGAGCAGCAGCACGAAGTTCTTGAAGTTGGTCAGGAAGTCGTCGCTGGCGGCGAGCGCGATCACCATCGACACCGCGATGAAGCCGACGATGTAGGCGGCGCGTGCGACGGCCGAGATGCGCGAGCGGCCGTTGAAGGCGGTGACGGTGGTCAGGATCGACATGAAGCCGCCGTACGCGTTCAGGCAGTTGACGGTCAGCTTGCCGACCACGATCACCAGGTAGATGAGGACTGCGAGAAACGCCGGGCCAGCCAGGTCGCCGAGGAAGCCGACCTGGTCGGGCAGGAACGCCTTGCCCGCGACCGCCGCGGTGAGCACGCCGAGCGTCATGGCCCACTGGGAGCCGATGACGGATCCGGCGAACGTCGCCCAGAACGTCGCGCGCGTGCTGGTGTCGCGCGGCAGGTAGCGCGAGTAGTCGGCGACGTACGGGCCGAAGGTCAGCTGCCATCCGGCGCCGAGCCCCACGGCGAGCAGGAACGTCGCCGCCTCGAAGCCCTTGTTGCCGATGTGCGCGCCGACGTCGTACTGCGTGAACACCCGCACCAGCAGGTAGCCGAGGCCGAGCACGCCGACGACGGTCGCGATGCGGCCGGCGATGTGGATGAGCCGGTAGCCGGTGACGGCGACCACGGCGGTCAGCGCGCCGAAGATCAGGATGCCGGCGTCCGTGTTGTCGATGTGCAGCATCTCGGACACCGCCTGCCCGGCCAGCACACTGCCGGTCGCGGCAAAGCCGAGGTACATGAGGATCACCAGCAGCAGCGGCAGGATCGCGCCGTAGACGCCGAACTGCGCGCGGCTGGAGATCATCTGCGGGACGCCGAGCCGCGGCCCCTGCGCGGAGTGCAGCGCCATCACGATGCCACCGAGCACGTTGCCTATCAGCAGCGCGGGTATCGCCCACAGCGCGTCGGCGCCGAAGACCACCGCCAGCGCGCCGTCGACGATCGCGGTGATCTGCATGTTGGCGCCGAACCAGAGGGTGAACTGGCTGCGCGGCGTGCCGTGCCGCTCGGCGTCCGGGATGACCTCGATGGTGCGTTTTTCCATTGCGAGTCGTTCCGCAGGGGCGTGTTGGACCGGCATGGTGATGACCTCTCCCGCAGCGATTCCGGCGTGTGCTGCGCCGAATCTGGCATAGAGGTGAACAGACATCAAGATCTTGAATGAATAATTTCAACTACTGGTCATCGCGGGGCGGGCGAGCGGGGTCAGGGACGCGTACTCGAGCGGTGCGGACGGGTCGATGGATACATCGAGCGGGGCCGGTTCGGCGCCGGAGCGGACCAGGAGGTCGCCGACGGCGGCAATCATCGCGCCGTTGTCGGTGCACAGGGTCATGGGCGGGACGCGCAGCTCGATCCCGGCCGAGGCGCACCGCCTCTCCGCCAGGGCGCGGACGCGGGAGTTGGCAGCCACTCCCCCGACCACGACGAGCGTCTTCACCTCGTACGCGCGGCAGGCCGCCATGGCCTTGCGGGTCAGCACATCGGCCACGGCCTCCTGGAGTGCGGCGGCCCCGTCCGCGACGGGCACCTCCTCGCCGCGCTGCCGATGCTGCTCGACCCAGCGGGCGGCGGCCGTCTTGAGGCCGGAGAAGGAGAAGGCGTACGGGTCGTCGCCGGGCCGGGTCAGCGGGCGCGGGAAGGCCACGGCCTTCGGGTCCCCCGCCCGCGCCGCCCTGTCGATGGCGGGGCCGCCGGGATACGGCAGGCCCAGGATCCGGGCGACCTTGTCGAAGCACTCGCCGGCCGCGTCGTCCAGGGTGTCGCCCAGGTGCAGGATCGGCTCGCGGACCAGGTCCCGTACGAGCAGGAGCGAGGTGTGGCCGCCGGAGACGATCAGCACCACACAGGGGTCGGGCAGCGGGCCGTGCTCCAGGGTGTCGGCGGCGACATGGCCGGCCAGGTGGTGGACGCCGTACAGCGGCACCCCCGCCGCATAGGCCAGGGACTTCGCCCCGGCCAGCCCCACCTGGAGGGCCCCGGACAGACCGGGTCCGGTGGTGACGGCGACCGCGTCGATCTGCCCCACCCGCAGCCCGGCCTGGTCGAGGGCCTGCCTGACCACCGGGTTGAAGGAGTGCAGGTGAGCGCGTGCGGCAATCTCCGGCACCACCCCGCCGAAGCGGGCGTGCTCGTCCATGCTCGTCGCCACCACGTGCGCGAGCAGCTTCCCGTCCTGAACGATGCCCGCCCCGGTCTCGTCGCACGACGACTCGATCCCCAGCACCACCGGCCCGGCCATAACGCCTCCTTTTGCCTAACTCTTGCAACTGCAATATAGGTGCAATAAGGAAGAGCACCGGCCGCCGGATGCCGACGTCCGTGACGGTGCGCCGCCGCGGCCGAGTCCTCGCAGGTGGCTTCTGCGGAGCATGGCGGCGTAGAGGATCCCGAATGCGGTCCAGGCGAGGTAGAGGCCCGGCAGGCCGAGGCCGGCGTGCACACCGAGCAGCCAGCCGAGCGGCACCAGGAGGAGGTAGTCGCTGGTGACCGAGGCGAACAGGACCGCGCGGGTCTCTCCGGCGGCGCGCAGCTGTGCGGCGTAGGCCATGGCGGGCACAAACGGGACGAGGCTGATCAGGGCCAGGGTGTGCGGACGCAGGGGCGTGAAGTCGGCTTTGACCGCGCGGGCCTGTCCGCTGGAGCCGGGACCGCGGTAGGGCAGCTGGTAGAGACGGCCGTCGTGTTCGACGCGGGTTGCGTGGGCCACCGCCTTGCGGACGATGTCGACGTACTCGCGGGTGCGGCGGAGCGGTTTGTCGTACGTACGGCCGGCCGTGCCAGCCTTCGACGAATTGGACTATTAATCCGAAACGGTTGGGATTCTGGGTCATTGTAGTGGGTGTGCGCGATCTGGTGGGGGACGCGCGGCATCTGCCGCCGTCGGCGCAGGAGACGTGAGGCTCTGACCGCTCGCCCGCGGGCAAGCGTGTGGGTGAGCATCAGGTGCTGTCGGAAGCCGAGCAGGCGGCGCTTCGCCAGGTGGTACTCGGTCACCGTCCTTGTGACGTGGGGCTTTCGGGGCAGTTGTGGACTCGTGGCCAGGTCGGCGTGCTGATCGCGAAGCTGTACCGGGTGATGCTGACCGAGCCGGAGGTGGGGAAGTACCTCAAGAGGTGGGGACTGTCGCTCCAGCGGCCCGACAAGCAGGCGATCGAGCGGGACCCGGAGGCGGTGCGGGTCTGGCTGGAAGAGACACGGCGGCGATCCGCGTGAAAGCGAAGGCTGAGGGCGGCGAGGTCCTGTTCGCGGATCAGGTCGGCATCCGCTCCGACCAGGTCATCGGCCGCGCGTGGGGCGAGCGGGGGCCACACCCCCGATCGTGCGGCGGACCGGGAACCGGATCTCGGTGAACGCTATGTCAGCGATCAGCACGAAGGGCCGCATGCACTTCATGGTGTTCACCGAGAACTTCGACGCGAGCGTGATGTGCCGGTTCCTCGACCGTCTCTCCAGCCACTTCGACCGCAAAATCCACCTCGTGGTGGACCGGCACTCCACCCACCGCTCCCGCGCGGTCCGCGACTGGCTGGCCGATCACCCCAACCAGGTCGAGCTGCGCTTCCTGCCGTCGCACTCGCCCGAGTTGAACCCCGACGAGCTCGTGATCGCCGACCTCAAACGCAACCTGCGAGCAGCAAAGCGCGCACCCAAGTGGATGCGGTGGCGACCCCGGACATTCGCCGCCTCTCTCCCCGATTGAAAGAGCCTGGGATGATCTGGTGTCGACCCGCTTTAGAGGTACTTAGCCAGGGCCGCGTCGAGGCTGGAAAACTCCTTGGACGGGACGAGTTTGGGTGTACGCATCACCTCGGAAACCATCTCCGCATTCCGCTTCGTACATCCAGCGACTTGCTCCTCTTCGATATACCATGGAGCCTTGCCTTTTCTCCAGTCGGGGAAGAATGCGGGATTGCCCCCCGAGTCGACGACTGCAATTGGGCCAATCTTCAGCTTCTGGCCGCCGTCGTGTTCCAACGTGATGTCGAGAACGCCGAACCACGGGTTACCCCCCTCCACAATGGTTTCCGGGCCAACGGTCAGCGTAAATTTCTCGTACTTGTTGGGGGGAATCTCGTGCGTCAGCTCTTTGGAGAGGGAGAAGGGAACCTTATGCAGCCGAGGGCGTCCATCAGTAGCGGCCTCGGCCGGCTGGCTGTCCGGAATAATGAAACCGTAGGTGGCCGTAGTCAGGAGCTGCCCGCCGATGCCATAGCACGGCTCAGGGTAGCCGGACTTGCGAAACGTCATAGTTGCCTTAGAGATGAACGCGGGAGCCTTGCCGAGGTTTTTTGCCGTAACGTCGATGTGGACACCTCTGCCGCTCCCTTTTTCTGACGTGGAGTCATCGAGAGCGTTTTTTCTCTCGATGGGAATCCCATCCTTCAACTCCGCCGTGACCTTCTCCAACTCCAGGCTGGCGGTCGGCTTCGCTTCCTCGTTTCGCCCGTTGCCGTCGCCGCACTGTGACGAGCCGGTGCAGTTGTTGTTGGTCTCGCTCGTCGAGCAACCGACAAGCGTCGCAAGGAGGACGACCATCCCCATCAGGGCCGATGCCTTCACAGCCTTAGCTCGCACTGGGCTGCGGTCCGTTCTCGACACGGTTGTTGCCGTCGCCGCACTGTGACGAGCCGGTGCAGTTGTTGTTCGTCTCATCCCCTGACGAACCTGCCATCAGCGTGCCGATCACGGTGATGATGGCCGCAACGATCGGAACCACGATCAAGATCCACTGGTTCCTGGTGAGGGGGCTTGCCACTGAGTCTCGTCCTTCTATTCAGGCGGAATGAGGGCAACTAGTATCCCTTAACTTCCCTCTGGCCAAGGCCAGTTCAGGACAAACACCTCTTCGGATATCGCACTGGCGTTTAGCCTGCGCGTCAGGACTACTCCGGCGCGCGAATGTATCGGGCAAGCGTTGCCTCGACGCGTTCGTATCGATGAGCCGCAGCTCGACGTGCGGCGTGATCAGGCCGACGAAGCCGATCTGGCCGCTGACGGCCACGATGGTGCCGATCATCAGGGCGACCAAGGTGAACAGGCTGACGTTCAGCACGAGGACGGTCACCGCCCCGACCGAGGCGACCGAGGACACCCCGAGCAGCATCGGGTCGGCGAGCGGATTGCGGACCAGGGCCTGCAGCGCCATGCTGGCCACTCGTGCGGTCGCACCGGGGCGCGCAGCAATGCCATCCGCCGTACCCAGCGGGAGGCACCACCGGGCCGAGGGCACGGACCGGGAAGCCCCGGCAGACGACGCGGAGACCCTCTCCTTCACCGAAGACGAACTCGACGCCACCAACCGCTACGGCGAAGAAGGAACCGAAGCGTCGTACGGGGCTCAAACAGCACGGGGCCGGTCATCGCACACGACCCCGCCTGCTCAGCCCTGACGACGAGGACTTCGTCGTCACCGCTTCCCTCAGCTGTCGTGCCCAGTCGTAGGTTTCTTGGAGCTCGGGCCCCTCGACGTCGAAGGTGCATTCTCGGCTATCGAGATCGACAGTCCGTCGGTCAGCCATCGATGAGCCACCGTCATGTTCAGCACGCGCCCGCCGGTGGCGGTGCCGACCAGGGCCCAATACCGTTCCAGGCGGGGGTCGAAGCCGGATGACCTCGACACCAGCCCGTGCAGATATGCGCGGAAGGCGGGGGTGTCCGACTCCCGCCGGGCTCGTGCGTGGGCGGATACGAAAGCGTTCACCGCATCCCCGGCGCTGGGCGGCAGCCCCTGGGCCAGAGCGGCGGCCGTCAGAGCGGCAGCATCGTCGATCTCCCCGTAGAAGGCCGGGGCGTCCCTCATCTCTTCGTCGTGGTCCTGGGTCCAGCGGGTGAAACTGGGCGTGGAGATGAGCAGATGAAGCTCGGCGTAGGCCAGGGCCGAACCGGGATCGGGGTCCCGGGGCGGGTCGGGCGACAGCATGGCGATCATGATGTCGAGCCGGCGCTTGGGCATGGCCGCGGACAGCTCGCGATACCAGTGATCGGTGAGAGTGCGCTGCGCCTCCGGGAGCCGCTGCACGCGGGAGAGGATCTCCAGACGCCGGAGCCGTTCCTCGCCCGCGCAGTCGTCCAGGGACTTGAGCGTGGCCTCGCGCCACCGCAGTTCGGTCAATCGTTCCTGCACCATTTCGAGCTCGGTCGACACCAGTTCACCGAGGGAGCACTCACCGGTGACCACCTGCGTGATGGTCGCGATCGGGGTGTCCAGCGCCCGTAGGCGTCGGATGAGACGGATCCGCTCCCACGCGTCAGGACCGTAGCGCCGATGACCACCGGTGCTACGGGCGGCCACGGGCAGCAGACCGCTGTCGGAGTAGTAGCGGAGGGTCTTCACCGGAACCCCCGTTCCGGCCGCGAGCTCACCGATGCTCCACGTGTCGTGCGTCACAGCCTCTTGAACCTCCAGCGCGCGGGAGGTCCTAGCGTATTGATCACTGACCGGCCTCGTCCGATCCCCTCCCCGACCAAGAACGGCGGGTGCGCATGTTCCCGAAATTCCCCCTGCTCTGCGCGGTGGCACTGCTCATGGCCACCGCCGTACCGGCGACCGCCGCGGGGCAGAGCCCTACCGTCGTACGGACCGACCACGGCCTGGTACGCGGCGTGTCACACGGCTCGTACACCACCTTCGACGGCATTCCCTACGCTGCGCCGCCGACCGGACCGCTGCGCTGGCGCGCTCCGGCGCCCGCCGCCACCTGGCCCGGCGTCCGGGATGCGACGAAGCCGGCTCAACGCTGTGTGCAGATGCCGACACCAGGTGCGGGCACGGGCGCGGGCTCGGTCCTCGGGTCGGAGGACTGCCTCTACCTCAACGTCACCGTGCCGACGCCGAAACCGAAGGCGAAGCCGAAGCCGGCCGGGCAGAAGCGGCCCGTGCTGGTGTGGATGCACGGCGGTGCCTTCCTGGGCGGCTCCGGCAGCGACTACAGCGCTGAACAACTGGCGGTCCGGGGTGACACGGTCGTCGTCACGGTCAACTACCGGTTGGGGATCTTCGGTTACTTCGGCCACCCCGGGTTGGGCTCCGCCCCACCGTTCGGCCTGGCGGACCAGCAAGCCGCCCTGCGCTGGGTGCGGGCGAACGCGGAGCGCTTCGGCGGTGATCCGCGCAGTGTCACGCTGTTCGGCGAGTCCGCAGGCGCCCTGAGCATCTGTGCACACCTCACCTCGCCGACGGCCGTCGGGCTCTTCCAGCGGGCCGTACTCCAGAGCGGTTCCTGCCTCATGTCCTTCCCACGCGGCGCGCTCG
This sequence comes from Streptomyces sp. NPDC002054, assembly GCF_040296685.1. NCBI lineage: Bacteria > Bacillati > Actinomycetota > Actinomycetes > Kitasatosporales > Streptomycetaceae > Streptomyces > Streptomyces sp. NPDC002054. The sequence goes on from NZ_JBEOXT010000015.1 coordinate 96,330, forward strand.
GACCCGGAACACCGGCGTACCAGCCGTTCGCGTCACAGGCCGATGTCCAGACGGCCGGTGCAGAAGCCGCCCGGCAGGTGGGCTGCACAGCGGGCGGCGGAGACGAGGTACTGGCGTGCCTGCGCGGGCAGAGCACGGATCGCCTCGCCACCGCACAGCTGATGCAGTCCTTCAACCGGCCCGCCTTCGGCAATGCGCTGCTGCCGGTGGCACCGGACCAGGCGTTGGCCTCGGGACGCTTCCACCGTGTGCCGGTCGTCCTGGGCACCAACCGCGATGAGATGCGGATGTTCGTCGGCCTGTCGCTCGCCGCGTTCCCGATCCGCACCGAGAACGACTACCGCGCCCGTCTGGTGGACGCCTTCGGGCCCGCTGCCCCGGCCGTCGAGGCGCAGTATCCGGCAGCACACCACCCCACGCCCGCACTGGCCTGGGCCGCGGTGCTGACCGATCGATCCCTCACCTGCACCACACTGGCAGCCGGCCGGACCATCGCCGCTCATGCCCCCGGACTCCCCCTCTACGGCTACGAGTTCAGCGATCCGGATGCTCCTGTCCTCGCCGGCCTGCCGGCAAACCCGGGCTTCCCCTACGGCGCGGCACACGGCTTCGAGATGCCGTTCCTGTTCTCCTCCCTGCCCACCGAGCGACCGCTGACCGGCGCCCAGCGCGCCCTGTCGGACCGGATGGTCGACTACTGGACGAACTTCGCGCGCACCGGCAACCCGAACACCCCCAACGCCCCGCTCTGGCCTCTCCTCCACCCGCAGTCGGTGCAGTCGTTGGCTCCCGGACCCGGCGGAATCCACCCCGTCGATGCGTATTCCGCACACCACTGCTCGTTCTGGGACCGCCTGGCTCAGTGAGGCGAAGCCAAAGTTCCTGCCTCGGCATGTAGTTGCTAACCTGGCAAGTAGATGCTGGGGCAGACAAGTGGATGCCCCAGCGACAACGGGAGGGGTGTGCCATGCACGAACAGGTCGATGCGGCCACGGTGTTGAAGGGGATGGCGCGGATCGAGGCGACCGCGCGGGTGCGAAGCCGCTGGTACGTCGGCTACCTGTGGCTGTTCGCCGTCTGGCAGCTTGTCCTGGTTCCCGCCGTGCTGCTGTGGCACGGGCCGACGGGGACCCTGGTCAGCACACTGACGAATGCCCTCGTGGTCATGGGGCTGTCCCTGTTCGCAACGCGGCAGCCCGTAGTCCCGCGCGGCTACGGCGGCCGGCACCTCAGGGTGATCGGCGCCTGGGCGGCTGCCTACGTCTTGTCCCTCGCGCTCGGTTTCACGGTCTTCATGGACAGTGTCGCCTTCGCGGCCGTGGCTGCCCTCGCATGTGCGCTGCCGGCCGCGGCGGCAGCCTGGCGGGAGGCACGCGCCGTATGACGCCGGAAGCAGCCCCGGCGGGCGCAGGACAAGGCCCTCACCCGCGCCATGCACTCGAGCCCCTGCTGGCTTCGGCGGTGCGTCTGTCGATCGTCGCAGCCCTCGCTGCCGTGGAGAAGGCAGAGTTCGCCTACGTGCGGGACCTCGTGGAGATCACCGACTCCGCGTTGTCGAAACAGGTCTCGCGCCTGGAAGAAGCGGGCTGGGTGACGGTCGAGAAGGGACAAGTCGGACGTCGGCCGCGGACCTGGCTGCGCCTGACCGAGGACGGAACAGCTGCTTACCGCCGCCACCTCACCGCGCTCACGGCAATCGCGGGCCCACTGCCGTGATGAGGGCTCCCCGTGCTGCCCCGAAGCTCCGCTTCGGGGCAGCACGGGGAGCCCTCTGCGAAGCCCGGATAACTCCCGTCGTCACAGGTCACACGGCACATCACCGTCGTCAAGGCACCCACTGGCCATCACCCGTCCGTGGAGCCGCCTTCGCAACTTCAGCGCAAGTTGTACACATCCCCTCTCCGAATGGGCCCCGATGGTCTAGATTGACGCGTGCTTCGGATGTTCGGGCACGAGGCGACACATTTTGATCTAAATGATCTTTCGGCAAGTGATCAACTCCTGGTGCCCGAAAGGGCCGTGGGAGGGCTATGCCATTCGGGGGGAGGTGGGGCCTCCCGAAGGAGGAACAGTGCGAGGCGAACACGCCGAACCACTGGTGACCTGGGGGGGTCCTGTGCAGCAGAGGGAATTAGCCAGCCCGTTTCCGGGGACGCGCGGGCGGCCGGCAAACGGGAAAGTCAACCAGCCCGCGATCGATTGGGAGCAGCGCTACCGCCGGACCGTGATCACCAGCGATACCGTGGCCACCGCCTTAGTGGTGGCGGCGATCGGCGTCTTCTTCGGCGCCAGGGACGCGGCCAACTGGCACGAGAAGTGGGGAATTCTCGCATTCGGCACCGAACTGCTGGTGTTGGGAGCGCTTGCGGTGGGCCGGGCGTGGGCTCCGGCCGTACTCGGCCAGGGCGCCGAGGAATTCCGTCGGCTCGGACGCTCACTGTTCACGGCGGCCGTCGTACTGGCGCTCGGCGGAATCGCCCTCACCTCGCACAACATCAAGCTCTGGATCTTCGTCGCGATACCGGCGATCACGCTCATCACCATGACCGAGCGGTATCTGCTGCGCCTCTGGCTGCACAAACAGCGGAAGGAAGGACGGTGCCTGCGCCCGGTGCTCGCTGCCGGGAGCCTGGATACCGTGCACGACCTGATCACCCGGACCCGCAAGTTCCCGCATCTCGGCTGGCGGGTGGAGGCGGTGTGCACGCCGGATGGTCTCGGGCTCGACGGTGACCAGCTGGACGGAGTGCCGGTCGTCGGCCGGCTGACGGCGGTCGCAGGCCACGTCCGCCGCGACGGCTATCGTGTCGTCGCGGTCACACCGGACCCGCACTGGTCACCGGACCGGCTGCAGCGGCTGGCCTGGAACCTCGAAGGCAGCGATGCCGACATGGTCGTGGCCCCGGTGCTGATGGAGGTGGCCGGCCCGCGGCTGCACGTCGACGCGGTGCTCGGGATCCCGCTGCTGCGGGTCAGCATGCCGAACTTCACCGGGGGTCCCCGGGCGGTCAAGGAGGTCGTCGACCGGGTGGGCGCGGCGGTCCTGCTGCTGCTGTTCGCGCCGCTGATGGTGCTCGTCGGGCTGCTCGTGATGATGGACAGCCCGGGTCGGGTGTTCTACTGCCAGCGCAGGGTCGGCAAGGACGGCCGCGAGTTCACCATCGTCAAGTTCCGCACCATGGTCCCCGGGGCCGACGGAACACGTGGCGAGCTGGCCGACCGCAACGAGGGCGCCGGCCTGCTGTTCAAGCTCCGCCGGGATCCGCGGGTGACCCGGGTGGGCACGATGCTGCGCCGGTACTCGATCGACGAGCTCCCGCAGCTTTTCAACGTGCTCACCGGATCGATGTCGCTCGTCGGTCCGCGGCCTCCGTTACCGGAGGAGTGCGCTGCGTACGACCCGGACATCCGGCGTCGGCTGCTGGTCAAGCCCGGGCTCACCGGCCTGTGGCAGGTCAGCGGACGCAGCGACCTGCCGTGGGAGGAGGCTGTCCGACTGGACCTGCGGTATGTGGAGGACTGGTCGCTCGCCCTTGACACGGTGATTTTGTGGAAGACCCTGCGTGCGGTGCTTCAGGGCCAGGGGGCCTACTGATGCGCGGGGAACGTCGTCCGGTCGGCTCGCGAATGGCAGGCCAAAGAGGCTTGCCCTGGGGGAGGAACGGGTCATGAAGGTCAGCGTCTTAGGGCTGGGCTATGTGGGTTGTGTGTCGGCCGCGTGCCTGGCCAGCCTGGGTCACGAGGTCATCGGTGTGGACGTGAACCAGGTGAAGGTCGACCTGGTCAACGACGGCAAGGCCCCGGTGGTCGAGGAGCGGATCGGCGAGCTCATCGCCGAGGTCGTGAAGACCGGAGCATTACGGGCCACCGCCGACGTCCGCGAGGCGATCATGAACAGCGAGGTGTCGCTGGTCTGCGTGGGCACGCCGTCGGAACCCAACGGCAGTCTGTGCACCACGTACCTGGAGCGGGTCACCGAGGAAATCGGTGCCGCGGTGGCCGAGCGGGGTGGGCGGCATACCGTCGTGTTCCGCAGCACCATGCTCCCGGGCACCTGCCTGAATCTGTTGGTACCGATCCTGGAGAAGTACCTCGGCGGCACGGCCGGGGTGGACTTCGGGGTCGCGGTCAACCCGGAGTTCCTGCGCGAGGGCACGAGCGTGCGGGACTTCTTCGACCCGCCCAAGACCGTCATCGGCGAGTTCGACCCGGCGAGCGGCGACGTGGTTGAGGCCCTGTACGACGGCTTGCCCGGCGAGGTGTTCCGGGTGCCGATCCCGACGGCCGAGGCGATCAAGTATGCGGACAACGCCTTCCACAGCGTCAAGATCGGCTTCGCGAATGAGCTGGGCGCGGTGTGCCAGGCGCTCGGGGTGGACTCGCACCAGGTGATGGACGTGTTCCTGGCCGACCGCAAGCTGAACATCAGCCCCGCCTACCTGCGGCCCGGCTTCGCCTTCGGTGGCTCCTGCCTGCCCAAGGACTTGCGCAGCCTGGTCCACGCGGCGCGGCGGGCCGACATCTCGGTGCCCATCCTCGCCCACGTCCTGCCCTCCAACTCCGACCATCTGCAGCGCGCGGTGGAACTGGTGGAGCGCGCCGGCAAGCGTCGAGTGGGCCTGTTCGGGTTGTCCTTCAAACCCGGTACCGACGACCTCCGCGAGAGCCCGCTCGTCGAGCTGGCGGAGAGACTCTTCGGCAAGGGGTACGACCTGCGGATCTACGACCCCAATGTGAACCTCTCCCGGCTGCTCGGCGCGAACCGCGAGTACATCGAGACCCGGCTGCCGCACCTCGCGCAGCTGCTGACGGACTCCGTTGACGAGGTACTCGAGCATGCCGAGGTGTGCCTGGTCGGGACCAAGGATCCGGCCGTGCTGTCGGCGCTGCCCCATGGCGCCAGCCCGGTGATCGTCGACCTCATCCGCCTTCCCGACGCCGAGGCGCGCCGGGCCGAACCGGGGTACATGGGCCTTGCTTGGTAATGCAAAGAGCGGCGCCGGGGCGGCCCGGCGCGCGCTGATCCTGGTGGAGAACCTGTCGGTGCCCTTCGACCGGCGGGTGTGGCAGGAGTGCACGACACTGCGCGACGCGGGCTGGACGGTGCATGTCATCTGTCCCCAGGGAGAGAAGCGGGACAGGGAACCGGAGGCGGAGATCGACGGGGTGCGGATCCACCGCTACCCGTTGCGCGCGGCCACCGGAGGGCCGGCCGGCTTCCTGCAGGAGTACGGAACGGCGTTGTGGCATACGTTCCGGCTGGCCCGCAAGGTCGGCCCGGTCGACGTGGTCCACGCCTGCAACCCGCCGGACCTGCTGTTCCTGCCGGCGCTGTGGCTGAAGCGGCGCGGAGCGCGGTTCGTCTTCGACCAGCACGACCTGGTGCCCGAGCTGTACCTCTCCCGGTTCGACCGCGGCAAGGATCTGCTCTACCGCGCCGTGCTCGCGCTGGAACGGCTGACCTACCGGGCCGCGGACGTCGTGCTGGCCACGAACGAGAGCTACCGGGATGTCGCGCTGCGCCGCGGCAAGCGGCGGCCGGAGGACGTCTTCGTGGTGCGCAGCGCGCCCGACACCGCCCGGTTCCAGCCGGTACCGCCCGAGGAGGAGCTGAAGCGCGGCAAGCCCCATCTGCTGTGCTACCTCGGGGTCATGGGCCCGCAGGACGGCGTCGACTACGCCTTGCGGGCCCTGGCGAAGCTGCGCGAGGAGTTCGGGCGGACCGACTGGCATGCGGTGTTCATCGGCGGCGGCGACACCTTCGATGCGATGGTGGAGCTGTCCCGGCAGCTCGGGCTCTCGGAGCAGGTGCAGTTCACCGGGCGCATTCCGGACGCCGACCTGGCGCGCTACCTGTCCACCGCGGACGTGTGCCTCTCCCCCGACCCGCGCAATCCGCTCAACGACGTGTCGACCATGAACAAGGTCCTGGAATACATGGTGATGGGTCGGCCGATCGTCTCGTTCGACCTCCGGGAGGCGCGGGTCTCCGCCGGTGACGCCGCTGTCTACGCGCCGGCCAACGACGAGGCCGAGTTCGCCAAGCTCATCGCACTGCTGCTGGACGATCCGGAGCAGCGGGCCCGGATGGGCAAGATCGGCCAGGAGCGGATCAGCGGGCCGCTCTCCTGGCGGAACTCGCAAGCGTCGCTGCTCGCCGCCTACGCGGCTGCGTGCCGTGACCACGCTCGGGTGCCGGCGACCGAACGGGACGGGCTAGGAGGAGACCGCACCGTTGAGCGATGACACGATACGCCTGGTCACGATCGGGCGGATTATCCGTCGGCGCCGGCGGCTTCTCACCCTCTTCACCCTGGTGGGTGCGCTCGTCGGCTTCGGCACCTCCTTGCTGCTTCCGCCGCGTTACACGACCTCGGCGTCGGTACTGCTGCCGGGGGCGTGGGAGGAGCGCGAGCTGATGACGCAGACGGAGATCGCGACCAGTTCGGTGGTGGTGGACCGCGTGGCTGCCACCCTCGGCTGGTCCGGGGTCCGCGGCAGCGAACTGCGAGACCGGGTGAGCGCCAAGGCTTCCGACGGGAACATCATCAAGATCTCGGGTACGGCCGAAACCCCGGAGCGCGCACAGCAACTCGCCGACCAGGCGGCCCGGCAGTTCGTCACCTTCGCCGAGCGGATTACGGGCGACAACACCGACCCCGAAGCGGCGGCGGGGCCCGAGGCGCTTCGGAAGATGGTGGTGCAGACCAGCCGCCGCATCACCGACCTGGCCGAGGCGGCCGATCCGGGGCGGACCGTGGAGAGCGTGCAGACCCGCACCGAGCTCACCAAGCTGCGCACCGCGCTGCAGGAGGCCATCAACAAGCTGGAGCAGGTCGACCCGGCTGCCAGCAAGGCCAATATGGTCGTCATGGGACCGGCGGCCCGGCCGGCCGGCGAGGCACCGCCGACGAGGCTGCAGCTCATCATCGGCGGGGCGGGGCTGTTCTTCCTGCTCGCGGTGATCGGCCATCTCACCGCCGCACGGATGAATCGCCGGCTGCGCACCGAACCGGAGATCGCCGCGGCGCTGGGTTCAGCGCTGCTGGGTACCGTCGACGTACCGGGTGAAAGTCCCGCGCACCGGCCGGAAGACCGTGGCCCGTGGGCCCGGATCCGCCGGCTGCTGGGCCTCGACGTCCGGTGGGACCTACCGACCCCGCAGACCTCCGGCGACGAGGCCGGCCGACAGATCCGCTACCGGCGGGTGTGCGCCCGCCTTCGGGACCAGCTGCCGGCCCCCGGGCGGCTGCTGGTTGTCGTCCCGGACGGCGACGAGATCGCCCGCCGAGCCGCCAAGCAGCTCGTCGCCGAGGCCGACAGCGAGCTGCTGCGGGTGGTGGAGGTTTCGGTGTCCCGGCCGCTGGTGCCCGACCACGACGACGAGTCCGGTGCCCTGGTCGTACTCAGCGCGGGCAGCTGGACCGCAGAGGAGCTCGCCGGCATCGCCGAGGCGTGTGCGGACGCCGAGTACGAGGTCGTCGGCGCCGTCCTCGCCGGCACGGTCCGGGCCGGTGGCGACGATGCGAGGCGAGGTTCAGCGTGACGACGAGCACGAGTTCGGAGCCGTCGGCCGCCGCTCCGCTGCTGGACCTGCAGGCGCTGGTGGTCGCGGTGCGCAGGCGCCGCCGCCTCTGGTACTCCGTGGCGCTGCTGGGGCTGCTGGTCGGCGCGGCGGTGGCGGTCCTCATGCCGCCGCCGCCGACCGCGGTGACCAAAGTGCTGGTCGCGCATCAGGCGGACCAGCCGAACGACCCCGGAACACTGATCCGTACCGACGTCGCGCTGCTGCAGACCACGCAGATCGCCGGCAAGGCCCTGCAGTCCCTCGGGTCCCCGGAAAAACCAGAGGACTTCATGCAGGACTACGGGGGTATCGGCTTGACCAACAACCTGCTGCAGATCACTGTGACAGGTGACAGCGACACGGAAGCGGTGGCCAGAGCCAAGGCACTGGCCGAGGCGTTCGTCGCGGACCATGTGAGGCGGATCCAGGAAGCCGCGGACGCCGAGGCCAAGACCCTGCTCGCCCAGCGTGACCGTATGCGGGAGGAGCTCGCCCAGGTCAACAAGGCGATCGGGGACGGATCGCCGGCGAGCGGGCCGAAGGCGTCGGCGAACATGGAGTCGCTCTTCGCCCGCCGGGCCGAGCTCACCTCGCGGATCGCCGAGTTCGACCGGCGCGCCGCGGAAGCGCGCGTCGGCACGCCCCGGCTCATCGCCGGCACACAGATCGTGGACGCCCCGCGCGCGATGCAGCACTCCCTGCCCAGGGCCGCTGCCACCAATGCCGCGATCGGGCTGGTCCTCGGGCTCGTCCTCGGGCTCGCGGTGGCCGCGGTCGGCACGGTGGTGGCGGACCGCCCTGTGCTGCGCCGCAACATCGCCTCGCATCTCGGTGCCTCGGTCATCGCGGAGCTGCCCCGCCGGTCGGCCTGGCCGTGGCAGCGCCGACGGACCCGGGCGACCCGCGAACGGCTCACCACGACCCTGGCCCGCACCGTGCGGGGCTCCGCGGAACCGGTGTCTCTGCTGGAACTGGGCTGTGCGCGCAGCACGACCGTGATCGCCCTGGACCTCGCCAGGGCGCTCTCGACAGAGGGGCCGGTGGTCGTCATCGATGGCCTGCCGGGCCCGCAGCTCGCAGGCCTCCGCCCGAAGCCGGGAGACCCCACCGTGGTCAGCGGCGAGGGGGCCGCGGCCGTGTCGGATCAGGAGCGCCGGCTCGGTGTCGGCTCGGTGGCACCCGGCACTGCGTGGACCGACCTCCAGTACCTCGGCACCCGGACGGTGCTCGTCGTACGTGCCGGGCACGGCAGCGCGGCATGGCTGCACACCGTGGCGCGGCAGCTGGCGGACCAGCGCATTCCGGTCATCGGTGTCGTGCTGATCGACCCCGATCCGCTCGACCGGACGGACGGCACCTTGTGGGACGGGCTGCACGTCGCGCTGCGCGGCCAACGAGTCCCGGACACAGACCAGGAGGCGCGGTAACACATGTGTGGCATCGCAGGAACGTACCGATGGCCGGACGGGAAGGTCGTGACCGACCGGCTCACCGATACCCTGGCCCACCGCGGTCCGGACGGGGCGGGCCGGTACAGCCACCCCGCCGGTGACGGCGAAGTGCACCTCGGGCACCGTCGGCTGGCCATCATCGACCTGTCCGATACCGGCGCCCAGCCGATGGTCTCGGACGGCCTCGTCCTGACGTACAACGGCGAGCTGTACAACGCGCCCGAGCTGCGTGCCGAACTGGCAGCCGCCGGCGTCCGCTTCCGCGGGACCTCCGACACCGAGGTGCTGCTGGAGGCCTGGCGGCGCTGGGGCACGGACTGCCTGCCCCGGCTGCGCGGCATGTTCGCGTTCGGGATCTTCGACGAGCGAACCGGTGAGCTGGTGCTCGCCCGCGACCAACTCGGCATCAAGCCGCTGTTCCTGCTCCGGCGCGGTGAGGGCCTGGTGTTCGCCTCCGAGCTCAAGGCGCTCGCCGCCGCCACCGGCGGGTCGCTGGAGGTGGACCACGCGGCGCTGGTGGCCTCACTGCTGTACTACTGGGTGCCGGACTCGCGCTGCGCGTTCCGCGAGGCGGAGAAGCTGCCGCCGGGGAGCTGGCTCCGGTGCCGGCCCGACGGCCGGGTGGAGCGCGGCCGTTACTGGCATCTCAGGGACGTCGCCGCCGAGGGGCAGGAACGGGCCCGGAGCGGCGAGCGGCCGGACCTGGCCGCCATCGTCGAGGAGTCGACCCGACGCCACCTGCTCTCCGACGTACCCGTGGCGACCTTCCTCTCCGGCGGTCTCGACTCCAGCTACCTGACCGCGCTGGCGGCTCGCGACCGGCCCGGGATCTCGGCCTACACGATCGGGTTCCGCGCCGAGGACGCCAAGTTCGAGGCGATGCCGGACGACCTTCGCTATGCCCGGCAGGTGGCCGAGCGGTTCGGCGTCGACCTGCACGAGATCGAGATCGCTCCGAACGTGCTCGACCTGCTGCCGCAGATGACGTACCACCTGGACGAGCCGATCGGCGACCCCGCCGCGATCAACACGTTCCTGATCTGCTCGGCCGCCCGGGAGGCCGGGGTCAAGGTGATGCTCTCGGGGATGGGTGCCGACGAGCTGTTCGCCGGCTACCGCAAGCACCTGGCCAACCTGCTCGCGCTGCGCTACCAGCGCGTCCCGCGGCCCCTGCGGCGCGGGGTGTCCAGGGCCGTGGACCGGCTGCCGGTCGCCACGGCCCGCCGGGGGTACCGGTCGGTGCGGTTCGCGAAGCGGTTCCTCTCCTTCGCCGATCTGCCGGAGGAGACCGCGTTCCGGCGCAGCTACACCATGTACGACCAGGACGAACTGCTCGCCCTGATCGATCCGGACCTGGCCGGGACGGTCGAGGACGTGCTGACCGAGCACGCGGACGTCTACCAGGACAACGACCTCGACGACTTCGTCAACCGCATGTGCCTGGGCGACGCCAGGATGTTCCTGCCGGGCCTGAACCTCGCTTACACGGACCGCTCCAGCATGGCCGCGTCCACCGAGGTGCGGGTGCCGTACGTGGACGTCGAGGTGGTCAAGGCGGCGTTCGCCGTACCCGGCGATCGCAAGATCGTCGGACGGCAGGGCAAGGCCGTCCTCAAGGAGGCGGCCACCTCGATCCTGCCGCGGGAGATCGTGTACCGGCCCAAGGGCCTGTTCAGCGCCCCGCTGCGCGCCTGGATGAGCCGGGATCTGGCACCGCTGGTGCGCGAGGTGGTGCACGACGGCGTGCTCGTCAATTCGGGGTTCCTGCGCCGCGACGCGCTGGCGCGCATGGTCGCCGAGGACGCCGCCGGGCAGCGGGACTTCTCCAAGCATCTGTGGCATGTGCTGACCCTCGAGTACTGGTACCGCGGCGCGACCTCCGGCTCCGGCCAGAGCACTCACAGCACTCACTAAACAGCGTAGAAAAACAGGAGTTCGGGTGAAACAGGTCGTGCAGAACTACAAGAGCGGCGAGCTGGCGGTGCTCGACGTGCCGGTACCGGGATGCAAGCCGGGTGGTGTGCTGGTCCGCACCGCCTACTCGCTGATATCCACCGGAACCGAGCTGATGAAGGTGTCCGAGGCCGGCATGTCGATGCTCGGCAAGGCCCGCTCCCGGCCGGACCAGGTGGCCAAGGTCATGCAGAGCGTGGCCACCAACGGGCTGCCCGCCACCTACCGCAAGGTGATGGGCAAGCTGGACTCCTATACGCCGCTGGGCTACTCGCTGTGCGGGGTGGTCGAGCAGGTCGGCGCCGGGATCGATGACGTGGCGGTCGGCGACCTGGTGGCCTGCGCCGGCAATGAGCACGCCTTGCATGCCGAGCTGAACTGGGTGCCAAAGAACCTCTACGCCCGGGTGCCGGACGGCCTCGCGCCACAGCACGCTGCCTTCGGTACCGTCGGGTCGATCGCGTTACAGGGTGTCCGCCAAGGCGAACCGCAGCTCGGCGAGGTGGCGCTGGTCATCGGCCTCGGGCTGATCGGGCAGCTGGTGGTGCAGCTGCTGGCCGCCTCGGGAGTCCGCGTCGTCGGGGCCGACCCCGACCCGGTGCGCTGCGAGCTCGCCGAGCGCCTGGGCGCCGCTGCCTGCGGCGATCCCTCGTCCGCGGCCGTGGAATCCGCCGTCGCCGAGCTCACCGACGGTCATGGCGTGGACCAGGTGTACCTGGCGGCCGGTGGCGGCAGCAACCAGCCCGTCGAACTGGCCGCCCGGCTGTGCCGGGACCGCGGCCGGGTCGTCGACATCGGCAAGTGCCGCCTGGACCTGCCGTGGAACGCGTACTACGAGAAAGAGCTCGACGTCCGGTTCTCCCGCAGTTACGGCCCCGGGCGCTACGACCCGGAGTACGAGCTGGAGGGGCGGGACTACCCGATCGGCTATGTGCGCTGGACCGAGCGCCGCAACCTGGCCTGCTTCCTCGATCTCCACGCCCGCGGCAGCATCGATGTGGAGCCCCTGATCTCCCACATCGCCGACTTCGACGATGCCGTCAAGACGTACCAGAGCCTGAAGGACGGCGAGCTGAAGGCCGTGGCCGTGCTGTTCCGGTACGCCGAACACGCGGAGGACGGGGAGGCGGAGGCCCCGGCGGTTGCGGTGCCCGCGGTGCGACGCGGCGGCAAGGTGTCCGCCCCGGCCCGGTCCGCCACGGCGCCGGTGCGGTTGGCGTTCGTCGGCGCGGGGAACTACGCAACGTCGATGCTGCTGCCGCACCTGGCGGAGCGGGACGGCGTCGCGTTGTCGACGGTCGTCACCACGACGGCGCTGTCCGCGGCCAACGCGCAGCGGAAGTTCGGCTTCGCCCGGGCGACCACCGATCTCGACGCCGTGCTCGGCGACCCGTCGATCGACGCGGTGTTCGTGGTCACCCGGCACAGCTCGCACGCCGAACTGACCCGGAAGGCGCTGCTCGCCGGCAAGACGGTGTTCGTGGAGAAGCCCCTGGCCCTCACCGAGGACGAGCTGGCCGGTGTGCTCGCGGCGGTGGAGGAGTCCGGCAACGACCGGCTGCAGGTGGGCTTCAACCGCCGGTTCGCGCCGCTGCTGCGGGAGGCCAAGCAGCGCTTCGGCGCCCGGACCGGTCCGGCGAGCCTGCGCTACCTGGTCAATGCCGGCACGCTCGGGCACGGCAGCTGGTACCTCCGGAGCGGCACCGAGGGCACGCGGTTCGCCGGCGAGGGCGGACACTTCATCGACACGGCGAGCTGGCTGCTCGACGCCGACCCGGTCTCGGTGTACGCGACCGGCACCTCCGGCCAGGAGGACCTGCAGGTTGTACTGCGCTACCTGGACGGGTCCACCGCCACCATCGGCTACGTCACCACCGGCTCCCCCGGCTTCCCCAAGGAGACGCTGGACCTGATCGCAGACGGCAAGGTGCTGAAGCTCGACGACTTCGTCCGTGCCTCGGTGTACGACGACCGCCGCAAGCGGTGGGTCAGCTCGCGGCTGCCCAAGGCCCGGGACAAGGGGCAGAACGCCGAACTGGCCGCGTTCATCAAGGCCGTGCGGACCGGCGGCCCGATGCCGGTGCCGCTGGAGTCGCTGGTCGCCACCACGGCGGCCACCCTCGCCGTACAGGCCGGCCTGGCCGGCGGCGCGCCGGTGACGTTGGCGAGGGCCCGATGAGCATGAGCGCGGGCTGGTACCTGCGGCGGCTGTCCCGGATGGGACCGCGGGAGGTCGGCGGCCGGGTGGGCGACGCGGTGCGCAGGCGGCGGTGGCGGTCGGCGCGGCCGGCCTCACCGAGCGTGACCGGCGCCCGGTTCACCGCGGTCCTGCCTGCCGAGGCGATCGCCGCAGTGCCGCCGGACGCCGCGAAACGTCTCATCGCCGAGGCGGACCGGCTGATGGCCGGGCAGGCCGAGTTTTTCGGGGTGGACCGCGACGACCTGGTCGACCCGGACTGGTGGTACGACCCGAAGACCGGGCGCCGGGCTCCGTCCGGTTACGCCTTCGACGTGCCGTACCGGAACGAGGACGCGGTCGGGGACGTCAAGCAGATCTGGGAGCTGTCCCGGCACCATTACCTCACCGTCCTCGCCGCCGCCTACGCGATCACCGGGGACGAGCAGTACGCCGAGCGCGTGGCCGCGCACCTGCGGTCGTGGTGGGCGGCCAACCCACCGCTGCGCGGCGTGCACTGGATCAGCGGCATCGAGCTGGGCATCCGGCTGCTGTCCTGGGTGTGGATCCGCCGGCTGCTCGACGGCTGGCCGGGCGTGGCCGGGCTGTTCGAGGCCAACCCGGTGGCGGTGAGTCAGATCTGGCACCACCAGCGCTGGCTGGCCGCCTTCCCCAGCCGGGGGTCTTCGGCGAACAACCATGTCATCGCCGAGGCTGCCGGGCAGTTCGCCGCAGCCTGCGCGTTCGGGTGGTTCCCCTCCTCGGCGCGCTGGCGGGCCGGCGCGCTGCGGTCGCTGGAGCGGCAGCTGCGCAGCAACACCTTCCCCTCCGGCCTCAACCGCGAGTTGGCAACCGAGTACCACGGACTCGTGCTGGAGCTCGGCCTGGCCGCGGTGGCTGAGGCGGATGCCGCAGGCGTGCCGGTCCCCGGGTCGGTCCGGCTGGTGCTGCTGCGGATGACGGACGCGCTCGCGGCCGTCGTGGACAACCGGTTACGGCCACCGCGGCAGGGGGACGCGGACGACGGGCACGGTCTGATCGTGGACGGCGCGGGCACCGACCGTTGGGCCTCGCTGCTGGCCACCGGGGACGCCGTATTCGGCCGGCTCGACTGGTGGCCGGCGGTGACCGGCACCGATGTGCGCACCCCGCTGCTGGCTGCGCTCATCCGGCCCACTGCACCGGCCGTGACCCGCCCGGCAAGCCGACCGGCCCACTTCGCGGACGCAGGACTCACCATCCTGCGCGGTCCGGGCGAGATCTGGTGCCGCTGCGACGGTGGTCCGCACGGGTTCCTGTCCATCGCCGCACATGCCCACGCGGACGCCCTGTCCGTGGAGGTCCGGCACGACGGGGTCGATGTGCTCGCCGACCCGGGGACGTACTGCTACCACGGGCAGCCCGAGTGGCGGCAGTACTTCCGGTCGACCCTCGGCCACAACACCCTGCAATGGGACGGCGGTGACCAGTCCGTCTCCGGCGGCCCGTTCCTGTGGACCCGGCATGCCCGCAGCCGCGTGCTGGTCGCGGACACCTCCGGTGCGGGTGTGGCCCGCTGGTGCGCCGAGCACGACGGTTACCAGCCTGCCGTGCACCGCCGTCGGGTGGAGCTGACCGCCGCGAGCCAGGAGCTGCGGTTGGTCGACGAGGTGCGCGGCGGTCCCGGGGCCGTACGCCTGGCGTTCCACCTCGGCCCGGCGATCTCCGCGGACCTGGTGGGGAACCGGGCGGTGCTCACCTGGACCCGGGACGGCGAGGACCGCTCCGCGGTGCTCGACCTGCCCGGGCAGCTGTCCTGGCGGGCGCACCGCGGCGAGACCGAACCGCCGCTGGGCTGGTACTCCGCGGGCTTCGGGCGCAAGGAACCCGCCACCGCGCTGGTCGGCACCGGCTTCGCCGACGGCACTGCGCTGTCGGGGGAGTTCACCACCGTGCTCAGGTTCCGCGGCTAGGGGGGCGCGTGGGGATCAAGATGGGGCACTGGGCGTTGCCGACGGCACTGCCGGCGCTGGTCCTGCTGGCGGCCACCGGCTGCACGAGCGGCTCGGACGCCCCGGCGAAGCCGTCCGGTGCGCCGTCCACATCCGCGTCCGGGGCGCCCAACACGGCCGTGGCCCGGGTGTGCGACAAGCCCGCGCCCGGGCCGGCGACGGCGCCGGCGGGCGCGGTGACGGTCGACCCCGCGGTGGTCGGTGACCTGGCTGCGAAGACCAAGAGCAGCCCCCCGAACACCACGTTCTGGCTTCGACCGGGGACGCACCGGCTCGAATCGGACCGCTATGCCCAGATCATCCCCAAGGAGGGGAACAGCTATCTCGGCGCGCCGGGCGCGGTGCTCGACGGCTGGAAGACCAACCAGTACGCGTTCGGCGGCACCGCCGGCAACGTCACCATCCGCCACCTGACCGTGCAGGGTTTCGTCGCGCCGCAGAACGAGGGTGTGGTCAACCATGATTCGGCCGACGGGTGGGTGATCGAGCACGCGACGATCCAGAACAACTCCGGCGCCGGGCTGATGGCCGGTGCCCGCCAGCGGGTCCGCGCCAGCTGCCTGCGCGGCAACGGACAGTACGGCCTGAACGCGTACAAGTCCGGCGACCCCATCAGCGACCTGGTGGTCGAGGGCAACGAGATCGCGGCCAACAACACCGACGACTGGGAGCGGCAGCGGCCGGGCTGCGGCTGCACCGGCGGCGTCAAGTTCTGGGCCGTCAACGGAGCCGACGTACGCGGCAACTGGGTGCACGACAACCGCGGACCCGGCCTGTGGGCGGACACCAACAACAACGACTTCCGCATCGAGGAGAACGTGCTCGAGGCCAACGACGGTGCCGCGCTCATCTACGAGACCAGCTACAACGCGGTCATCCGGACGAACACGATCCGGCGGAACAACTGGGTCGAGGGCCGCAGGAAGGCCGACCAGGGCGACAACTTCCCGTTCGCGACCGTCTACCTGTCCGAGTCCGGCGGCGAACCACGGATCCCAGCCCGCACGGACAAGATCGAGGTCTACCGGAACGTGCTGGAGAACAACTGGTCCGGGATCACCCTGTGGGAGAACGCCGACCGGTTCTGCAACAGCCCGGCCAACACCTCCTCCGGTGACTGCACGATGCTGGTGAAGACCACCGACCGCTGCGCACAGCCGGCGATAGCCACCGCACCGCTCTACGCCGACTGCCGGTGGAAAACCCAGCGGGTGGACATCCACAGCAACCGCTTCGTGCTGGACCCGTCCGTCATCGGGTGCACGGTGAAGTGCGGTCGCATGGCGGTGCTGGCCAACTACGGCACCTATCCGGACTGGTCGCCGTACAAGGGCGAACCGGTGGCCGAGGCGATCACCCACGAGCAGCAGAACCGCTGGCACGACAACGTCTACCTCGGACCGTGGAGCTTCGTCGCCCACGACCCGAGCCGGGAACTCGACTTCGGGCAGTGGCAGGGCACGCCGTACCAGCAGGACGCGGGCAGCACCTTCCAGCCACGGGCCGGTGGTTGAGATGGGCGCGGACCGCACGTCGAAGACCGTCGGGATCGTCTGGGGGCTGCTGATCCTCAACACGCTCGGCTCCACCGGGGCGAAGACCATCGTCCCGCTGCCCCGCTCCCTCATCCAGATGGTCACCATGGGCGCGCTGGTCGCCGCGTTCGCGCTGGCGCTCGCCCTCAATCTCCGGCTGCGCATCCGAGCCAGCGCCTTCCTGCTCCTGCTCACCCTGCTGCTGGTGCCGAGCGTGATCTCCAGCGCGAACCTGGAGTCCGGGTTCGGTGCGCTGTTCCGCTGCACCCGGCTGGCTCTCTTCGTCGGTACGCTGTGGCTGCTCAGCCGCTGGTGGGACGGCAGCCCGACGTTCGTCCGGCACCACATCCGGCTGTACTTCGCGGTGCTCGCCTCGGTGGCCGCCGGCCTGCTCATCTCACCGGGCGCGGCCATGCCCGAGCTCTACGGCGGCCGGCTGGTCGGCGCGTTGTGGCCGCTCACCCCGCCGCAGATCGGACAGTACGCCGCGGTGATCACCGGACTCACCGTGCTGCTCCTGCTGGGCCGGCAGACCGACAGGCGCAGCGCGGCGGTGGTCATCGTGCCGGCCCTCGTCCTGCTCGCGCTGACCCATACCCGGACGGCCACGCTCGGCCTGCTCATCGGGCTGGTGCTGGCGATCGGCTCGCTGGTCCTGACCAGCGCCGCCGCCCGCCGGTTCTTCGCCTGGTCGGTGCTGTGCGCCACGGTGGCCGCGGTGGCGTTCAACTCCGCGCTACAGGCGTGGTTCCTGCGCGGGCAGAGCAAGGAGAACTTCTCCAACCTCACCGGTCGGGCCAAGGTCTGGGACGCCCTGCTGGCAGCCCCCCGGACGGCCTCGGAGCAGCTGTTCGGCTCGGGCCTGGGCGACAAGTCCTTCGGCGGGCTGCCGATCGACAACAGCTGGCTGGCCGTTTACCACGAGCAGGGCCTGACCGGCACCGCCATCGTGGCCGCGGTCATCCTCGTGCTGGGCGGCGTCGCCCTGCTGCGCCCGCCCTCCCTGCCGAGAGCCTGCGCGATCTTCCTGATCAGCTACTGCGCGATCGCGTCGTACACCGAGGCCGGTCTGGGCGACGCCTCGCCGTACCTGCTGCATCTGACCGTGGCCGCCTCACTGCTGGCGGCCCCTGCCGCGGCCACTCCCCTCTTACCGCAACGCGCCCGGACATCGGAGGTGACCTGAGCATGCACGTACTTGTGGTGCACAACCGCTACGCCTCGGCGCAGCCGAGCGGGGAGAACAAGGTCGTCGACCAGGAGGTGGCGCTGCTGCGCGACGCCGGCCACCGGGTCGAGCTGTTCGAGCGGCGCAGCGACGACATCGCCGCCCGGTCCCTGCTGGGCAAGGCCGCACTGCCGCTGCTGGTGCCATGGAACCCGGCGGTCCGCTCGGAGCTCGCCGCGCGGCTCCGCGCCGACCGGCCGGATGTGGTGCACGTCCACAACGTGTTCCCGCTGCTGTCGCCCGCGGTGCTGGCCGCCTGCGCCGACGCCGGGGTGCCCGCTGTGGCCACCCTGCACAACTACACCCAGGTCTGCCCGCCCGGCACCCTGCAGCGGGACGGCCGGCCGTGCACCGAGTGCGTGGGGTCGGCGCCGCTGCCCGCCGTCCGGCACGGCTGCTACCGGAACTCCCGGCTGGCGACGGTACCGCTCGCGGTCAGCCTGTCGGTCAACCGGCGGCGGTGGTGGTCCGGAGTGGAGCGGTTCTTCTGCATCTCCGGTGCGCAGCGCGAGGTACTGGTGCGG
Organism: Streptomyces sp. NPDC002054; assembly: GCF_040296685.1. Taxonomy (NCBI): domain Bacteria; kingdom Bacillati; phylum Actinomycetota; class Actinomycetes; order Kitasatosporales; family Streptomycetaceae; genus Streptomyces; species Streptomyces sp. NPDC002054. The sequence continues at coordinate 114,755 of NZ_JBEOXT010000015.1, forward strand.
TCCGGCATGCCGGCCGAGCGGCTGGCGGTGAAGCACAACTTCGTGCCCGACCCGGGCGAACGCCGAGCGGGCGCCGGCGCGCATCTGCTCTATCTCGGCCGGCTCGCGGAGGCCAAGGGCGTACGGCTGCTCATGGCCGCGTGGGACGAGATCGCCGCCGGCGGCGGTGTGGGCGTACCGCTCGTGGTCGCCGGTGCGGGGCCACTGGAGCGGGAGGTGACCGCCTGGGCGGCGGGCCGGGACGACGTGCGGTACGTCGGCCTGTACGACGCGGCGGAGAGCCGGAAGGCCGTCGCGCGGTCGGTGGCCGTGGTGGCTCCCTCGACCTGGCTGGAGGCGTTCGGCCTGGTGGTCGTGGAGGCGATGGCGGCCGGGGTCCCGGCCGTCGCCGCCGGTCACGGCGCCTTCGTCGAACTCGTCGAGGACGGGGTGACCGGACTGCTGCACCGGCCGGGCGAGCCCGCCTCGCTCGCGTCCTGCATACGCCGGATCGCGGCCGACCCGGCCGGGAACCGGGAGATGGGCCGGGCGGCCCGACTCCGCTACGAGGCCGGGTTCAGCCCGGCCGTCGGGCTGGAGCGCCTGGTGGAGGGGTACCGCACCGCAATCGCGGGGCGGTCCGGCGGCGGGGACGGCCCGCCGCCAGAAGGCAATGGAAACGCTGGCTCGCGACGGGGCACCCGCGCGGGCAGGGATGGGGGCAGTAGATGACACAGTGCCGACTCTGCGGTTCGGCGAAGCTGGCGAGCGTCGCCGATCTGGGGGCGACCCCGCCGTGCGAGAGCTTCCTCGCCGCGGACCAACTGGACCGGCCCGAGCCGACGTACCCGCTGCACCTGCGGGTGTGCACCGACTGCTGGCTCGCGCAGATCCCCCCGCTGATCACCCCGGAGGAGACCTTCACGCAGTACGCGTACTTCTCCTCCTACTCGACCTCCTGGGTGGAGCACGCGCGGACGTTCGTCGCCGACAGCGTGCAGCGGCTGGGCCTCGGCCCCGACTCCTTCGTGGTCGAGGTCGCGAGCAACGACGGCTACCTGCTGCGGCACATGGTGGAGCGGGGGATCCGCTGCCTGGGCATCGAGCCGTCGGTGAACGTCGGCGCGGCGGCGCGGGAGGCGGGTGTGCCCACGCTGACGGAGTTCCTGGACCCGGACACCGGCGCGGCCGTCCGCACCGAGCACGGCCCGGCGGACCTGGTCGCGGCCAACAACGTGTACGCGCACATCCCCGACGTGGTCGGCTTCACCCGGGGGCTGCGCGCCCTGGTCGCCGACGACGGCTGGGTCTCCATCGAGGTGCAGCACCTGCTGACCCTGATCGAGGAGAACCAGTACGACACGATCTACCACGAGCACTTCCAGTACTACACGGTCGCCTCCGCGATCCGGGCGCTGGCCAGCGGCGGACTCGCCCTGGTGGACGTCGAGCTGCTGCCCACGCACGGCGGCTCCATCCGGCTGTGGGCCCGGCCGGCCGAGGTGGCCGGCGAGCCGTCCCGGCGGGTGGCGGAGGTGCTGGACCGGGAGAGGGCCGCCGGGCTGCAGGACCTGTCCGGGTACACCGAGTTCTCCGCCCGGGTGGCCAAGGTGCGCCGGGACCTCCTGAAGTTCCTCGTCGAGGCGGCCGAGCGCGGCGAGACGGTCGTCGGCTACGGCGCCCCGGGCAAGGGCAACACCCTGCTCAACCACTGCGGCATCCGGCCCGACCTGCTCCGCTACACGGTCGACCGCAACCCCTACAAGCACGGCCGGTTCACCCCCGGGACCCGGATCCCGATCCTGCCGCCCGAGCAGATCGCCGCGGACAAACCGGACTATGTGCTCGTCCTCCCGTGGAACCTGCGGGCCGAGCTGATCGAGCAGCTGTCCTTCGTGCACGACTGGGGCGGCCGGCTGGTCTTTCCCATTCCGGAACTGAGCATTGTGGAGGTCACCCGATGAAGGTCGTCCTGTTCTGCGGCGGTTACGGGATGCGCATGCGCAACGGAACCTCCGACGACGTGCCCAAGCCGATGGCGATGGTCGGCCCCCGGCCGCTGATCTGGCATGTGATGCGCTACTACGCGCACTTCGGGCACACGGAGTTCATCCTGTGCCTCGGGTACGGGGCCCACCACATCAAGGACTTCTTCCTCAACTACGAGGAGACCACGTCCAACGACTTCGTACTGCGGGGCGGGCGGACCGAATTACTGTCCACCGACATCGCCTCCTGGACGATCACCTTTGTGCAGACCGGCATTGAGTCGCCGATCGGGGAGCGGCTGCGCCGGGTGCGGCACCACCTGGACGGCGACGAGATGTTCCTCGCCAACTACGCCGACGTGCTGACCGACGCCCCGCTGCCGGAGATGATCGACTCCTTCTCCCGGCGCGACGCCGGGGCGTCGATGATGGTGGTGCCGCCGCAGTCCTCGTTCCACTGTGTGGAGCTCGGCGAGAACGGCCTGGTGGGGGGCATCACCGCGGTGAGCGACATGCCGCTGTGGGAGAACGGCGGCTACTTCGTGCTCCGCCAGGAGGTCTTCGACCACATACCCGAGAACGGTGACCTGGTCGCCGACGGATGTGCCCAACTGGCCAAGCAGGGAAGGCTGGTGGCGCACCAGCACCGCGGCTTCTGGAAGCCGACCGACACCGTGAAGGAGCGGGCCGCACTCGACGCCGCCTACACCATGGGCGACCGCCCGTGGGCCGTGTGGGAGCGGGACCGCTCGAGCGCCGGAGCGAGGGCGTGATCCGGCTCGGCTCCGGGCGCCTGGACCGGATCGCCGCGGTGGGGGCGCACTGCGACGACATCGCCATCGGCGCCGGCGGCACCCTGCTGACGCTGTGCCGTGCGCGGCCGGGTATCCGTATCGACGCGCTGGTGCTCTCCGGCGGCGGCACCGAGCGGGAGGCGGAGGAGCAGGCCGCGCTCGCCGCCTTCTGCCCGGGCGCCGACCTGCGGCTGACCGTGCTCAAACTGCCGGACGGCCGGATGCCCGCGCACTGGGAGGAGGCCAAGGCCGCGGTCGAGGAGCTGCGTACGCAGACCGACCCGGACCTGCTGCTGGCGCCGCGCACCGACGACGCGCACCAGGACCACCGCGGCCTGGCGCAGCTGCTGCCCACCGCCTTCCGCGACCACCTCGTCCTCGGCTACGAGATCGTCAAATGGGACGGCGATCTCGGCCGTCCGACGGCCTACCAGCCGCTGTCGCCGGAGACCGCCGAACAGAAGGTGCGGCTGTTGCAGGAGCACTACCCCTCGCAGCGGCACCGGCCCTGGTACGACCGGGAGGCCTTCCTCGGCCTCGCCCGGATCCGCGGTATCGAATGCCAGACGCGCTACGCCGAGGCGTTCGCCGTCACCAAACTCACTCTCGATCTGGGGGAATGAACCTTGCGCGTACTGCTGACCGGGCACCAGGGCTACCTGGGCACCGTGATGGCCCCGGTCCTCACCGCCGCCGGACACGAGGTGGTCGGCCTCGACTCCGGCCTGTTCGCCGACTGCCTGCTGGGCCCGCAGCCCGCTGACCCGCCCGGGCACCGGGTGGACCTGCGCGACATCACGGCCGAGCACGTGGCCGGGGTGGATGCGGTGATCCACCTGGCCGCGCTCTCCAACGACCCGCTGGGATCGCTGGCTCCGCAGCTCACCTACGACATCAACCACCACGCTTCCGTACGGCTGGCCCGGCTGGCCAAGGAGGCCGGGGTGCGGCGCTTCCTGTACGCGTCGACGTGCTCGGTCTACGGCGCTGCCGGCGGGGGCGACCTGGTGGCCGAGGACGCCCCGCTGCGTCCGGTGACGCCGTACGCGGAGTCCAAGGTGCGGGTGGAGGACGACCTGCACGCGCTGGCCGACGGCGACTTCAGCCCGGTGTTCATGCGCAACGCCACCGCCTTCGGCTACTCGCCCCGGCTGCGCGCCGACATCGTGCTGAACAACCTGGTGGGCCACGCACTCCTGTCCGGCGAGGTGCTGGTGCTGTCCGACGGCACCCCCTGGCGTCCGCTGGTGCACGCCGCCGATATCGCACGGGCCTTTGCCGCCGCGCTGACCGCGCCGCGGGAAGCGGTGCACGACCGGGCGTTCAACATCGGCAGCGAGACCAACAACGTCACGGTCGCCGAGATCGCCGAGCAGGTCGCCGAGGCGGTGGCCGGCGCGAAGGTGGTGATCACCGGGGAGACCGGTGCCGATCCCCGGTCGTACCGGGTGGACTTCTCCCGGTTCCGCGCCGCGGTGCCCGGCTTCGACTGCGAGTGGACGGTGCAGCGGGGCGCGCTGGAACTCGCCGAGGCCTACCGGAAACACGGGCTGACCCGGGAGGACTTCCAGCGGCGCTTCACCCGCCTCGCCGTGCTGCGCGAGGCCTCCGAGGCCGGCGCCGTCGACGACACCCTGCGGTGGCGCCGATGACCTCGGCGGGCGAGGAGATGCACGCGCTGGTGGAGCGGCTGTACCCGCTCTGCCGGAGCATCACCGGGGACGGTGTGCGCGCCACCCTGGAGATCGTCGGCGAGTACGTTCCGCTGCAGGTGCACGAGGTGCCGACCGGGACGCAGGTGCTCGACTGGACGGTGCCGCAGGAGTGGAACATCCGGGACGCGTACGTCGCCGACGCCTCCGGAAGGCGGGTCGTCGACTTCGCCGCGTCCAGCCTGCACGTGCTCGGCTACAGCGTGCCGGTGTCGCGGACCATGCCGCTGTCCGAGCTACGCGGACATCTGCACACCTTGCCGGAGCACCCGGGCTGGGTGCCGTACCGCACCAGCTACTACACGCCGGAATGGGGGTTCTGCCTGGCCCAGGAGACCTTGGACGCGCTGCCGGACGGCGAGTACGAGGTGTGCATCGACTCCACGCTCGCGGACGGCCATCTCACCTACGCCGAGCACGTGGTCCCCGGGCAGGTCGCCGACGAGGTGATCGTCTCCTGCCATGTCTGCCATCCGTCGCTGGCCAACGACAACCTGGCCGGGATCGCGGTGGCGACGTTCCTGGCCCGGGCGCTGGCGGAGCAAACCCCGTACTACACCTACCGGTTCATCTATGCGCCCGGCACCATCGGGGCGATCACCTGGCTGGCCCGCAATGCGGAGCGGATCGAAAGGGTCAAGCACGGGCTGGTGCTGGCCTGCGCCGGCGACTCGGGCCGGCTGACGTACAAGCAGAGCAGGCGCGGCGATGCGGAGATCGACCGGGTGCTGCGGCATGTGCTGGCTGCCTCCGAACGCCCGCACAGTGTCGCCGAGTTCACTCCGTACGGCTATGACGAGCGGCAGTTCTGCTCGCCCGGGTTCGATCTCGGGGTGGGCTCGCTCAGCCGGACCCCGTACGCCGGCTACCCCGAGTACCACACCTCGGCGGACAACCCGGACTTCGTCTCCCCGGAGGCGATGGCGGACACGCTCGCCGTCTGCCGCGAGGCATTCGCCGTGCTCGACCGCAACCGGCGGTACCTCAACCTCAGCCCCTACGGCGAACCACAGCTGGGCCGACGCGGGTTGTACGACTCGCTCGGCGGTCGCAGCGACGCGAAGCAGGCCCAGATGGCCATGCTCTGGGTGCTCAGCCTCTCCGACGGCGAGCACAGTCTGCTGGACGTCGCCGAGCGGTCCGGGCTGCCGTTCGACACGGTCGCCGCCGCGGCCGATGCCCTGCACGGTACCGGGTTGATCAAGGCATGACGCGGATGCCCACCGGGAAGGAGCAGCCGACGACCGCGGCGGACCGGGCCGAGCCCGCCCGGCCCACCGCCAAGCGGGCCATGGTCGGCCGGCTGTCCTGGGGACTGGCCGACCAGGCGGTCTGCAGCATGACCAACTTCGCGGTGGGGCTCTATGTGGCACGCTCGCTGGGGCTGACCGCGTTCGGCGTGTTCAGCCTGGCCTGGCTGACCTACGGCGTGGTGCTCAACGTCGCCCGCGGGCTGTCCACCGACCCGCTCGTGGTCCGCTTCAGCGGGGTGCCGGAGGCCTCCTGGCGCGCGGCGGCGGCCCGGGCCTCGGGTGCCTCGCTCGGTGTCGGTGCCGCCCTCGGCTCGGTGTGTCTGCTGATCGGGCTCGGCCTCGGCGGCCGGGTGGGAGCTGCGTTCGCCTGCCTTGGCGTCGTCCTGCCGGCGCTGCTGCTGCAGGACGCCTGGCGGTACTCGTTCTTCGCCGCGGGCACCGGGCGGAAGGCGTTCGCCAACGACCTCCTGGGGGGCATCGCACTCGTCCCGGCCATGCTGGTGGCGGCCCGCGTGGGCAGCGTGGCCGCCTTCGTGCTCGCCTGGGGCGCTACCGCCGCGGTGGCCGCGGCGTACGGCTGCCTCCAGTCGGGCATCCTGCCCCGGCTGGCCGGGGCGCCCGGGTGGCTTCGCGAGCAGCGCGATCTCGGCTACCGGTACCTGGTCGAGAACGTCAGCCTCAGCGGCGCGAGCCAGCTGCGGGCGTACGGGCTCGGCGCGATCGTCGGGGTCGGCGCGGTGGGTGCGGTCCGGGGCGCGGAGCTGCTGCTCGGCCCGTTCCTCGCCCTGCTGATGGGGCTGTCACTGGTCACCGTCGCAGAGGCGGCGCGGGTGCTGCGGCAGGCCCCGGACCGCCTCGCCAGGTTCTGCTTCCTGCTCGGCGGCGGGCAGGCCGCCGCCGCACTGCTCTGGGGCGCGGCGCTGCTGCTGGTGCCGGACCGGGCCGGCGAGCTGGTGCTCGGCGGCGTCTGGCAGTCCGCCTCCGAACTCATCGTGCCGGCCACGCTCGGTGTCGCGGGCGCCGGCCTCGGCACCGGCGCGGCGGCCGGGCTGCGCGCGCTCACCGCGGCCCGGCGCAGCCTGCGCTGCCAGCTGTTCGCCTCCGCCTGCTACGTCGGCGGCGGGCTCGGCGGGGCGGCCGTCGCGGGCACGATCGGCTCGGCCTGGGGCGTCGCCGCCGCGACCGTCTGCGCCTCGGCCGTGTGGTGGCTGCAGCTGCGGTCCGCCCTGCGCGAGCGCCACCACCATCCCATTCCCGAAGTGAGGACACCATGACCGCCCAACCCAGGCTGAGTATCGGCCTGCCCGTCTACAACGGCGAGGAGTACCTGGCCGAGTCGCTCGACGCCCTGCTCGGCCAGACCTACGAGGACTTCGAGCTGGTCATCTCCGACAACGCCTCGGCCGACGCGACGCAGGAGATCTGCCGGAAGTACGCCGCGCAGGACTCACGCATCCGGTACATCCGGCTGCCCCGGAACATCGGCGCCGCCCCGAACCACAACTACGTGTTCACCCAGTGCCGCGGCGAGCTGTTCAAATGGGCCTCGCACGACGACCTGTACGCCCGCGACCTGCTGCGGCGCTGCGTTCAGGCGCTGGACGAACGGCCGGACGTCGTCCTCGCCCACGCCGACCAGGCGGTCATCGACGAGGGCGGCAAGGTGAAGGTCCCCTACGACTACACGCTCGCCACCGGCTCGCCGCACGCGCCGGAGCGCTTCCGCAGCATGCTGTTCGAGCCCGGCGGCGACGACTTCTACGGGGTGATGCGGGCCGACGTGCTGCGCCGGGTGAAGCCGCACGACAGCTATCACCACGCGGACCGCACCTTCGTCGCCGAGATCACCCTGCACGGGCCCTTCCACCAGGTGCCGGAGCTGCTCTACTTCCGCCGCGACCACCCCACCCGCGCCGAGCGGGCGAACCCCTCCAAGCGCTCCCGGTGCGTCAACCTGGACCCGCGCCGGGCGGGCCTGCTGCACCCGACGCCCCGGCTGCTCGCCGAGTACGTCTGGGGCTTCGTCGCGGCGATCGGGCGGGCGCCGCTGTCGTCGGCCGACCGGCGCGCGTGCCACCGCCACCTGGCCGCGTGGATGACGAGCCGGGTCGGGCCGGGCGACGCCGGCGAGCGGGTCGAGGACCGCACCCCGGTCGACCCTGCCCTGTTCACCGTCTCCGTCGACGCCCTCGTCGCCGGCCGCGAGGGGAGGCAGGCATGACGTCCGCGGGCGGAACTCCGGTGCGCGTCGGGGTGTTCGGCCTGCTCGGCTCCGGCAACCTCGGCAACGACGGGTCGCTCGAGGCCGTCCTCGGGTACCTCCGCGCCGCACACCCGGAGGCGGTCGTGGACGCGCTGTGCGGCGGGCCCGAGGCCGTCGCGACCCGGTACGCGATCCCCGCGACGCGGCTGCACTGGTACCGCGGGGAGTACCGGACCGCGTCGCGGGCGGGCGCGATCGCGGGCAAGGGCCTGGGCAAGCTCCTCGACGTCTTCCGCACCGCTGCCTGGGTGCGTCGGCACGAGGTGGTGATCGTGCCGGGCATGGGCGTCCTGGAGGCCACGCTGCCGCTGCGGCCGTGGGGCTTCCCGTACTCGCTGTTCCTGCTCTGCGCGAGCGGCCGGATGTTCGGCACCCGGGTGGCGCTGGTCGGCGTCGGCGCCGCCGCGATCGGCGACCGGCCGACCCGGGCCCTGGTGCGCTGGTCGGCGCGGCTGGCCGCGTACCGCTCGTACCGGGACGTGCTGTCCCGCGATGCGATGCGGGCGATGGGCGTGGACACCGCGCGCGACGAGGTCCACCCGGACCTCGCCTTCGCCCTGCCGGCGCCACAGGCGATCGAGTCACCGGGCCTGGTCTGCGTCGGCGTCATGGACTTCCACGGCGGCAACGACGACCGGGCGCGGGCCGAGGAGATCCACCGGCGCTACCTCGACGGGACGATCCGGTTCGTCCGCGCGCTGGTCGAGGACGGCAGGCAGGTCCGGCTGCTCACCGGCGACGCGTGCGATGCGCCGGTGGTCGCCGCGATCCTCGAAGCGGTGGACTCGCCGCTGGTCACCGCTGCCGAGGCGAGCTCACTGGAAGACCTGATGAAGGAGACGGCGGCGGCCGACACCGTGGTGGCGACCCGGTACCACAACCTGATCTGCGCGCTGAAGGCCGGCACGCCGACGCTCGCCCTCAGCTATGCGGCGAAGAGCGACGCGCTCATGGACCGGATGGGTCTGGGCGCGTACTGCCATCCGGCTCGCGAGCTCGACGCCGACCGGCTGCTCGAGCAGTTCCGGGAGCTGGAGCAGCGATCGGCGGAGCTGCGGAGGACCCTCACCGAGCGGAACCTGGTCGCCGCCCGGCAGGTCGAGCAGCAGTTCACCGCCTTGACCGCGGCCCTGTTCCCGGCCACCGACCACACCCACGCCCACACCCACGCCCTGCGGAAGGCTTCATGAAGGCGACCGAAGTTCCTGAGATCACCGGCGCGTACCTCTTCACGCCGACGCCGTACGCCGACGAACGCGGCTTCTTCTGCCGCACCTTCGACGCCGACGTGGTCCGCTCGGTGGGCCTCGACCCGGACGGCTTCATCCAGGACAGCATGTCCCGCTCGGCCCGGGGTGTGCTGCGCGGCCTGCATCTGCGCTCGGGTGCCGGTGAGGCCAAGCTGGTGCGCTGCTCGTACGGGAGGATCTTCGACGTCGTCGTGGACCTGCGGCCCGACTCGCCGACCTACCGCAACCGGGCCTCCTTCGAGCTGTCCGGCGAGACGCAGGTGACCCTGTACATCCCGGCAGGGTGCGCGCACGGCTTCCAGGCGCTGACCGAGACCGCCGACACCTCGTACCGGATCGACCGCCCGCACGATCCGGCCGAGGACGTGACGATCGCCTTCGACGACCCGGAGCTCGCCATTCCGTGGCCGCTGCCGGTCACCTCGATGTCCCAGCGGGACCGGGAGGCGCCGAGCCTCGCCGAGGCCCTGAAGCAGAAAGAGAGCTGAAGTCACCGTGGACACCGAAGAGTTCGAGCTTCCCCGGTCGCGGACGGCGAACGAGCGGCTGCACGCCATGATCCCCGGCGGTGCGCACACCTACGCCAAAGGCGAGGACCAGTACCCCGAGAACCTGGCCCCGGTCATCAGCCACGGCCGCGGCGCCCACGTGTGGGACGTCGACGGCAACCGCTACATCGAGTACGGCTCCGGCCTGCGCTCGGTCAGCCTCGGCCACGCCCATCCCCGTGTGATCGAGGCCGTACGCCGGGAACTCGACCGCGGCAGCAACTTCGTCCGGCCGTCCATCGTGGAGGTCGAGGCCGCGGAACGCTTCCTGGCCACGGTGCCGACCGCCGAGATGGTGAAGTTCGCGAAGAACGGCTCTGACGTCACCACCGCCGCGGTGCGCCTCGCCCGCGCCGTCACCGGGCGCCCGCGGGTGGCCATCTGCGGCGACCAGCCGTTCTTCTCCGTCGACGACTGGTTCATCGGCACCACGCCGATGTCCGCCGGCATCCCGGCCGCGACCACCGACCTCACCGTGTCCTTCCCCTACGGGGACCTGGCCGCCACGGAGGAGCTGCTCACCCAGTACCGGGACGAGATCGCCTGCCTGATCCTCGAACCCGCCGGCCACACCGAGCCGCCGCCCGGGTACCTCGAGGGCCTGCGCGAACTGGCCGACCGGCACGGCTGCGTACTGATCTTCGATGAGATGATCACCGGCTTCCGCTGGTCCGAAGCGGGCGCCCAGGGCCTGTACGGGGTCGTCCCCGACCTCTCCACGTTCGGCAAGGCGCTCGGCAACGGGTTCGCCGTCTCCGCGCTGGCCGGGCGCCGCGACCTGATGGAACGGGGCGGGCTGCGCCACCCGGGCGACCGGGTCTTCCTGCTCTCCACCACGCATGGTGCGGAAACGCACTCGCTGGCCGCGGCGATGGCCGTGCAGACCACCTATGCCGAGGAGGGCATCACCGCGCGGCTGCACGCCCTCGGCGAGCGCTTGGCCGCCGGCGTCCGCGAGGCCGCGGCCGGCATGGGCGTCGGCGACCACATCGTCGTCCGGGGCCGGGCCAGCAACCTGGTCTTCGCCACCCTCGACGCGAACGGGCAGCCGTCGCAGCAGTACCGCACCCTGTTTCTGCGCCGGCTCCTCGCGGGCGGAGTGCTGGCCCCGTCGTTCGTGGTGAGCAGCGCGCTCGACGACACCGACATCGACCACACCGTCGACGTGGTGGCCCAGGCGTGTGCGGTGTACCGGAAGGCACTGGACGCCGCTGACCCCACCCCCTGGCTGGGCGGGCGGCCGGTGAAGCCCGTATTCCGCCGCTTGGTGTGACGCAACGTCAGCGAGGCTGATGGCACATGGCGTCGGCCACCCGATCGACCAGCCACGCGGTGGCCGGTGTCACCGCCAGCGCGGTGCACCAGCCGCCGAGGGCGTCGGTCGGGTAGTGCGCGCCCAAGGCGACCTGCGCCCAGCCCATGGCGGCGCCGGCAACCAGCGCCGCGGCGAGCACGAGCATCGTGCCGGCGGTCCTGCCGAGGCCGAGGCGGCCGGTCGCGAGCAGCGCCACCACGAGGGCGAACACGGTGAGGAAGGCGGTGTGCCCGCTCGGGTAGGACAGGTACCCGCCGTTGATGGTGCGTCCCGCCAGGGGCTTGAGCAGCGTCGTCGTCCCGACGGTCAGGCCGGCGCCGACAACGAGGAGCACCGCTGCGCGAGGATGCCGAAGCAGCAGGCAGCCCGCCACCGTGACCGCGACCAGCGCCGCCGCTCCGGCGGGCTCCCCCAAGAAGTCGGTGGCCAGGGCAACGTGCCGCCACGGCGCCGGCCGCACACCATCCACCACCGCCCCGACCCGCTCATCCACCCTGCCGGGCCGGCTGTCGCCGGCGTACAGGACCCCGAGCACGACGACCACCAGCGCGGCGAGGGCCGCGACCATCCCGAGCCACGCGCGCAGCGACGAGGGCAGCACCGCGGGCGCACCACGGCCTCCGGCCAGTCGATCCAACGCGAGCCCCCTGTCGTGTCCGACACCCTCCCGGCGAAGACAGCGTACGGCCCACCGAAGGTGTTGTTAGTCCTCGCAGCCGAGTACCTCGTAGAGGCGGGACCGGGTCTGCATGCGGGGCAGCAACTGGCCAGGACTGCGCCCAGCGGGCCCGGCTCCGGCAGGCCGTCCGGCACGGGGTGCATCGTCATTTAAGATTCAAGGCGACCGCGGGGGCTGCGGAACGGGCCAACCCGCCGGTCGAGGAGAGCGGCCTGGGGAATCGCGTGACCACCGGCGTGCGTCCCAGTGGTGTGGGGCGCCCAGCTCACCCGCCCACGAACAGAAGACCCCCAGGGAGAAGTGAGGTATGCCAGTGATCTGCGTCGGAGGCATGATCGGAATCGGCAAGACGACGGTGGCCGAACTGCTCGCCAAGGAGCTGGGCAGCGAGGTCTTCTACGAGAGCGTGGAAGACAACCCGATCCTGCCGCTCTTCTACACGTCGAGCCCCGAAGAGATCCAGGCGAAGCGCTACCCCTTCCTGCTCCAGCTCTACTTCCTGCAGACGCGGTTCGCCTCGATCAAGGAGGCGTACAGGCAAGGCGACAACGTCCTCGACCGGTCCATCTACGAGGACTGGTACTTCGCCAAGGTCAATCACGATCTGGGCCGGATCAGCTCCCTCGAGATGCAGGTGTACGAGGGGCTGCTCAACGAGATGATGCGCGAAATCGACGGCCTGCCGTACCGCAAGGCACCCGATCTCATGGTCTATCTCAAGGCGGACTTCGAGACGGTGCTGCACCGTATCGGACTGCGGGGCCGCGGTTTCGAACAGGACGAGAGCCTCGTCGAGTACTACCGGACTCTGTGGTCCGGCTACGACGACTGGGTGCACAAGCACTACTCGGCCAGCGAGGTCCTCGTCATCGACATGAACCACACGGATGTGGTCAACAACGCCGAGGACGCGGCCCGCGTGGCACGGGAGGTCAAGGACGCCCTGGCGGAAGTCGGACGTCGGGCCTGAGCCCACACGCGTTGTCGCTACCTCCAATATCTCCTGCTCAGACGCCGCGCCACTTGGGGCATCGACCAAGCATTTGCCAGGAGATTGTCGAATATCTGCCGCAGATGCAGGATGAGACCTGACGGTGTCCTCGCGGAGGAGGCGGCAGGTGAGCGACGGAGAGCAGGACAGCAAGGTCCGCATTTGGCTTCGGGGCATCGAGGTCTTCGCAGGGCCGCTTCCCGAGTTCGCGCCCGAGCAGGCCCCGGACGATCCGGTCCGCCTGTTCCTGTCCTGGCTGTCCGACGCCGTGGCGGACGGGCTGCGCGATCCGCACGCGATGACCCTGTCCACCGTCGACGAGGCAGGCGACCCCGACGCGCGCGTGCTGATCCTCAAGGGCGTGGACGGCTCCGGCTGGCAGTTCGCCGGGCACGGCTTCAGCCCCAAGGGGCACCAGCTGGCCGTGCATCCGCGGGCCGCGCTGACCTTCTACTGGCCCGAGCACGGCCGGCAGGTCCGCCTGCGCGGACCCGTGACGCCCGGTTCCGCGCAGGACAACGCCGACGACTTCCTCGCCCGGTCGGCCACCGCCCGCGCCGAGGCACTGCTGGCCCGCCAGAGCCAGTACCTGGCTGACGCGGCTGAACTCGACCAGGCCCTGGACAACCGGGGCGTGCGGGCTCCATCCCCCTGTTCCCTGCTCACAAGGCGAGGTAACCCATGACGACACGTACCCAGGACGGCAGCGCCGGTGACGTCGACTACGGCGCGATCGGCGGCGGCTACTCCTCCTACCGCCGGCCGGACGAGCGCATCGCCCGGTTCGTCGCCCAGGCCTTGGGCGACGCGCAGTCCGTGCTCAACGTCGGGGCGGGCGCCGGGTCGTACGAGAGCGCGGCGCGCACGGTGACCGCCGTCGAGCCGTCCGAGTCGATGCGCGCCCAGCGGCCGGCGCAGCTCGCCCGGGCGATCGACGCCGTCGCCGAGGACCTGCCGTTCGCGGACGGGGAGTTCGACGCGGCGATGGCGCTGTTCAGCGTGCACCAGTGGTCCGATGTACGGGCGGGCCTGCGGGAGATGCGGCGCGTCACCCGCGGTCCCGTGGTCGCCCTCACCTGCGACCCCGCCCTCGTACGCGATTTCTGGCTCTACCGGTACGCGCCCGAGGTGCTGGACACCGAGGCCCGCCGCTACCCGACCGTGGAGGAGCTGGCGTCAGCCCTCGGCGGCACCGGAGCCGTGCAGACCGTACCGATCCCGCTCCACTGCACCGACGGGTTCAACGAGGCCTACTACGGCCGTCCCGAGATGCTGCTCGACCCGGCCGCTCGCCAGGCGTGCTCGGCCTGGAGCTTCGTCGACGACCAGGTCCGCGAGCACTTCGACACATCCCTGCGCAGCGACCTGGGATCCGGGGCCTGGGACAAGGAGTTCGGTCACCTGCGCCGCCAACCCGCCTACGAAGGTTCGCTCGTCATCGTGCGCGCGACCCCGTAAGCACAGCAGTGTTCGAGCCCGGGCGTCAGCCTTCGAGGAGTGCCTGGGCGACGTAGCCGCCCGGACGGGTGCCGCCGGGTACGGCGAATAGCGCCGACGTCTCGTGGACCAGGTAGCGGGCGAGGGCGTCGCCGCGGGAGAGGCGTTGTTGGACGGGGATGAAACCGGTGCGCGGGTCGGACTGCCAGGCCATGAAGAGCAGCCCGGCGTCCGGGGTGCCGTCCGCGCGCAGTCCGTCGTGGAACGACCAGCTGCGCCGGACCATGGTGGCGCCGTGGTTGGAGGCCGGGGCGGCAAGCCGGATGTGCGCGTTGGCGGCGATCACCGGGACCCCGTCGGGGCGGGCCGCCGCGAGGTCGACGGGGGTGCGTTCGGTGCCGCCGGTCAGCGGGGCACCGTCGGCGGCGCGGCGGCCAAGGACCTGTTCGCGGTGGGTGGGCGGCAGGGTGTCCCAGTGGTCGAGGAGCATGCGGATGCGCCGGATCACCACGTACGAGCCGCCTTCGAGCCACGGCGGGACGTCCGGCCCGTTCAGCAGAGCGCGGGCGGGCTCCGGGTTGTTCGTACCGTCGATCTGTCCCATCAGGTTGCGGCGTCCGTCGGCGGCGGTGAAACCGGTCATGGCCCAACGGAGTTTGGCCTCGCCATGGGCCAGGCGCTGGAGGGTGCGCAGGACGTGCGCCGTGACGAAGGCGTCGTCGGCGCCGATCTGTACGAGGAGGTCCCCGTCGCTGCGGGCGGGGTCCAGCTGGTCCTCGGGGAAGGAAGGCAGGGGCGCGAGGGTCGCAGGACGGGCGGCCGTCAGGCCGGTGCGGTCGAAGAAGGTCGGGCCGAGTCCGAAGGTGACGGTGAGCCGGGCCGGGGCGCTGCCGTCCAGCGCCCCGGTCTCGGCGGCCCGGGAGCCGGGCGGCTCCAGCTCGGCAGGTACGGCCTCGCCCCGGGTGAGGTGCTCCGCGGCGGAGGTCCAGCGCAGGAGCAGCGCGGCGGCGCGTCCTCGGTCGGTACGGTTGCCGAGGTCGAACGCGGCCAGTCTGACGTGCTGTTGGCGGGGCGTCAGGATCCCTGCCTGATGGGGTCCGTGGAAGGGGATGACGGCGGAGGCAGTTGCCCTGCCGTCACTGCGGAGGGCTGCAGCGGTGACGGTCCCGCCGCCTGCAAGGGCCGCGAGGCCGCCGCCGGCGAGCAGGGTCCGCCGGGAGACCCGCCGGCGGCCGGCCGTGGCCGGGCGGCCGGTCTGCCCCGCTGACGCGTCGGCGTCGGCGTCGGCGACGCCCTCGTCGGCTGCCGGCACCGTCAGGATCCGCCGGTGCCGTCGACCGCGGCGTCGACCGTGCCCACCCAGAGCTGGTTCAGCTCGGAGACGTAGCGACCGCCCTTGACGTCCTGCGGTACCACCAGCCGCGGACCCGCCGCGTCGTCGAAGGGCTTGCCGTCTTCCGAAACAGCCAGCAGGATCTGCGACTTGGCGAAGCCGGGGTCCAGCTCCGCCCAGGCGAAGAGCGCCCGGTAGTCGCCGCCGCCGGTGGCCGCGACCACCCCGCGCAGCTGGCCGTTCTTCTTCGCCGCGTCGAAGCGGGGCTGGGCGTCCTTGAGGACGTCGTGCAGCAGGACACCCTGGTAGGTGTGCTTCTGCTGCCCCTTGGCGCTGGTGTACTCCACCTCCACGGACTTCTGCGGCAGGCCGCGCAGCGAGGCGAGGGTCACGGTGTACGGCTTGTCGACCTGGCCGGCGACACGAACCTCGCCGGGCTTCAGGGCGGGGGCGGGTGCGGGAGCGGGTGTCGCCTGAGCCGGCGAACCAGCTGCCGCCTCCGGGGTGTTGTCGCCGCAGCCGGCGAGCACCAGGACCGCGACCGCGGCAACAGCGGGCAACGATGCACGACGGTTCACGACGAGACTCCATCTTCTCGGGCTGGGCGGACCCGATCGCAGCTTGATCGCCGCAGCCGGCTGGCAAATACATGGAGAAAGATATCGAACAAATGGCATCTGCCCATGGCTACCTGAAGGTTCTGCGGAACCTCCAGACGCGGAGCGATGCCGTGGTCGGAATCGACATCCCGGCGTCGCTCCTCGTAAGCCGGCGGCGCCATCTGGGCACCGGGCCGTAATGACCCCCCTGCTCGCGTCCCACGGACGGAGACGGTCTGGCATATGCACCCCGCAGAGGCGCATCCTTACCTGGGATGCCACCTGAAAGAGACAGGATGGCTCGAATATGAGGAGTGAGGTATGGCGGTCGTCGTCGTCCAACGCGATTCTGCGGAGAGTCCACCCACCGTGTGCAGGGTGCTCGCCTCGGCGGGTCTGGCGACGCGAACGGTCATGCTCACGGATGACGGCGGGGATCCGTCCGCCGACCTCGACGGAGTGGACGGCGTGATCATCCTGGGTGGCCGCCATGGCGGCCATGGCGGCCACACCACGTCTCGCGACGGCTCCACAGCCGTCTACGCCGCCGCCCGGGCGCTCGTACGAGACGCCCTCGCCGCCGAAGTGCCGGTGCTGGCCCTCGGCGACGGCACGCGGCTCCTGACGGAAGCCGGGGGCTCAGCACCCGGGCGCGGTGGTCCTCCCCGCACCCCCGGCGACGGCCGGACCGTGCAGCTCACCCCGGCCGCCGACACCGACCCCGTCTTCGCCGGGTCCGGCCTGCCCTCCCCCGGGCTGCGGCCGGCCACCGAACCGCTGGAGCTGCCCGCCGACGCAGTGGTGCTGGCCACCTGCAACGGGTATCCGGAGCAGGCGTTCCGGGTCGGCACCAGCGGGTGGGGCGTGCGGTTCGCCGCGCAGGACGCCGCCGCGGTGGGCGGGCGCCGTGCCGGGCCCTCCCTGGACTCATGGGGCGAAGCGCTGCTGGGCCGGTTCGCCGTACTCGTCGCCGCCCGCGCCGAGCACACCGCCACACGCGCCTTCTTCACCCGTCGGGCCGAAGCCTGGGAGGAGCGGTTCGCGTACCAGACCCCGGCCTACGAGGCAGCCGTCGCCCGCATGCGGCTGATGGACGGAGGGCTTGCGGTGGACCTCGGCTGCGGCACCGGGCGGGCCATGCCCGCTCTCCGGGCTCAGGTCGGCCCCTCGGGCCGGGTCCTCGGCATCGACGTCACGCCGGCCATGCTCACGGCTGCCGCCCGGCACGGCCGCACCCGCCTCGGCCACCTCCTCGCCGCCGACTGCACCCGCCTCCCACTGCCCGACGCGTCCGTGCACGGCATCTTCTCCGCAGGCCTCCTCGACCACCTGCCGGACCCGTACGCCGCCCTCCGGGAATGGGCCCGCGTGACCGCACCCGACGGCACGCTCCTCCTCTTCCACCCCTCCGGCCGAGCCGAACGCGCCGCCCGTCACAACCGCCCCCTCGATCCCGATGACCTCCTCGCCGAGAACAATCTCCGCCGCGCCGTGGAATCCACGGGCTGGCACCTGGACGAGTACGAGGACGCCCCCGGCCACTTCCTGGCGCGCGCCGAGGCCCGGGGGACGGTGGCCGGTTCCGTCTGACCGGCTACGGCGACATCCCGAAGCCGGGCGGCAGGGCCGTCCGCGGCCGGCGACCCACCACCATCGCGCCCCACAGGCGACGGCGGCCTCGACGTACGGGGTGCCGCGCACCCGGAGGGTGGCCGGGCGCTATCTGATCGACCTAAGCAGGTCCGTCGGCAAGTCGGGGCCCGTCCACGGCGCGAGCGTCGAGGAACGCCCATGCCGTCACCCCGGACCGCAGGAGCACCTCGCTCCTGATGTAGTCGTCGACCTCGTAGTCATCGGCCGCGGCGAGTTCGGACTCGGTGATCCGGAAGAGGGTGCCCTCCACGGCGTCCGTTTCCTGTGCCGACGGAAGGACCAGGGGGTGCAGGTCGGTGCCGCTCGCGGCGATCACGTCCGGGTCGGTGATCCGGACGGTGGTCGTCGTATACCCGGGCAGTGCGTCAGGGCTGCCCTCAAGGAGCCGCCCGAACCGGGCCAGTTGCACCCGCCCTACCCGGTCGGTAGTTGGTTCACTGGCTGCGGACACCCGCCCCTTGACCGCTTGCGGCTCTCGCTGTCACAGCGGGCGTGGTGAAGGAAGCCCCTGCTCGCCGATCGCGGTGTTCGGCAAGCAGGGGCTCCGTCATGCCCGTTAGGCTGCGGGCGTGCCGTCCTATTCCATCGGGCAGGCCGCCGGCCTGCTGCGCGTGAGCCCCGAGACAGTCCGCCGCTGGGTCGAGTCGGGCCGACTGCCCTCACACCGCGCGCCGGACGGGTCCCGAATCGTCGACGGCGCGGTCCTCGCCGTGCTCGCTCAGGAGCGCGCCGCCGGGCTGCATCCCCTGCCGTCCGGCGCTGCCGCCACGTCCGTCCGGAACTCCTTCGCCGGGATCGTCACTTCTGTACGGCTCGACGACGTGGCAGCCCAGGTTGAGATCCAGTCCGGCCCGCACCGCGTCGTCTCCGTGGTGACCCGGGACTCGGTCGAGGAGCTCGGCATCGCAGTAGGGGTCACCGTCACGGCCCGGGTGAAGTCCACCGACGTTCACATCGACCTGCTCTAGCGGGACATCGGCGGCTCGTCAGCCGCAGCGCAGCGCCGCGTACAGGTCGACCTTGTGGTCGAGGCGGGTGAGGTCCCGGCCCGTGAGGGTCTGCACCCTGTCGATCCGGTAGTGGACGGTGTTCACGTGCACATGCAGGGCCTCCGCCGTGCGCGCCCACGAGCAGTTGTTGGCCAGGAACACCTCCACGGTTTCCCGCAGTATCCCGTCCCCGAGCGCCCCCAGGATCCGCGCCGAGAAAGCCGTCCGTACCTCGGGCGGTACCCCCGCCAGCAGTCCCGCGAGGGTGTCCAACTGCTCGACCCCGCGCACCGGAACCGCCTCGTCCGCCGCCGTGAGGGCGAACCGGGCCTGGCTCAGCGATGCGCGCAGCTCCTCGGTCCCGGCGGCCTGCGCGCCGATGCCCAGGCGCAGGTCCGCCTCCGGGCCCCCGCACGCCTGGATCAGCGGCCACACCGGGCGGAGCCGCGCCACCGGGTCCGCATCCGCGTCCGCTTCCGCGTCCGGGTCCTCGTACAGCACCGCCACCGTCCCGCCCACCGCATACGGGACCCCCTCGAGGTGCGCCAGCGCCTCGGCCAGGGCGTCGCCCGAGGTCGCGGTGAGAACGCGGTACGGGCCGCCCGTCGGCAGTCCGGCGGCGCCGAGGGCCTCCTCCAGGGCCCCGGGGTCGGCCGGGCCCTCCCCCAGCAGTGCGAACAGCTCCGGGTCCGCGACCCGGCCGGCGGCGGCCCGGCGGCTCTGCCCGTCGCGGTACTGGGCGAGGATCTCGGCTATCTCGTGGAGCACCCGCGGGGGCGCCGCGTCCGGGTCGGGGACGTGCAGCTGCCAGGCGTCGTACGGGGAGCTCTCGGCCTCGATCCGCAGCCAGACGCCGGCCCCCGCGGGCGCGGAGACCGCCTGCCGGGCGGAGATCGCGGGAGCGGACGGGGTACGCGCCACCGTGCGCCCGCTCGCGGTGAGCAGGTAGCAGGACACCCGGCCCAGATGGGCGCAGGCCCGGTCGAGGAGCTCGGCCGGTTCGGCCCCGTCCTCCACGAGGCGGCTCAGTTCGCCGCGCACGTTCTCGGGCAGCGCGAAGATCCGGTTCCGGGTCGGCCGTCGGCTGAGGTCGCCCCACTGACGCAGGTACACCGCCTCCGTCACGGCCCGGAAGCTGGTGGTCGCGGGCACGGCCGCGATGGGCATCCGGTGGGCGCGGCAGGCGGCGACGAGCTCCTCGGGAACCCGCCCGTGCGTCTCCTCTCCGGCCAGCAGCGCGGTCGCCCCGGCCCCGGCGAGGGCGGCCACGAAGCGATCCGCCTTCGCCGTATCGCCCTGCGACCACCACACCAGCCCGCTGAGGACGAGCTCCCCGGGCCCCAGGAAGCGGCCCGGGTCCTCCAGGTCGGTGGCGGTGACCCCGCTGATGGCCTGGCCGAGAAGTGGCTCCTCTCCCCAGAGCAGGGTGAGTCCGAGACTGTCGGATTGGAGCAGGTCGAGGACGTGCATGACAGGGACTCCTTGCGGTGGACTGCATCCCACATTCGCTAGGTGAATACGAGGAAGTCCATCGTAAATGCGAGCACAATGAGCAGATGCCCTCTTGGTTGATCGTCCAGGGGCGGCCACCGGCAGGCTGCCTGATTCCGTGGTCGGGACCAGTCGTTTCGGCCTCGCTGCGTTGGTTCACTGGCGGAAACCCGCGGTTCCCCGCCGTCGGGCCGGAGAGGCTGGTGGCGCGAAATGGATCTCAACACGGTGCTGGACGTGCGCGATGCGCGCCGTCGTGAGCCCTGGCGGCCGGGCGACGCCTGGCTCGGCGGCGGCACGTACCTCTTCTCCGAGCCGCAGCCGCACATCCGCCGCCTCGTCGACCTCTCCCGTATGGGCTGGCCGCCCCTGTCCCGGCAGCCCGACGGCTCCCTGGACATTGCCGCGACCTGCACGATCGCCGAGCTGTCGCGCTTCGGCCGGACCCTCCCCGCCACGGCCGCGCCGCTCTTCGAGCAGTGCTGCCGGGCGTTCCTGGCCAGCTTCAAGATCTGGAACATGGCGACCGTGGGCGGGAACCTGTGCAACGGCCTGCCCGCCGGTCCGATGATCTCCCTCGCCGCTGCCCTCGACGGCACGGTCCTCCTCCAGGGCCAGGACGGCGCCACCCGCCGGCTGCCCGTCGCGGACTTCATCCGCGGAGCCGGGGTCAAGGACCTGCGCGAGGGGGAGCTGCTCCGGTCCGTCCGCCTGCCGGCCCGCGCGCTGGAATGCCGTACGGCCTTCCGGCAGGCCTCGCTGTACGGGCTCGGGCGCTCCGGCGCCCTGGTGATCGGTGCCTCCGACCCTGCGGACGGCTCCCTCACGGTCTCGGTCACCGCCGCCACCACCCGGCCCTTCCGCTTCTGGTTCGCGCTGCCGCCCACGGCCGCCGAGCTGCGCGAGGCGATCGACGGGACTGTCCGGCCCG
The DNA here is from genome assembly GCF_040296685.1 of Streptomyces sp. NPDC002054. NCBI lineage: Bacteria > Bacillati > Actinomycetota > Actinomycetes > Kitasatosporales > Streptomycetaceae > Streptomyces > Streptomyces sp. NPDC002054. The sequence continues at coordinate 135,960 of NZ_JBEOXT010000015.1, forward strand.
AGGAGTGGTTCGACGACATCCACGGACTGCCCGCCTGGCGGCGGCATATGGCGCTGCGCCAGGCGGAGGAGATCCGCGCCGAACTCACGCCGGAGGACGTTTCCCGATGAGCTACGAGATCGAGATCAACAAGCAGCGGTTCGAGGACGAACCGCGGGCCGGCCAGTGCCTGCGCACCTATCTGCGCGAACGCGGCTGGTTCGGCGTGAAGAAGGGCTGCGACCAGGGCGACTGCGGGGCCTGCACCGTCCACGTCGACGGTCAGCCGGTGCACAGCTGCCTCTACCCGGCCGTCCGCGCCGAGGGCCGCTCCGTCACCACCGTCGAGGGGCTCTGCTCCCCCGGTGGCGAACTCCATCCCGCCCAGCAGCAGTTCCTCGACGCCCAGGGCTTCCAGTGCGGCTTCTGCACGGCCGGATTCCTGATGACCACCGCCGCGCTCCAGGCCGAGCAGGGCACGGCCCACGACGACGGCAAGCTCGACGACCTCCCACGCGCGTTCAAGGGCAATATCTGCCGCTGTACGGGCTACCGCGCCATCGAGGACGCCGTGCGCGGGGTGAAGCACACCGAACGTCCCGAGGCGGGGCAGGCCGTCGGCAGGTCCCTGGGCGCCCCGGCCGGCCCGCAGGTGGTCACGGGCACCGCGCGCTACACCTTCGACGTGGAGGTGCCCGGGCTGCTGCACATGAAGCTGCTGCGCTCCCCGCACCCGCACGCCCGCATCGTCGCCATCGACACCACCGACGCCCTCCAGGTCCCGGGAGTCCACGCGGTCTTCACCCACCACGACGCCCCCGACCGGCTGTACTCCAGTGCCCGGCACGAGCACCCCACCGAGGACCCAATGGACACCCGCGTCCTGGACGACGTGGTCCGCTTCGTCGGCCAGCGCGTGGCCGCCGTGGTCGCCGACAGCGAGCAGGCCGCCGAGGAGGGCTGCCGCCGCGTGGTCGTCACGTACGAGGAGCTCCCGTACGTGATCGACCCGGAGGAGGCCATGCTCCCGGGCGCCCCCGTCCTCCATCCCAAGGGCCCCGAATCGGGGATCTTCCGCGCCGAGAACAACGTGTGCGGCGAGGTCCACAACACGATCGGCGACATGGAGAAGGGGTACGCGGAGGCGGATGTCGTCTACGAGGAGACTTATCTGACCCAGCGCGTGCAGCACGCCAGCCTGGAGACCCACGGCAGCGTCGCGTACTTCGAGCCCAAGGAGGAGGGCGACGGCGAGCGCATCACCGTCCGCTCCTCCACCCAGGCGCCGTTCCTGACCCGGCGGGCGCTGTGCGCCCTCTACGACCTGGGTGAGGACGAGGTCCGCGTCGTCGCGGGCCGGGTGGGCGGCGGGTTCGGCGGCAAGCAGGAGATGCTCACCGAGGACATCGTGGTCCTCGCCGCCCTGAAGCTGCGGCGCCCGGTGAAACTCGAATTCACGCGAGCCGAGCAGTTCTACGGTGCCACCACCCGCCACCCCTTCAAGATCACCATCAAGATCGGCGCCAAGGCCGACGGCACCCTCACCGCGCTGCGCATCCGCGTCCTCTCCAACACCGGCGCCTACGGCAACCACGGCCCGGCGGTGATGTTCCACAGCGTCGGCGAGTCCTTCGCCGTCTACAAAGCACCGAACAAGGAAGTCGAGGCGTACTCCGTCTACACCAACGGGATACCGGCGGGCGCCTTCCGCGGCTACGGCCTGGGCCAGGTCCTCTTCGCCCTCGAATCGGTGATGGACGAGCTCGCCATCCGGCTCGGTATGGACCCGCTCGTCCTGCGCGAGAAGAACGTCATCGGCGCCGGCGACCACATGGTGACCCCGATCGGCCACGAGGAGGACCTCTTCATCGCCTCGTACGGGATGAAGCAGTGCATGGACGTCGTCCGCAAGGCCATCGCCGAGGACCGCAGCCACGAGGACGTCCCAGAAGGCTGGCTCACCGGGACGGGCACGGCGGTCGCGATGATCGCGACCGGCCCCCCGGGCGGCCACTTCGCCGACGCGCGGGTCAGCCTGCTGCGCGACGGCACGTACGACATCGCGGTCGGCACCGCGGAGTTCGGCAACGGCACCACCACCGTCCACAAGCAGATCACCGCCGGCGCACTGAACACCACGGTCGACCGGATCGCGGTCCGCCAGTCGGACACGGACGTCGTCCGCCACGACACCGGCGCGTTCGGCTCGGCCGGCACGGTGGTGGCGGGCAAGGCCGTGATGCTGGCGGCCAACTCCCTCGCCGAGCGCCTCCAGACCTTCGCGGCCCGCCACACCGGCGTCGCCCGCCACCTGTGCAAGCTGGGGGCCGAGGCCTTCGACTGCGCGGGCCGGACCGTCACCCTCAAGGAGCTGTACGAGGCCGCGTACGACAAGGGCAAACTCGAAGAGATCGCGGCGGACGGCCACTGGACCGGCTCCCCGCGCTCGGTCGCCTTCAACGCACAGTGGTTCCGCCTCGCCGTCGACCCGGACACCGGCGAGATGAAGATCCTGCGCAGCGTCCACGCGGCCGATGCCGGCAAGGTCATGAACCCGATGCAATGCCGCGGCCAGGTCGAGGGCGGCGTGGCCCAGGCACTCGGCGCCACCCTCTTCGAGACCGTACGGGTGGACGAGCGCGGGGAGGTCACCACGGCCGCGTTCCGCCGCTACCGCCTCCCGCAGTACGCGGACATCCCGCGTACGGAGGTCCACTTCATGGAGACCTCGGACGCGATCGGCCCGCTCGGCGCCAAGTCCATGTCCGAAAGCCCCTTCAACCCGGTGGCCCCGGCCTTCGCCAACGCCCTGCGGGACGCCACGGGGATCCGCTTCACGGAAATGCCCGTGACCCGCGACATCGTCTGGCAGAAGATCCATCAGAATCGGAATCAGAATCTGCAAGGTGGGAACGCATGAATGCGCCACAGCTGCGAGTTGTATCAAGCCATCAAACGTGCAGATGACGTTCCGCGAGGCGCGGCCCCGGGCATCACCTACGCATGGCGAAACTCATGCTGCACGGAGCCTTGGACCACCCCGCGACCCTGAGCGTCGCCGACCTTCGGGACTGGGCACAGCACCGGGCCGCGGTCACCTTCGACTGCGCGACGAACGGTCCGCAACACCACGTGTTCGAGGGCGCGCTGCTCCGCGAGGTGGTCGCGGACGCGGGCCCGGCCTTCGACGCCCGGCGGAGAAAGGACCGAAGCCGCTTCCTCCTCGCGATCAGCGGCGGGGACGGCCACCGCTCCGTCCTGTCCTGGGCCGAGCTGGACGCCGACTTCGGCAACAGTCCGGTCCTTCTCGCCACCCGCCTCGACGGGGAGGACCTCGACGAGGCGGGTGCGCAGCTGGTGGTCCCCACGGACCGGTGCGGGGCCCGCTATGTCAGCGCCGTCACCCATGTGTGGTTCGGCACGCTGGACGCCTCGGCGGATCAGTAGACGTCGCGGACGTACCGCTTGTCGGCGGCGAGCTGCTTGACGTACAGGACCGCCGCCTCCTCGTCGAGGCCGCCGTGGGTGACCGCGATCTCGCGCAGTGCCCGGTCGACGTCCTTGGCCATCCGCGTGGCATCGCCGCAGACGTAGAAGTGTGCGCCGTCCTGCAGCCAGGACCAGAGCTGGGGGCCGCATTCGCGCATCCGGTCCTGGACGTAGATCTTGGCCCGCTGGTCGCGCGAGAAGGCGGTGTCGAGGCGGGTGAGGGTGCCGTCGGCGAGGAAGGCCGTGAGTTCGTCCTCGTAGTAGAAGTCCGTGGCGCGGTGCTGTTCGCCGAAGAAGAGCCAGTTGGGGCCGCGGTGGCCGCGGGCCCGGCGTTCCTCGAGGAAGCCGATGAAGGGTGCCACCCCCGTCCCCGGGCCGACCATCACCATCGGCGTCCCGGGGTCCGCCGGAGGCCGGAAGTGCGGGGAGCGCTGGACGAAGACCGGGACCGCGGCGTCGGGCACGGCATCGGCGAGGAACGTCGAGCACACGCCCTTGCGGGGGCGGCCGTGGACGTTCTCGTACCGGACGACGGAGACCGTCAGCGACACCTGACGGGGGTCGGTGAGCGGGCTGGAGGATATGGAGTAGAGGCGGGGCTGAAGGCGCTTGAGTACGGTCGCCCACTCCTGGGCCGTGGCGCGGACCGGGTGCTCGGCGATGACGTCGATGGCCTGGCGGCCCCAGGACCACCGGGCGAGCTCGCCCTTGTTGTCGGGGCGCAGGAGCTTCTTCAGTTCGCGGTCGCCGGTGCGTTCGTTGATGAAGCCCAGCAGTGCGGGGGTGAGTTTGGCGATGTCCAGGTGCCGGTGCAGGGCGTCGGCCAGCGCCACCCCTCCGAGGCCGGCGACCTCGACGGTTTCGGCGGGATCCACTCCGGTGACCGCCAGCCATTCGGTGACGAGGTCGGGGCAGTTGACGGGGTGCACGCCGAGTGCGTCGCCGGCCTCGTAGACGAGCGGCGTCTCGCTGTCCCGGGTGTCGAAGGTGAACCGGCGGACCTCCTTGCCCGCCCCCGGAAGGCTGAGCAGGCGGTTCCCTGTCAGCAGTGCGGTGGCCAAGGCCGGCTTTGAGGTGCGGACGGGGGCGACAGCGGGGGCAAGGACAGGGGCAGGTGCAGGGGTGCCGTCCGTCGCCGGCTGTTCGGTGAGATGGCTGAGGATCTGGTCCAGCCAGGCGTGGGCGGAGGGCTCGTAGTCCGGTTCGCAGTCCGTGCGCGGTGCCAGACGTACGGCCCCCAGCTCGTCCAGGCGCTGGTCCAGGCGGCGTCCGTGGCCGCAGAAGTCGTCGTACGAGGAGTCACCGAAGGCAAGCACGGCATACCGTCGGCCGTCCAGGCGCGGAGTGTCGGCAGCCGCGAGGGCGTCCCAGAACCCGGCGCCGTTGTCAGGGGCCTCACCATCACCGAACGTGCTGGTGACCAGGAGCAGATCGGCGGCAGGGGGCAGGGACTTCAGGTCCGTGTCGTCCATGCCGAGGAGCGCGGCGCGGTGTCCCGCTGCGGAGAGCCGCTCGGCAGCTGCCGCGGCGAATTCCTCGGCGTTGCCGGTCTGCGAGGCCCACAGCACGAGGACCTCACGGCCCGGGGCAGTGCCCCCCGCCGTCGCTTCCGCTGCGGACTGCGGGGCTCGGGAGTACAGGCCGGCGAGTACACCGTTCACCCAGCGCGCGTGCTCTTCGCTGAACGGCGCACCGGGCGGCAGCACGGGAACGCCGGGCGCGCCCGATTCCAGTCCGGCGAGGAATCCGACCAGGTACTGGCGTTCGTGCTCGGCGAGCACCGGCGGGGGTGTGCTCTCCAGCCCGAAGACGGCTGCCGCGCCGGGCTGGACGGCGGCCGGCACGATCACGGCCGGCTCCTCGGCGAGGGCGGCCACGGGCGCCGGAGTCACGGTTACCGGCGTGGCGACCTTCGCCAGCGTCACCGCGCACACCTTGAACTCGGGCTGGAAGGAGATGGGGTCGACGGCGTCGCTGGTCACCGCGTTGATGCTCAGGTACTCGCCGAACAGGTCGTTCCAGTGGAACGGCGCGAAGCAGCAACCCGGGCGCACCCGGTCGGTGACGACGGAGGGGAGTACGGCACGGCCGCGCCGGGAGGCGACTTCCACCGAGTCGCCGTCCGCTATCCCCAGCCGCTCCGCGTCCTCCGGGTGGACCTCGACGAAGGGGGCCGGGTTGAGCTTGTTGAGCTTGGAGACTTTCCCGGTCTTGGTGAGGGTGTGCCACTGGTGCTGGAGCCGTCCGGTGTTGAGGGCGAACGGATAGTCGTCGTCAGGCATTTCGGCGGCGGGGATGTGCGGGCGGGCAAAGAAGACGGCGCGTCCGCTGGCGGTGGGGAACACCGGGCCCCCGTCCTCGGCCAGGTAGCGGATGGGGTTGCGGTCCGGTCCGTCGGCCGTCGCGGCGGGCCACTGCACGGGCGTCTCGCGCAGCCGTCCGTACGTCACACCGCGCAGGTCGTAGCCGGTCTTGGGGTTCGCCGCACGCTTGATCTCCTCGAAGATCTCCTCGGCGCTGTCGTACGAGAAGGCATCGGCGTAGCCCATCGCGCAGGCGATGCGCGCGAGGATCCGCCAGTCCGCGAGCGCCTCCCCCGGCGGGTCCACGGCGGGCCGGGAGAGGGTGAGGTTGCGTTCGCTGTTGATCAGTACGCCCTCGGTCTCGGTCCACAGGGCGCCGGGGAGCACGACATCGGCGTAGGCGTTGGTCTCGGTGTCGGCGAACACATCCTGGGTGATGACGAACTCGGCCGTCTCCAGACCCTCGATGACGGTCCTGCGGTTGGCGACCGAGGCGACCGGGTTGGTGCAGATGATCCAGCACGCTTTGATCTCGCCGTCCGCCATGCGCTGGAACATCTCGACGGTGCCCTTGCCGGATCCGTCCTCGCGTACGGTGCCGGGTTCCAGTCCCCACAGCTCCTCGACGAAGGCACGGTCCTCATCCACGAGCACTGATCGCTGCCCGGGCAGGCCGGGCCCCATGTAGCCCATCTCTCGGCCTCCCATGGCGTTGGGCTGGCCGGTGAGGGAGAACGGGCCGCTGCCCGGGCGGCAGATCGCGCCGGTGGCCAGGTGCAGATTGATCAGGGCGTTGGTGTTCCAGGTGCCGTGGGTGGACTGGTTGAGCCCCATGGTCCAGCAGCTCGTCCACTCCCCCGCTGCACCGATCCACTGCGCCGCCCGCCGGATGTCCGCTTCCGGGATGCCGGTGATCTCGGCAACCGTCGCGGGCGGGTAGTCCGCGAGGAACTCCGGCATCGCCTCCCAGCCCTCGGTGCGCTCCGCGATGAAGCCGGCGTCCGTGTGGCCGTTCTCCACCAGCAGGTGCAGCAGGCCGTTGAGCAGCGCCAGGTCCGTGCCCGGCTTGATCTGCAGGAAGAGGTCGGCCTTGTCGGCGGTCGCGCTGCGCCGCGGATCGACGACGATCAGCCTGGCACCGCCCACCTTCACCCGCTCCATCAGCCGCAGGAACAGAATGGGGTGGCAGTCGGCCATGTTCGAGCCGATGACGAAGAAGAGGTCTGCCTTCTCGAAGTCCTGGTACGAACCGGGCGGGCCGTCGGCGCCGAGGGACAGCTTGTAGCCGCTGCCCGCGCTGGCCATGCACAGTCGTGAGTTGGACTCGATCTGGTTGGTGCGGACGAAACCTTTGGCCAGCTTGTTGGCCAGGTACTGGGCTTCCAGGCTCATCTGCCCGGAGACGTAGAACGCGACGGCGTCGGACCCGTACTCGTCGATGATCGCCCGCAGCCGCCGGGCCGTGCTGGAGATCGCCTCGTCGACACTGGCGGGTACCGGCTCGGCCCCGCGCTCGGGACGCACCAGTGCGGTGGTCAGCCGTCCCGGGGCGGCGAGCATGTCGGCCGTCGTCGCACCCTTGGTGCACAGCCGGCCGAAATTGGCGGGATGGGCCTTGTCACCTGACGCCTTGAGGACCTTGCGGCGGCCATCGGGACCGGAGGCGATGTCGAGGAGCATGCCGCAGCCCACACCGCAGTACGAGCAGACCGTCCGCACCTGGGAGACGGCCGTCGACGAGTCCTGTGGGGGCACCGGATGACCTCTTCTATTGATCGACGCGTGCCCCTGACGGTACGAAACGCCCATTACGCCGATGTGACCCCGGCCGATCATGGACGGTAACGCTCGTCACACACCCACTCGCTCTGCACTGTGAGGACGAGGTTCGGGGCCCGTGCGTGACTGCCCTGTCCGGCGTCACGCACGGGCCTGATGTCCGGAGACGGTGCGGGTCAGTACGCGAAGCCGGACTTGCCGGTGAGGGTCGCCGCCACGCGGGTGATCTGGCTGCCCGGCGGCAGGGCGGTCGTCGTCGACGCGGGAGCGGTCGTGGTGCCGTCGCCGAGCTGGCCGAGGGCATTGGCGCCCCAGCCGATCACCGAGCCGTCGTCGAGAGCGGCGAGGGTGAAGTCCACTCCGCCATTGACGTCCTGGACGCCCTTGAGGTGGTCGAGGGGGACCGGGGTGGTGCGGTTGGCCTTCGTCCCGTCGCCGAGCTGGCCCTCGGCGTTCTTGCCCCAGCCGGTCACGCTGCCATCGTCGAGGATGGCGAATCCGGAGGCCGAGGTGGCGAAGACCTTCGCCACGGCGTTGAGGTAGGCGACGTCGACCGGCTTGTTGCTGTCGGCCGTGCTGTCGTTGCCGAGCTGGCCCTCGGCGTTCTTGCCCCACGCCTTCACGGTGCCGTCGGCGGTGAGGGCGAGGACGTGGTCGCAGCCGACCGAGATGGATTCGACGTCGGCCAGGTCAGGGACCTGCTGTGGCGTTGCCCGGTCGGTCGCATTGCCCGTGCCGAGGCGGCCGTTGGCCCCCGAGCCCCAGGTCCAGACGGTGCCGTCCTGGCGCAGGGCCACGCTGAAGTCGCAGCCCGCGCCGACGTCCCTGACCTTGTCCAGGCTCTGGACGTCGACCGGCGTCCGGTACGGGGTGGTGGCGTCCAGGCCCGTTCCGAGTTGCTTCTTGGCGTTGTCGCCCCAGGCCAGGACGCGGCCGCCCTTCACGGCGAGGGCGTGGTTGGCGCCCGCCGCGATCTCGCTGACGCCGGACAGTTTGGTGACCGTCGCGGGGAACGACTGGTTGACGATGGTGCCGTTGCCGAGCTGGCCGGTGAGGTTCGCGCCCCAGCTCTTGACGGTGCCGTCCCTGAGGAGGGCGATGACGAAGGGGTTTTTGTCGCCGCCCCCGGCGGCGAGTTCGCGTACGTCGTCGCGGGTGACGCCGAGTACCGCGGCAGGGGTCTGTTGAGCGAGGACACTGCCGTTGCCCAGTTGTCCCAGGGCGTTGTCACCCCAGGCGCGGATCCAGGGGTCGGTGCCCGCGGCCTGGGCCGACAGGCAGGGGGTGGCAGCGGTCAGTGCGGTGAGGGTGAGGGCGGTGAGCAGGGTGCGGCGCAGAGGTGGGGTCATCTGCATGCCTTTCGCGTGGGGTGCGGGAGGGCGCGGTGCGTGCGCCAGGGTTCAGTAGGCGTAGCTCGAGTTCCATCCGAGGGACGCGGCCAGTCGGGTCGTGCCACTGCCCGCAGGCAGAGCCGTGACGGGGGTGAGTGAGGAGGTGGTACTGGCGTCGCCGAGCTGGCCGTTGGCGTTGTCGCCCCAGGCGACAACGGTCTGGTCGTCGAGGACGGCGAGGGTGTGGGTCCAGCCCCCGGCCATTGCCTTGACGCCGGTCAGGACGGGGATCGGAACCGGGGTCGTGCGGCTCGTTGTGGTGCCGTCACCCAGTTGGCCGGCGCTGTTCCAGCCCCACGCCCGGACGGTGCCGTCGTCGAGGAGCGCGAAGCTGTGGTGGCTGGCTGCGACCACGCCCACGACGCTATTGAGGTGCTGGACGTTAACGGGTACGGAGCTGGCTGTCGTGGAGTCGTTGCCGAGCTGGCCGTTGGCGCCCCGGCCCCATGCCTTCACCGTGCCGTCGGCCGTCAAGGCGAGCATGTGGGTGCAGCCGGCCGCCACGGCCACGATGTCCTGAAGGCCGACGACGCGCTGGGGAGTGTTGCGGTCGCTTGTGGAGCCATCACCGAGCTGCCCCTCATTGTTCCGTCCCCAGGTCCAGACCGAGCCGTCCTCGCGGAGGGCGGCCACATGGTTGCAGCCCGCCGCGATGTCCTTGACCTTGTTCAGGCTCTGGACGGGGACGGGGCGGCTGGTCGGCGGGGCGGTGCTCGCCGCGGTGCTGCCGTTGCCGAGCTGGCCGTAGGTGTTGTCACCCCAGGCGAGGACGCGGCCTTTGCGTACCGCGTAGGCGGATACGACCCCGGCGGCGACCCCGGAGACGCCGGACAGCCCGGCGACGGCGGCCGGGTAGGACCGGGAGGCGGTGGTCCCGTCACCCAGCTGTCCGCGCGAGGCGTTGCCCCACGCCTGCACGGTGCCGTTGTTGAGCAGCGCCACGGCGAAGGACGTGGTGGAGCCACCGCCGCCCGCCAGTTCGCGCACATCGTCGCGGGCGAGGCCGCGGACCGCCGACGGCGTCTGCTGGTCGAGCGTGGTGCCGTTGCCGAGCTGGCCGAGGGCGTTGCTGCCCCACGCCCGTACCCACGGCTCTGGCTTCTCAGTGCCGGCGAAGCCCAGGGCGGCTGTGGCGAGGAGGGCGGAAAGGGCCAGAAGGACGCCCAGACCTGCGCGTCGACTGGGGTACGTCATGGCGTGACGCACCCCCTCAGTAGGCGTACGTGGTGTTGCCGCCCAGGGACACGGCCACGTCCTTGATCGCCGAGCCCTCCTTGAGGATCTTCACGGAGTCATAGCGGGGGACGGTGGTGCCGTTGCCGAGCTGGCCCTCGCCGTTGTGGCCCCAGGTGAAGACGTCGTCCGCGGTCACCGCGACGCCGTGACGGGCTCCGGCGGCGAGGTGCTGGACGCCCTCCAGGCGCGGGATCTCGACCGGCGCGGTGCGGTTGGTGCGCGAGATGTTGTCGCCGAACGACTCGTCGCCCTCGAGGAGCTGTCCGTACTGGTTGTTGCCCCAGCCCCAGACATGGCTGTCGCTGGTCTTGACGTAGTTGTGGAAGGCGCCGGCCTCGATGTCGGAGACGCCGTCGACCCAGTCGACGTCGACGGGAACCGGAGAGGACTTGGTACTGGAGTTGCCGAGCTGGCCGTAGAGGTTGTACCCCCAGGACTTGACGGTGTTCTCGGCGGTGAGCGCGAGGGCGTGGTGGCAGCCCGCGTCGACCGCGACGACGTTCTCCAGCCCCTGCACCTGGCGTGGCACGGAGCTGGTGGCGCGACTGCCGTTGCCGAGCTGGCCGTGGATGCCGCGGCCCCACGCGTAGACCTTGCCGTTCTCCAGCAGGGCCAGGCTGAAGTCACAGCCTGCGGAGATCTGCTTCACCTTCGGCATGCCCTGGACCCGGTCGGGGACGGTGCGGCTGTCTCCGGTGCGGTTGTTGCCGAGCTGGCCGTAGGCGTTGTCTCCCCAGGAGTAGACCTGGCCGGAGGTGTCGAGGGCGAGGCCGTGCTTCCCGCCGGCGGCGATGCTCTTGATGTTGGTCAGGCGCGGGACGGTGGTCGGCACGGTCTGGTTGGTGTTGCCGCCGTTGCCGAGCTGGCCGGAGGAGTTGTGGCCCCAGGACTTGACGGTGCTGTCGGTACGGGCGAGGACGAAGGAATCGGCCGAGGAGGTACCGCCGGCCGAGATCTCGTCGACGTCGCCGCGGAAGAGGCTGGTGACGGAGGAGGGGGAAAGGCTGTCGGCGAGGGTGCCATTGCCGAGCTGGCCGGTGCGGCCGGCGCCCCAGCTCAGGACGGTCGGGTTGCCCTCGTTGGCCGTGGCCATGGGGGTGGCCAGAGCCGTGGCCATGGCCGTGGTGACGGCCGCGAGCATCCAGCGGCGGCGGGTCGAGGGGCGCGGGGCGGACGGGGCCGCCGCGGCTGCGCCGTGCGGGGAGCGTGCCCGGTCGGGGCCTGAGAGACGTCGAGGGGTCATGCGCTGCTCTCCTTGGTGTGAGGGCGTACAGAACCTCGGCGCACAGGGGGGAGTCTTCGCAGGCCGAGGCGTACGGGAGCCCGGCGGTGCGGTCTGTCGACGCCGTCGGGCCTGTCAGTAGATTTACCGAAAATGATCACCATCGCGAGCCGGGGGCGCGGAACCACCTCAATGCCGGGCACCCGTTCGAGTCCCCACCCATACGGAGTACCAGCGGCCGAACGCGGCAGGGCGGGAGAGGAGCCTGGCGGGCCGCCGATCGGCCGCACCCGACGGGGGAGCGCGGCGCCTCCCGCGGCGGTCGTACGAGGAAGGTCGGTCATCCCGGAGGGTGTCGGCGACGGGTGCGCGGGTGGATCCCGGGCGTCGCGCCGACTCCCCTTCTGGCGTGGCATCCGGGGCAATTGGGCGGCACGGCCGTTGCGGTGAACGCGACTGGGGGACCGCGCCGCCCCGTGTGTCCTGCCATGCGGCCAGGGCCGGTCCGATTAGCGTCAGATCATCTTTGGTGATCACGGAGGCCGCGTTCTGCGGCCCCTGCGTCGACTCCATGACGCCGTCCACCGACCTTTCCGGGAGTTCAGGTGAACCCACGCACGTCCGCGCGCCGCGCCCTGTCCGCTGCCCTGCTCGCCGCATCCCTGTCCCTCGCCGCCCCGGCCTTCCTCGCCGCGCCCGCCCACGCCCAGCAGGCCGGGTACGAGTTCCCGGGTGTCCTGGGCGTCCCGGCCGCCCCGACCGAGGATTGCGCGCCCGACGACCAGGCATGCAAGGACCAGAAGGAGAACGAAGAGCAGGAGAAGGAGGTCGAGGAACAGCAGAAGGAGACCGAGGAGGACGCCAAGAAGGCGGAGAAGACCATCGAGGACGTCGGCAAGCAGCTGGAGGAGTGCAAGCCCGGCTCCAGCAGCTGCATGGAGGGGCTCACCGGCCCGGGCATGGGCGAGAAGCAGGGCATCGCCGACATGACCAGCACCATCAAGGGGATCGAGCACGGTCCCGCCGGCGACGCGACCGCCGCGGTCACCTCCACCTGCTCCGGCTTCCTCGCCTCGCTGCCGGCCGGATCGACGGACGCCGCCCAGAGCCCCTTCCCCGTCTCCCAGTTGTGCGCCCTGCTCGGCGGCTGACGGACCCGCTCACACCGCTCCCCCTCACTCCTTGAAGGGATCCACCCATGCCCGCGCGCCGCATCGTGCTCGCCGCCCCGGCTCTGGCCCTCGCCGCGTCCCTGGCCTCTCCCCTCCCCGCCCTGGCCGCGCCACCCCAGCCCGGGGCCGCCCCCGGCCCCGTACCCGTACCCCGTGCCGTGACCGCGGACGGCCGCCCCGCGAAGGTCGCCGACGTCCTGAAGGAGTGCGAACGGAACCCGTCCGGCTGCTCCTTCCGGATCGACCGCAAACTCGGGATCGAGTTCGCCACGACGGTCAGGTCCCTGGGCAACGCCGTCATCAACTGCACCCAGAACGACATGAACGTCGAGCGGACGGTGACCCTGCGCGCCGGCACCACCGACAACATCAACGGCGAGATCTCCGGCTCCGTCACCGCCGAGGGCACCATCCAAGCCTCCGGAGAGGTCACCACCAACCTCGCCAACGAAAGCGGCACCAGCCACAAGTCGCCCGACCTGTCGAAGGGCCCCACCACCGAGACATCCACCAAGGTCAACGTCGGCGGCGGAGCGAAGGTGGCCGGCGGGACCAGCGCCAAGCTCGCCTTCCAAGCCGCGTTCAAGGCCGCGTACGCCAAGACGTGGACGGTCGACACCACCGAGACCACGACCTACAAGAGCACCGTAAAGGCCCACGACATGATGGTGTTCGGCGCGACCGTCGCCATGCGCCGCATCGTCGGCCAGCTCGTCACGAACAAGGGCAGCGGCATCCTCAACGTGGCCGTGGACAGCCCCTCCATGGCCAACGACAGCCACTTCGTCGCCCAGACCTCCACCGCCCCGGGCGGGCTCTGCAGCGGCACCCGGCCCCCCAACAACACGGCTCCCGGCAACACCAGCCCGTGAAGAGGACTCCCGCCATGAGGCACCCCTTCCGCCCGCCCCTGGGCACCACCCTGACCGTGCTCACGGCCACCGCCGTGCTGCTACCACCCCTCGCCACCGCCGTCCACGCCGCGCCGGGCGACCAACCCGTGGCCGTCCTCAACGGTGACTTCGCCGAGCCCGCGATGAAGGGCGACGGCCCCACCACCGTCACCATCGACAACTGGACCGGCGCGAACCAGCGCTACTCCCCCGCCGCCTCCGGCCGCACCGGCACCTCCCACGCCGTCGCCCTGCAGAAGGACGGCAACACCCTGCGGCAAAGGCTGCGCGGAGTACGCGCCGGAGCCCGGGTCACCGTCACCTACGAGGACAGCCCCGCCGTCTCCAAGGAGTGCGTGGCCGCCGACGTCGACAGCGGGCAGCCGTACACCGTCGAGGGCAGCGGCGGACCGGTCCAGGCGGTGACCACCGCCCCCGACACCGGCCGAGTCAAGGGCACTCCCGGCACCGGCAAGTGGACAAGCCGCACCTACGCGTTCACCGCCGGCGAGAGCGACCCCGCGCTCACCTTCACCTCGAAGGTCACGGGCACCCGCACGCACCTCACCTGCACCCCGATGATCGCCGCCATCCGCGCCGTGGAGGTGCCCCCGGCGGTCGACCAGACCGTCGACCGGACCGCGCTCGGCACATCCGAGGCGTACAAGGGCAACGAACGCGAGAAGTCCCTGCACAACGCGGCAGCCGCGTGCAACGGCGAGAACGCCTGCACCTTCCGCCCCGACACCCGGACCTCCTTCCGCTACTTCGGCCAGGCCCGCGTCATCGGCGAGACGTTCATCAACTGCACCCGCAACCCGCTGGAACACACCCGCGTCCTGCAGTACTCCGAACGCAGCCACGACAGCATCGCCCAGACCTACAGCAACGCGAACCTCGCCCTGGAAGAAGTCGCCCGCCTGCCCACCACCGGCGACCGCGCCGAGGACACCAAGCGGATCAAGGGCCGCCCGATGGCCACCCAGTTCGCCCTCGCCTACGAGAAGACCTGGCAGCGGCCCTGGCAGTGGTTCAGCAGCGACCAACGCCAGGTCAACGAGAAGATCCAGCCCGGCGAGGTCAGCTGGGTCGAACTCCAGCCCAGCAGGGAACGCGTGGAGGGCTGGTTCGTCAGCAACAAGGAGGACTACCGCCTCCACGCGGTCATCGACGGCCCCTCCCGCGCCGTACCCGACCGGCTCATGCAACGCACCGGCCCGATGACCGAGACCGAGAAACAGCGCTGCATCGCCGACCGCCCCACGACCACCACCCCCGTCGGCGCGAACACCCCCGCCTCCTCCGCCGACAAGGGCCTCCAGGAAATCCCCACTCCAACCACCCCGGGAACCCGCGCGACCACCACCATCCCCCTCAGCTGATACCGAGCAGCGTCAGCGCCGAGCGCATCGCGAAGTACGGTCCCATGCAGCTCCGGGAGTACACGGCGGAGTGGCTCTGACTTGAGATCAAGGGGCAGGCAGCGGGCCTCCTCTGCGACCTCCCGAGGCCTCTGTCGTGCTAGAGGGATTCGAGGAATACCCATGAGCGCCGCTCCCCTTGATCCGCGCCTCACCGAGGAACTACCTGCTGGCACATCGCACCAGCAGGCCGTCCCGGGACCGTCGCGCTCACGGGACGGTCGTACTTCGCTGACGGAGACGGCGTCACCGTCCTTGTGCGCGTGTCCGGAGACGACGCATTGGCAAGCTACGGGGGCACCTTGGTCTGGGCCGTCGTCCTCTGCGACAGACGGATGTACTCAGCTCTACGCGTACCTTGACGATGCCCGCATCGCCTACGACCGGCGCCCCACCGTGGAGCTTCCCCGCGGCGCCAAGGTACGCCCCACCGCACGCATCAACCTATAACCGGGAGGAGCTCAGAAAAGACAATCAAGACGGCCGGATTCTTGGATCCGGACGGGCCGTGCACGAGGCCCTGACCAGCCGACATTCCGGCCGGCTCGGAAGCCGCTGGGCTCGGGCCCGCCGGCCGCGGACGCGGAGTGGCTCAGAGGCGTCGTGTCCGGCCGCGTCCGGCTGCGCTAGCGTCGCCCTCCCGAACACCGATGGGGAGGTCTCGTGCGCGCTCTCGTGTATCTGGGTCCAGGCTCCGCCGAACTGCAGGACCGGCCCGCCGCGCAACTCGTGAACGGTGATGACGTCGTGGTGGAGATCGTCGGTACGGGGGTCTGCGGAACAGACCGCAAGATCCTGCTCGGGCGGTTCCCGGCCCGGCCGGGCGTGGTGCTCGGGCACGAGTCGGTGGGTGTGGTGCGGGAGACCGGGCCCCAGGTGCGTTCGGTCGGGGTGGGGGACCGGGTGGTGGTCAACCCCACGCTGTACTGCGGGTGGTGCGTTCCGTGCCGTCGGGGCGCGACCAACTTCTGCCGTCACAAGGCCGGGACCGAGGTCGGCGTCGACCGGGACGGCACGTATGCGGAGGCCGTGACCCTGCCGGAACGTTTCGTCGAACGGATCCCCGCCGGGCTGCCCTTCCGCAGCGCGGTCCTGATCGAGCCGCTCGCCTGCGTCCTGAACAACGTCGAGGCCGCTTCCGTCACCTTCGACGACACCGTGGTGGTTCTCGGCGCGGGCCCGATCGGGATGCTGACCGCACTCGTCGCCGCCCGCCAGGCACGCCGGGTCACCGTTGCCGAACCGGACGGCTACCGGCTGGAGCAGGCCCGCGAACGGTTCACACACGTGGTGGACGTGGCCGAGACGGACCCGGCCGAAGCCGTGGTGAAGGCCTCGGGCGGCGAGCGTCCCTCCGTCGTCTTCGACACCACCGGCACCGGCCTCGACTCGGCGCTACGGCTGATCGACGACGGCGGCCGGGTCGTGGTGATGGGCTTCGACGACACCTACACCGTGCCGCTGCGCCCGCTCCGGCTCACCAACCGGGGGATCCGGCTGATCGGCGCCGGGGACTACCGGGCGGACATCTTCCCGGTCGCCGTGGACCTGGCCGCCGAGCTGGGCGACCCACAACGACCCGGCGCCGGCGCCGTACCGGTCCTGGAGCGGCTGGTGACGCACGAGTTCCCGCTCGAACGTCACGCAGAGGCCTTCGCCGCGCTCGGCGGTCTCGCCCAGGACGACGGCTACGGCGGCACCGGACGGCCACCGCGCTACGACGCGCTCAAGGTCGTCATCCGCTCGCACTCCGGCCCGGTCGGCGCCGACGGCTGGCCGGTGGACGCGTGAGCGCGCAGCGGCTCGGGTCGATCGAGTCCGGTGGGACCAAGTTCGTCTGCCTGGTCGGCTCGTCCCCCGACCGGATCGAGGCCGAGATCCGGTTCCCGACCGGCGAACCGGGCCCCACCCTGGCCCGGGCCATCGCCTTCTTCCAGGAGACGGCTGCCGCGACCGGACCGCTGGACGCGATCGGCATCGCCTCCTTCGGGCCCCTCGAACTGCGCCCCGGCCACGCCAAGTTCGGCCACCTCGCCGCTACCCCCAAACCCGGCTGGTCCGGGGTGGACGTCGCCGGTCCGGTCGCCGCCGCGCTCGGCGTGCCGGTGGGCATCGACACCGACGTCAACGGCGCGGCCCTCGGCGAGGGCCGCTGGGGCGCGGCGCGCGGCCTGGACACCTACGCCTACCTCACCGTCGGCACCGGCATCGGCGGCGGCGCTGTGATCGGCGGCAAGGTGGTCAGCGGCCTGGTCCACACCGAGATGGGCCACCTCGCGGTGCCCCGGATCGCGGGTGACGACTTCCCCGGCTCCTGCCCCTTCCACGGCGACTGCTGGGAGGGGCTGGCCGGCGGCGAGGCGATGGGCGCCCGCTGGGGGACCCCGGCCGAAGAACTGACCGGCGAAACCCTGCGTGAGGCGCTGCAGCTGGAGGCGGCCTACCTCGCCGCGGGGCTGCGGAACATCGTCTATACGACCGCGCCCCAGCGGATCGTGATCGGAGGCGGCGTCGCGGAACTCCCCGGGCTGTTCCCGCTGCTCCGCGCCGAGCTGGCCGCGGCACTGGCGGGATACCCCGGGCTGCCCGAGCACGCGGCCGAGGAATTCGTGGTCCCGGCCCGGCTCGGCCGCCTCGCCGGACCGGCGGGCGGACTGGTCCTGGCGGCCGGGGCGGCCTCTGCCGCGCGGCAGCGGCCGTGGTCCGACCCTGGGCCATCGGGGGGAACGGAGGTATGAGGACGGCCCCGGGCCGGGCAGGCTGGCCGATGTGACGCGCCCAGATCCGGTGGGCCTCCTCGACCCGGCCACCCACGCCTGGCTGACCCGGCACGCCCTGCCCGGCGCCCGGCTGCACGAGGTGGACCCGCTGCCCGGCGGATTCACCAACGACATGGCCCTGCTCACGGCCCAGCCCGCCGACGCACCGGGCGCGGAGCGCTACGTGCTGCGCCGCTACCGACCCAGCGGCAGTCGGGTCCCGCGCAACACCTGTGCGGTGGAGGTCGCCGTCCTCGGCCGGGCGGCGGCCAGTACCGTCCCGGTGACCGCGGTGGTCGCGGCCGATCCGCACGGCCGGGCCACCGGCCGCCCCACCCTGCTCTACCGGTTCGTGGACGGGACCCCGCTCAGCCAGGTGCTCGCGGACGGCCCGGTGAGCGGCGAAGCGCGGGCCCTGGGCCGGGCCGTCGGCGCCGTGCTGGCACGGATCGGCCGGGTCAGGCTGCCCCGCCCGGGCGTCTTCGGAGACGCTTCGCTGGTCCCGGCCCCGGACGGCGCGGCCCCTCTGGGCGACCTGCCCGGTTTCGTCGACCGTTGTCTGGCGACCTCGGCTGCGGACGGGCCGCTGAGCGGGACGGATGCGGCCGTACTGCGGGCCCTGGCCCGCCGGGGGCCCCGGGCACTCGCCGCCGTGGCGGGTGAACGCAGCCTGGTGCACTGCGACTTCAACCCGAAGAACGTCCTGGTCCAACGGCGCAGCGGGCAGTGGGCGGTGGCCGCCGTGCTCGACTGGGAGCTCGCCTTCAGCGGCTCCCCGCTCTTCGATGTCGGGAACATGCTGCGCTTCGCCCACGAGTACCCGCCGGCCTTCACCGCGGGCTTCGTGGAGGGCTTCCGGGGCGGGAACGGCCGGCTGCCAGTGGACTGGCTGCGGCTCAGCCGGACACTGGACCTCTTCGCGCTCGCCGACATCCTCACCGCACCACCCGACCCGGCCTACTTCGCCCGCGCCCGCGCCGTGCTGTGCCGGTCCGCCGCCGACCGGTAGTGAGTGCGGCCGGACGAGCGCGCGCCAACGATTGTCGCCCTGTCCCATCCGGCCCGTGCGCCACTCTTTTCCCAGGAGACGACTGCTGTCCGTGCGGATCACGGAAGCCCTGGCAATATGCGTCCAATAAATGGCGAAGAGGTGACACGGGGCCTTCTTCTCAACATCGGGAATGCCGGTTAGTCTGCCTGGACGGAAGCGAAGATCCTTGACCAAGGGAGAATTCCGCCGTGGAGAACGGAAGTCCGGAAAATGTCCTGAAGACGCTCACGCCGACCGTTCGCTGCAACGGGACGCCGCCCACGCCCGCCCTGCGCGAAGGGCCGTACTACAAGCCCGACACCCCCTGCAGGACCAGCTTCCGGGGCGATGTGGAAGGAGGCGTTCCGATGCTGCTGCACGGCGCCGTGCGCACCCCCGAGGGCAAGCCGATCGGCGGCACCCTGCTCGACTTCTGGCAGGTCGGGGACGCTGGGGTCTACGACGACGACGGCTTTCGGCTGCGCGGCCACCAGTTCGCCGACGCCGATGGGCGGTGGCGGCTGGAGACGGTACTGCCCGCCCTGTACCCGGGGCGGACGCGGCATGTGCACGTGAAGGTGCAGCCGCCCGGTGGAGCCGTACTGACCACGATGCTGTATTTCCCCGGGGAACGCCGAAACCATCTCGACAAGTATTTCCGGCCAGAATGTCTGATGGATGTGCGGGAGACGTCCGAGGGGTGGGACGCCGCGTACACCTTTGTTCTGGACGTGTGAAATCCGGCCACCTAATCCCGTAAGGAACCATTTAGTCCACTGCCCGGAGATATCGATATCCGCCGTCCGTCGTGTCCGCGGGACGGAAGTCGACAGGAGACACATGGCCGATCTCATGCGCGCCCAATGCGATACGCAGAGCGATGCCCGGAGTGACGCGCGAATCGGTGCCCGGAGCGACGTCCGAGGCGATGCCCTGAGCTACGCGCAGAAGCACCTGTACTACCCGGTCAGCGCGTATGAGATGGACCACGGCGAAGGCATCCACCTGTACGACACGGACGGCAACGAGTACCTGGACTGCGCGTCCGGCACCTTCAACCTGAGCCTCGGCTACGGGCACCCCGAAGTGGTCAAGGCCATCCGCGACCAGGCCGAACGACTGGTGCACACCACCTCGACCTTCCAGACCGCCCCCGTCAACGAGCTGGTCCGGCGGCTGGTCGAGGTCACCCCGCCGAACCTGACCAAGGTGCACCTCAAGGTGTCGGGCGGCTCCACCGCCAACGAGGGCGCGGTCAAGATGGCGCAACTCGCCACCGGCCGCCGCGACGTCATCACCTTGTTCCGCAGCCACCACGGCCAGACCATGATGACGACGACCATGTCGGGCGAGTCCTTCCGCAAGGCCCCGTTCCCGCACCTCATGCCCGGCGTGCTCCAGGTCCCCGACCCCTACTGCCTGCGTTGCTTCTACCGCCAGGCGGGCCCCGACAGCTGCGGCATGCTCTGCGTCGAGCGCATCAACGACTTCCTCGACCATGCCAGTTCCGGCAGCGTCGCCTGCGTGGTCGTCGAACCGGTCTCCGGCAGCGGCGGCAACATCGTGCCCCCCGACGGCTACCTGCCCGCGCTGCGCGCCTTGTGCGACGAACGGGGCATCGCACTCGTCTTCGACGAGATCCAGACCGGCATCGGCCGGGTCGGCCGGATGTTCGCCGCAGAGCACTACGGGGTCCGGCCCGACATCCTGACCACCGCGAAGGGCCTCGGCGGCTCCGGCGCCCAGATCGCGGCCATCGTCGCCGACGAGCGGATGTCCGGGCTCAGCGCCGACCACCACTCCTTCACCTACGGCGGCAACGTCCTCGCCGCTGCCGCCGCGGCCACCACCCTCGAGGTGATAGGCCGCCCCGGCTTTCTGGAGAACGTCCGGGAGGTCGGCGCCCACATCATGGAACGGCTACGCGCACTGGCCGCCTTGCACCCCGCCGTCGTGGACGTGCGAGGCCTCGGCCTGATGATCGGGATCGAGATCGGCGACGACGCGGGCCGCCCGCACAGCGAACGCGCCCAAACCCTGGCCCGGCGCGGCATGGACCATGGTCTGATCCTGCGCACCTCCCGTTATGGACGGGGGAACGTGATCAAGATCCGCCCGCCGCTGATCCTCACCCGCGCCGAGGCCGATCTGCTCTGCGACCGGCTCGAAGCCCTCTTCGCGGCCGAGGCCGCCGCATGACGGGCACCGCGCACAGCAGTCCGCCGGAGGCCGCGGCTGTGCGGCAGTACGTGACCGGCCTCGCCAGTGCTGTCCGCGAGGCCGTGCTGGCCGCCCGGCACCGGGCCGGCAGCCGCCTGGTCCGGGGCCACTCGCCGGGCGGGGACGCCCAGTTCGGCCTCGACGAGGTCGCGGAGGCGGCCGTCTGGAAGTACGTCGTCGGTCACGACCTGCCCGTCGCCGTCTACTCCGAGGACCGCGGCCTGCAGTACCACGGCACGGACCCGGCCCACCTGCTGGTCGTCGACCCCATCGACGGCACCCGGCCCGCCGTCGCCGGCCTGGAGTCGGCCACCGTCTCGGTCGCCGTCGCCCGTATGTCGCAGCGCCCGCGCATCGCCGACGTCGAGCACGCGCTGCTGATGGAACTGCGCACGGGCGCCTACCTCTACGGGGACCTGGCGACGCCCGGCATCACGGCGTACGGCTACGACCACCCCGTCCCGGCGCTGACCCGTACCACCGACCCCGCGCGGATGTTCTGGTCACTGGAGTTCAACGGCCACCCGGCCCGCCTGATGACCGAGGCCTACGGCCACCTCATCGACCGCTCGGCCAACACCGGCGGGGTGTTCGTCTTCAACAGCGCCACCTGGTCCATCTCCCGGCTGCTCACCGGCCAGCTCGACGCGTACGTGGACATCGGCAACCGGCTGCTGCGCGACGACCCGGCGCTGCTGCCCGAGTTCGAACGCGTCGGCAACGGCCGGGTCCTGCACCTGTTCCCGTACGACATCGCGGCGGCCGTCTTCCTCGCCGAGCGGGCCGGCGCGGTCATCACCGACGGCTACGGACAGCCGCTCGGCGAGACCGTCCTCACCGACCTGAGCATCAACAACCAGCGGTCCTGCGTGGCCGCAGCCACCCCCGAGCTCCACCGGGCCCTGCTGTCGGCCGTCCGATGGAAGGAGTGACGCCCATGCGCCCCCAATACACCCCGCCCACCGGACCGGCCGGCACCGCGACAGCGGACGACACCGAGTTCAGGGTCCTGCTCGACCGGCTTTCCGACAAGGCCACCGCGGACTACTACAACCCGTTCACCACCTTCGACTGGCCGCCCACGATCCCCACCGACGGGCTCTGGATGTCCCCCGAACTGCTCTCCGTCCACGGAACCGAGCTGATGGACGAACTGAGCCCCGGCCAGTTCCAGGCCCTGAGCCGGTGGGAGAGCATCAACTTCTACAGCCTCAACGTGCACGGTATCCGCGAACTGCTCATCGAGGTCACCCGGCGCATCCACACACCCGGCTTCGAGCTCCCCTCCGAGTTCTTCCATCACTTCATCGGGGAGGAGAACGACCACATGTGGTTCTTCGCCACCTTCTGCCTCAAGTACGCCCACAAGATCTACCCTGACAAATCGGTCAAACTGCCCGAAACCCCGCGCGACCCGGACATCGAGAACTTCCTCGTCTTCGCCCGGATCCTGATCTTCGAGCAGATCGTCGACCACTACAATGTCCAGCTGGCCGCCGACGGCCGACTGCACGCGACCATCCGGCACATCAACCGGCTGCACCACCAGGACGAGTCCCGGCACATCGCCTTCGGCTGCCGCCTGGTGCAACTGCTGTGGGAGCGGCTCCTCGGCAGCGGCCTGGACGAGGCGGCCCGGCTCGAACTGCGTAGCTATCTCGGCCGCTACATCGCCACCAGCATGGAGTCCTTCTACAACCCGACCGTCTACCGCGACGCGGGCCTACCGGACGGCTTCGCGCTGCGCCGGCGGCTGCTCGCCCACCCCGCCCGGCAGGCCGCCCACGCCAAGGTCCTGCACAAGAGCACCGACTTCCTCCAACGGATCGGGGTGTTCGATGCCCGTCACTGACCCCACGGCCACCGGGACCACCTGGTCGGTCCGGGACGGACTCGCCACCCTCGACGAACCCGCCGTTCTGCTGCGGGACGCACTCGACGCGGTGTTCACCCGCTGGGGCACCGAGGCCGGAGCCCGGCAGCAGAGCTACCCGCCGCTGCTGCGGGCCGAAGACCTGCGGTCCCTCGACTACTTCCGCAACTTCCCGCACCTGGGCAGCCCGGTCACCCGGATCCGCCCCGACCGGCTGGCCGCCCTCGCCGCGGCTCCGCCCGGGGCCACCACCGCGCTGCCTGCGGCCGAGCTGGCCGACGCCACCCACATGCTGCCCTCCGCAGCCTGCTACGGCTGCTTCCTGCACCTCACCGGCACCAGCGCCGACACCCCCGTCCTGATCACCACCGTCGCGCAATGCTTCCGCAACGAGGACCACCAGGACGGGCTGCGCAGGCTCTGGGGGTTCACCATGCGGGAGATCGTGTGCGTCGGCTCCGCCGAAGCCGTACGGACCCACCTCGACCGGCACCAGGAGCGGATCCTCGCCTTCGGCGCGGCCCTCGGCCTCACCCTGGACCGGCAGCCCGCCACCGACCCGTTCTTCGAGAAGGACGGCGCCCGCGCCGTCATGCAGCTGCTCGCCCCGGTCAAGGACGAGTACCTGCACACCGACGGCACCGCCGTCGCGTCCACCAACAACCACCGCAACTTCTTCGGCGAGCGTCGCGCCATCAGCCACGCGGGCCGCCCGGCCTTCACCGGTTGCGTCGCCTTCGGCCTGGAACGCTGGGTGCACGTCCTGAGCGACCTTTTCGAAGGAGACCTGGCCGCCGCGCACCGCGCCGTACGGCAGATGGGGGAAGCCTCGTGACCCGGCTGACCGCCCGGCTCGGGCTCGAACTGCCGCTGCTCCAAGCCGGGATGGGCGCCGTAGCCGGCCCCGCCCTGTGCGCCGAGGTGTCCCGGGCCGGAGCGGGCGGGACCCTCGCGCTGTACAAGGAAGCGCCCGCGCGGGCCGCCCGGCTGGTCCGGGAAGTGGCGGCCTCCACCGGCCGCCCGTTCGGGGTGAACGTGGTCCCCGAGGTCACCGGGCCGGCCGGCTGTCTGGACCAGCTCCGGGCCGTCCTGCCCGAACTGCCCCGGGGCGGCTTCGTCACCTCTTTCGGGCTGCCCGACGCCGACGCGGCCCAGGCCGTGCGGGCAGCCGGACACCCGCTGGTGGTCCAGGTCGGCAGCCTCGCGGACGCCGACACGGCCCTTGGGCAGGGCGCGGCGGTCCTGGTCCTCCAGGGCACCGAATCCGGCGGCCACCTGCTCGGCCGGCTGCCCGTGGACCTCCTGCTGGCCGCCGTCCGGGCCCGCCACCCGCACGCGGTCCTGGCCGTCGCGGGCGGGATCGCCACCGGGAGGGACCTCGCGGAGGCTGTGGCGCGCGGCGCGGACGGGGCCATGGCCGGAACCCTGTTCATCCCGGCCGCAGAATCCACCGCGCACCCGGAGTTCAAACGCCGGGTGGTCGAGGCCGTGGCCGACGACACGCTCATCACCTCCCTCTTCGACATCGGCTGGCCGAACCGCCCGCACCGTGTCCTGCGCAATGCCCTCACCAGCGCCTCGGACCGCGCCCCGGCCACCTTCATGGCCACCACCCGGGTGGACGGCCGGGAGCACCCGGTACCGCGCTACAGTGCGGCGGCTCCGAGCGAGGCCACCACGGGCCGCATCGAGGAGATGGCCATGTACTGCGGCCGGTCCTGCACCCGCGTCACCGCCCTGGACCCGGCCGCCGTCACCGTCGCCCGCATCCGCCGGGAGTATGAGAGCGCGCGCCGGCCCCCGACGGACTCCCGACAGCTGCACCGGATCCAGGAGAGGTGACCATGGACGACGTGATCAAGCCGGTCGTGGACTGGCTGCGCGAACGCAACCCCACCGTCGAAGAGATCCCGGAGGACCTCGACCTGATCGAGAACCGGCTGATCGACTCCCTCGGCTTCATGGAGTTCATCCTGCTGCTGGAGGACCTGATCGGCCGGGAACTGCAGCTCGACCAGATCGACGTGAACCAGTTCCGCACCCTTCGGTCCCTCACGGACCATTTCCTGAAGGGGTGAACCGCCCATGGCACAGGCCCCGCCGCTCATCGGACCCGGCCGGGTCACCTCCCTGCACCTCGCCGCGCGCACCGGGGCTCCCACCTTCCGCGTAGCAGAGGCCCGCGCAGCGACCGGCCGCGGGCTGGTGGGGGACCGCAACTACTGGGCGGGCGAGGGCCCCAGGCCCCGGCGCCGGGGCACCGGCCGGGCGTCCGGGGTCTGCGACGTCACCCTCATCGAGGCCGAGGCGCTCGAGGCCCTGGCCCGCGAGCACGGCATCACGCTCACCCCCGCCGAATGCCGGCGCAACCTCGTCTGCCGCGAGATCCGGCTCAACCCGCTGGTGGACCAGGAGTTCCAGATCGGGGCGGTAATCCTGCGCGGCCTCAAACTCAGCGAACCCTGCGCCCGCCTCGAACAGCTGGTCCGCCCCGGCCTGATCCGCGGCCTGCTGCACCGCGGCGGCCTGCGGGCCGAGGTGGTCCGCGGCGGGACGATCCGAGTGGGCGACCGGATCCTCCCACTGCCGCACGACGCGCGGCAGCTCGTGCCCCCCGTCCCATCCGACCTTCCCTGAGGGCGGCACGGATCCCAGCCACGACGCGCCCAGCCGGATCCGGCCCCGACTTCTTCGCATCCCTCACCCGCGGGCCCGCGACCCAGTGGCGAGTTCGCCGACGGCAGGCGGCCGAACGGCTACTTGTCCCCACCGGACGGCCCGGTGAATCGTGGGACGGGCCGCAAGCGTCCATGTCAATCCGCGGATCGGGACGGTTCGCCCGCGCGCCGCGCGGAATGCGGGCTGTCCGGCCCGTGGCCCAGCAGGCAGGAGGACAGCATGGCGATCGAAGGCGCCGCCCCCGGGCGGCAGAGCGGCAAGGCACCGGAGTTCGGTGCGGACGCTCCGTCATCCAAGGCCGTGGAGCGCGCGGAACGGGCGGGCGAGGAGCTCGCCGCGACGGGGGCGGCCGTCTCCGTCCGCCTGCTGGAGTGGGGCTTCGCCCTCCGCCTCGACCAGCGCGCCGCCGACCGCCTCGCACCCCCCGGCAGCACCAGGCTCGACAGTGGCTTCCCCCGCCTGGTGGAGGAAGTGCTCGCCGGCCACCTGCCCGAGGCCCTCGCCGAAGCTGTCGGCGCGGGGCTGGCCGGACGCGCCGAACAGATCGGGTCGGCCGCCCGGGGCGCCGGGTGCGAGCTGGTCTCGCCGTGGGCCGCGCCCACCCTCCTCGCCCCCGTGGCCCTGAACGCGCCGCCGCGCGAGACCGGCCTGTGGTTCAGCGTGTTCGAACCGGGCGAAGGCTGGGGAGCGGACGTGCAGTTCACGGCACGCTACGCCTCCGAAACACCGGCCCTGGCCGTCTTCCGCAATGACCTGTACTGCGTCTACCAGGGCCGAGGCGATGACCCCGACCTGTGGTGGACCGCGCACCGCGCGGACGGCAGCTGGTCCGAGGACCAGCCGTTCCCCGGTCACCACACCCTGGGCAGCCCGGCCCTGGCCGTGTTCCAGGACCGGCTGTACTGCGCGCACCGTGGCGGCTCGGGCGACTGGGGCATGGCGCTGACCTCGTACGACGGTGGTACCTGGACGCCGGACCGGCCGGTCCCGGACGCCGAGAGCGTCTACGGCCCGGCGCTGGCCGTCTTCCGCGACGAGCTCCACCTCGCCTACGCCGACGCCGCCCAACGGATCATGGTCACCACCAGCCGGGACGGCCGCAGCTGGACGCCCCCCGAACCTGTCCCCGGCTGCGCCACCACGAGGTCCCCGGCGCTCGCCGTGTACGACGGCAACCTGCACCTGCTGTACGGCAACCCCAAGGACGGGGCGATCCACTGGACCAGGCTGCGCGGCACCACCTGGACCTCCGAGGGTGCGCTGCCCGGCCATCGCACCCGGAGCAACATCGGCCTTGCCGTCTTCGACGGCAAGCTGATGTGCGTCCACCGGGACCCCGCCGGCCAGCAGCTGTGGTGGTCCTCCTTCGACGGCGCAGGGTGGAGTACGGACACCGCGATGCCGGGGCACAGCAGCAAGTACGGTCCGGCGCTGGCCGTGCACCGGGACCGGGCCGGCACCCGCGACCAACTCCTCTGCGTCCACCGGGGCCACGCCCAGCGCTTCGTCACCGCGACCGGGGAGGTGCTGACCGACGAGGACCCGGCGGGGCTGCACGAACTCGACGATCCGGCCTCCGCCGCCGACTGAGACCGGGTCCTGTGCGGCAACCCGGGGACGTGTGAGCGCCGCACACGTGTCGCCCCCATCGGCGTTGGGGCCTCTGTCGTCGTGGGAACT
Source organism: Streptomyces sp. NPDC002054 (assembly GCF_040296685.1). Lineage (NCBI taxonomy): Bacteria > Bacillati > Actinomycetota > Actinomycetes > Kitasatosporales > Streptomycetaceae > Streptomyces > Streptomyces sp. NPDC002054. The sequence goes on from NZ_JBEOXT010000015.1 coordinate 163,086, forward strand.
CCCACGACCGCAGGGGTCGTCGCCACGATGGCGACCGGCAATGCCGCCGTCCCCGACGTCGTGTGCCCGGGGTCGACGTGCTGCGTACGGAAAAGCGACGCCGATTTCACCGGGTCGCGCGCATTCGTCCATGACATGCTCCGCGCGCACCTGGGCTCGACGCCCGCCTCCGACCGTCACCAGTAGCCATCCTTGTAGCGACCACGCGAGACGCGAACACGAAAAGTAGCAATCCGGCCACCCCAGGTGACCATCCGTCCGATTCGCACCTTTTCTCGGCGGGGTGCCAACCCTAAGATCGCGCCAGGCGGCCACCAGTACGTACGCGCCTGCCGTTGAGGGAATCCGTGAACGGGCTGTCGGCCACGTACGAGGAGATTCGCCACCATGCACGAAAGTGACTTGCGCAAGGCACTGGAAGGCGAGGTCGCGGAACTACGCGTCCTCACGCTGCGCGATCTGGGGCCCGCCGATGGTGCGGTCCCCCTGTTCCCGGGCGGCACGCTCCAGCTGGCACACGACGACGGGGACGTGGCGGGGCTTCGAGTTCGGGGGCGGGCCCCGATCGCCATCGGCTCCGAACCAGCCTACGTGCGGGCGGAGTTCGGGTGCGCCGACGGGGAGGTCTCCGGGACCGCCCTCGCCATCACGCTCCCCGGGACGGGGGTATGCGTAAGCGAGGTCGCCCGGCTGTACGGGTACGAGCTGCCCGAGCTGCCCGCGCCGCCAGTGACGGGGCTGACGTTCCGTGGGGACGCCGCCGGATTCACGCTGGCGCTGGACGGTCTCGCCGGAGACGGCGGCATCCTGGACCGGGACGGCGCGCAGGTGCTGGTGGTGCCCGTCCCGGGCGGTCATGTCCTGGCCACCCGGACCGACCTGACCGCACACCAGGTCAGCAACCTGGGCGTGCCGGTGGCGGTCGCGCTGCCCGCCGGGGTGTGGCTCGCCCTGCCGGACGGGACGGTGGTGCCGGTCAGCGCGCCCCGCACCGTGGTCCCCGACCACTCCGGTGGCACGGACGGGCTGGGCCGCCCGAGGACGGCCGCCACCCGAGTTCCGTACGCGCAGCACCCCTATCCGGGACTGTCGCCGCGTACCCGCGCCGTGCCCACCGCGGACGGCTTCGTGGTGCTCAACGCGCCGAAGTTCGGTGGTCCGGGCGTGAGTTTCATCCCCGGCGGGCCGCTGGACGGTTATCACGGCATCGAGGTCGTCTACGACAAAAGCCCGTTGTCGGTGAAGGGCGCGCTGCAGGTACAGCCCGCCCAGTCCCCGTACCGCGCAGTGGTCGGCGGCTTGCTGACCTTCGCGTTCGGGGGCGGCGCCCCGGGCAGTCGCGGCCTGTACGGCATGGGCACGGGGGCGGTGGTCTTCCCGCAGGACGCCGGCACCCGGCCCTCGTTCTTCGCCTTCGCCTCGCTCGGTGCCGAACCGGGGCTGGGGATCCCGGCGTTCCGGCTCACCGGTGTCGCGGCCGGCTTCGGCTGGAACAGCCATCTGCGCACACCTGGACTCGGCGACCTGACCACCTTTCCGTTCCTCCAGGCGCTCCACGACCCCTCGGCCATCGGCGGGGACGACACCAATCCAGTGGCCATTCTGAACACCTTGATCGGTGGCCCCAGCCCGTGGATCACTCCCCGGCAGGGTGGGTTGTGGATGACCGCCGGCCTTGCCTTCACCGTCGGCGAGCTGATCGACGGCACCGCAATGGCGGTGCTCCAGACCGGGACGGACCTCACGATCGGGCTGCTGGGCACGGCCGGGACATCGTTCCCCAAGGCCGGCGACAAGAAGTACGCCCGGATCGAGGCCGGGCTCCAGCTGGTCATCAAGCCGAACTCCGGTGAACTGACCGTCGGCACCTCCCTCAACCCCAGTTCGTATCTCATCGACGAGGACTGCAAGCTGCGCGGCGGCGTCGGCCTGACGCTCTGGTACGGAAACCACCCCAACCGCGGGGACTTCGTCTTCAGCGCGGGCGGCTACCACGAGAGCTACCACGCCCCCGCGCACTATCCCCGGCTGCCCAGGATCGGCTTCGACTGGTCGCTCGGCGGCAAGGTCACCGTCTCCGGAAACGCCTACTTCGCGCTCACCCCGCGTGCAGCGATGGCGGGTGGCAGCCTCGATGTGCGCTACGCGTCGGGGATCATCAAGGCATGGTGCACCGCCAAGGTCGACGCACTCATCGAATGGAAACCGTTCTACATCGATGTCGGCCTGTCGCTGTCGATCGGCGTCGAAGGCTCGGTCAAGGTGCTCTTCGTACGGATCACCGTACGCATCGAGGTCGGCGTGTCGCTGCGGATCTGGGGTCCGCCGACCGGGGGCGAGGCCCGGGTGAAGGTGTGGTTCGTCTCCTTCACCATCAACTTCGGCCATGCCGCGCGTGGCCAGGGGGACAAGACCCTGGACTGGCCCGGCACCCGCGCGATGCTGCCCGAACCGGGGGCCCGAGCGCGGCTGCGGCCCGGTGACGGCCTGATCTCCGAGGGCACCCCGGACAACCCGCACCAGGGCGACTGGCTGGTCAAGGCGTCCGGGTTCACCTTCGGCACCGATACGCAGGTGCCCCTGAGCCGGATCGAACTCGAAGCGACCGGGAACGACGTGGTCTTCGCGGGGCCGGGCTTCGGCATCCATCCGATGCGCGTGACCGGCCTCACCACCGTCCAGCGCATCCGGGTGACCCTGGAGGGCGAGACGGTCGACCTGGCCCGCTGGAAGGCGACGCCGCAGTACACCGCCCTGCCGCCGCAGCTGTGGGACGACACGGGCGATCCCGAGCACGGGAGCGGGCAGGAGAGGCATCTGACGGGAGTCACCCTGACCTCGCCCGATGTCGACTACGGCCACTCGACCGGGTACATCGGCGAGGACACCTTCAAGTTCGACCCCGTCTACCCGCAGGGCAAAGTCCCGATCAAGGCCACCGATGTGCCGCTGACACCGGCCCCGACCCGGCCCGGCGGGGTCGTCGGGCGGATCGCCGGCACCGTGGACACCGCCGCCGCGTGCGCCGCCCGCACCAAGGTGCATTCACTGATGGGTGCGCTCGGCCTCGACACAGGGGGCGCCAAGGCCGAGCTTCCCGGCTATGCCCACGGCGTGACCGGCTACTTCACCGCCGAACCGCTGCTGGTGCCCGCAGGCACCACCCGCGCCACCAGCACCCCGAACGCCCCTGAGGGAGACAACTGATGGCAGGCCCCGGACACCGCACCCGGTTCTTCGACCACCGGCTGCCTCCGCTGTACTCCGGACGACACACCGTCACCGTCGACCACACCGTCAGCGGCTCCGACAAGGTCGGCAACGATCTGCTGCCGGACCTGGAGCAGGTCTTCGCGGTGCGCCAGCCGCGCTTCCAGTTGCTGCCGGAGGACGTCACCGCCTGCTATCCGCCGCCCGGCGCGGAGGGCGAGTACGGCATGCTGCTCCCGCACATCACCCTCACCCGGCCCGGCTTCCCCTGGATGCATCTGCTGCGCGGCGCCAAGGCCGGCGCCCCCTGGCTGGCGCTGCTGGTCTTCCGGGCGGACGAGCTCCCCGAGGACCCGCAGGCCGTGGGCCAGGTGACGGTCTCGACGGCCGCCGACTTCGCGGCGGGCCGGGCCGGAGCGGGCCGCCCGCCGACCTTCGACCCACCGTTGTACGACGACGAGAAGGAGCTGACCGTCACCAGCGTCCTGGTACCGGCAGCGCTCTTCACGGCCCTGTGCCCCACCACGTACGAACTGGGCATGCTCGCGCACATCCGCGAGGGCGGCCCGCCGGACGCCACCCGCAGGGTCGGTGAGGACCCGCCGCCGGACGAGAACGACATCAAGGCCGTGGTGGTGTCCAGCCGATTCCCGGACGCGGGCGGCCTGCACGTCGCCCACCTGGTCTCCCTCGACGGCTTCGAGGACTATCTCGACGGCAAGGTCCCGCCGCCCGCCGAAGGGCTGCGGCTGGTGTCGCTGCACTCGTGGGCGTTCACCTCGATCGACGACGGCAAAATGGGCTTCGCCGAGTACGCCCAGCCCCTGGCTGCCGATCCGGACCCGCTGCTTCGTCACCCCGGGCTGCCGACGACCTCCGATGTGCCGCTCGCCCTGGACCTGTTGCGCCAGGGCGGCACCGTGCTCCCGCAGAGCCTGGAGTCCGGGGAGCCGACCGTCGGGTTCTACCGGGGCCCGCTGACGGCCGCCCCCGCCCATCGGCTGCCGCAGGGCACGGGCGTCCGCCTGAAGTCGGCGGGCGAGGGGCTGGTGTACATGGAGGAGCTGGGCGCGTACGACACCGGGTACGCGGTCGCGTTCAGCCTGGGTCGCGGGCTCGCCCTGGCCGACGCCGAGTTCCGCAGCGCACTCGTGGCGTTCCGCAAGGCGGCGCGGCGGGCCGCCCGCAGACTGCTGGCCTTCCCCGAACTGGCCGCGCTCGGTGAACGGGACGCTGCCGCCGGGATCGACACCCGCCTCGTACGGCGTTCCTTCGACCGGCTGCTGGGCGACAACGGCCCACTGGCCACCGCACTCACCCGGCCGGGCGCCGAGGTGAAGGCCGAGGGCAGGCGGCCCACGGCACGGACCGCGACCGTCGCCCCGATGAGCGTCGACCGGCTGCGCACCGCCGTCGCCGATGCCTCGACCCGTTCGGTGCTGGCAGCGGCCGTGCGGGCCGAGCTGACGCCGGTCCAGACGTGGCTGACCCGGCTGACCCGGCTGGAGATGGTGCCGTTCGGATATCTCGTACCGGACGAGCAGCAGCTGCCGCAGGAGTCGGTGCGGTTCTTCCACGTCGACACCGGCTGGATCCAGGCGGCCGTCGACGGGGCGCTGAGCGTCGGGGAGGGACACGCGCTGGACGCCGACCTCAACGACCTGGCACGGGAGCTACGGGGCATTCCGCAGCTCGCCTCCGGGGTGCTGATCCACTCCGAGCTACTGGCCAACTGGCCCGAGGCCATTCTCACCGCGTTCGGCCAGGACCGCGAGATCGCGCCCGTCCAGCAGCGGAATCTCGGCGACGACCTCCGTCTGCTGTTGTATCCGCAGGTGATCGACCGGTTCACGCTCGTCGAGCCCGCGCAGGGCCTGCACTTCGGGCTGAGCTTCAACAACACCACGGAGCTGCGCTCCATCGTCGCCCCGGTGGGGCAGGCGCTCGGCGACTTCCCCGCCGACGGCAGCGGATACGGGCCGTTCCTACGGCCCGGCGGACACGATGTCCTCGACATCGAGCACCGGCTCGCACCGGCTCTGGCCGCCGCCCTGTCCGTGGGTGAACTCTCCTCCGCACAGTTCGCGCTCCAGGTCGTAAAGGCCCCGCTGGCCCAGGAGTTCACCATGAATCCGCAATTGTCGTCCGAGCCCACCGAAGGGACGCTGTAACCCATGGCGCTGAACGACACCCTGGTGGTGCCTGTCGAGGTCGCCGCGTTCGCGGTGAACCCCCAAGTGCGCGATACCGACGACTCGTACGTGATGCACCGCTGGGAGTCCAGCTTCCTCACCTTCGCCTCGCGCAATGACACGCCGGAGCCCCCGGCGTTCGAGGGCCTGGATGTCTGGCGGGACAAGCCGGAGCGGCTCGGCGCGTACGTGATGTGGCAGCTGCCGTCCGGCCTGGCCCACGGCCAGGAGACGGAAGACGGCATCAGTGACTTCCCGCTGGTCCCCAACCGCTGGCTGGTGACCCGCCGCTGGGACGGCGGCATCCGCAGCTGGCTGGTCGAAAGCGACCATCTCGGCGCCACGGGCACCGTCTCCTATCTCGACCCGCACACCACCACGGCCACCTCCACCAAAATCGGCCGCAAGCACGAGCTCACCGCCTCCTCGCCCTGGCGGGAGCCGACGGACCGCCGCGACCCCTTCCTCACCGCGCTCGGCCCCGGCCTGCTGACCTTCTCCGTCTACCAGCCGTACAACACCAACGTGCTCTCCATCCACGACACGCTGGAGGACGTGACCACTGACGCCCGGGTCAGCTACCGGGTGATCGGCTGGTACGCGCAGGAGGACAGCGACCCCCTGCGCGGCGAGGGCGAGTTCCGCGACCTCATGGCCGAGCTGGAATGGATTCTGCCGCCCGGCTACGGCACCCCCGGACGCTCGCTCTACGCGGGCAGCGTGCTCGGCGTCGACTGGCAGCCCAGCGGGCCCGTCCCCGCCCGAACCAACCCGCACCCCGAAGAGGTGGCCGTCGGCATCGGCAATTCCACCGCCGAGGCGTCCGCCGCGGTGGCGGACCAGTACGGCGGTACGGGCGCGCTGCACGCCGACGAGGCCCGACTGTACGAGGCGTTCGCCCTCGGCTGCCTCGAGCAGCTCGACCGTACGGACGGGGACCTGTTCCCGCCGCGGGCCGCGCACCGTTCCGGCTTCGGCCCGGTGCCGGGCGGCTTCGCCTGGCGCGTGGTGGACCGCGGGAACCCGGACGCCCTGCCCCCGCTCTCCGCCGCCGAGGCGGCCCGCGAACGGGCCGCAGAAGCGGACGTCGTCGCCGACCTCAACGCCACGCAGCGCGAACTGGACTCCCTCGAACGCGAGTTGCGGAGCGCTCAGGAGCACCTCTTCCACCTCTGGTCGCTGAACAAACTGCGCGACAAGCCCGCCTTCTTCACCGAGCAGATCGAATCCAAGCTCAACCCCGAGGTGGCGCGATCTCCCGCCCAGAAGGTCGCCGAGCTGACCGCCGAGGTCACCGCCAAGCGCGCCGACCTGCCCTGGTCGATGGACCAGGACGAGCTCCACGCCGAGGCGCTGCGGCACGCCGCCAAACACGGCATGCGCGCGTCCCGCGTTCTCCAGCGCGTCCCGCTCGCCCCGTACGAGGAGTCCAGCGACCCGGTCGTCCTGCTGCGCGGAGCCAAGCTCCACGCGCCCCTGGACCGGGACTCGCTCCTGCCCTGCCGCACCGAGGAACGCCTGGTCACAGCGGTCGGCCCGGTCACCGAACTGACGGTGGCCGCAGATGTCGCCCGGGTCAACACGGCCGGGCTGCCCGCCCTCGTCCCCCGGCTGCTGGCCGAGTTCTTCATCCTGGACCGGGCCCGCGCCCAGGGCCTGGACCTGGCGCAGGCCGAGGGCGCGCTGCCCGAATACGGAACGGCGGCATGGGTCCAGCCCTGGCAGCCGCTGTATCTGGCCTGGAAGGCGGACTACGTGGCCATCCCCTTCCAGGAGCCGGACGGCACCGAGAACTGGCGCTTCGACGGCACCCGCTACCGCTGGACGGGCAACGGAACCGTCACCCACCGCATTCCTGCCTCCGGCCGGCAGATCCTCACCCCCACCAGCGGGCACCAGTCGGAGGGCCGCCTCGCCGCATACGCCAACGGCCGCACGGACCTCGATCAGGACATGATCCGCTCCCTGCGTTCGCGGCTCCGTGAGACCGACGAGCTCTCGCAGCGCCTCGACGGGCTCTCCGCGCAGATCGGCCAGCGGATCATCGGCTCGGGGCTGCGGCCCGACGGGACGCTCGGCGCGCTGATCGCCGACGGCGACCAGGGCAAGCCCCGGCCGGGGAACTTTCCCGAGGAGGAGTGGGAGGACTGGGAGGCCAGCGACTTCCAGGAACTGCGCTCCGGGCAGCTGGAGTTCACCCGTCTCGCCGTCGTGGACCGGTTCGGCCGGGCCGTCAATCTCATCGACAACCCGCGCCACTTCGACTTCGCCAGGCCCGCGACGTTCGTGCCCGACGAGGAAGTCGGCGAGATCGAGCAGGACCGGTTCGCGCAGTTGGGCCCGCGGCTGCTCCAGCCCGGTAAGCTCGCCTTCCACTTCGTGGACGGGAAGACCGGCCGGGAGGTGGACGTCACCGCCGGAGCGAACCCGGTGTGCGCCTGGCTGATCCACAACCGGCTCGACCGGTCCATCGCGTGCTACGGGCCCGAGGGCACGGCGCTCGGTGACGTCCGGGTCGTCGTCGGCGCCGGCGGACAGCAGGTGGTCGACTGGAATCCGCTGCCGGGCTCGCCCGTCCCGGACTTCGCCGGCCTCGCAGACCTCTCCCCCCACGCCCACGGCTTCCTCGCCGGGGTGATCCGGCAGGGCCCCACCGGTTTCGACGCGCTGCGCCATCACCTGGACGCCTCGCTCGCCGGAATCGACCCGGACGGCCCGGACGACGCGAGCCTCGCCTACTTTTTCGGACGCCCGCTGGCCCTCGTACGGGCCGAACTGGGCCTGGAACTGTGCGGACCCGCCCGGAGGGACGTGCACTGGCAGACCATCTTCGACCAGCCGGAACCGAAGCTGGGGGGCTACGAGTGGCGCGTGCGGCTCGGCGAGGCCGCCCAGCTGGACGACGGCCTGGTCGGATATGTGCGCGGGGACGACTACGACCACATCGAGACCGCCCTGAATCCCGGCGAGGACGGCTATCTGCGGTGGATCGACACCGCGGAACGGCTGAAGCTGTCGTTCGACGGCCCCCGGGCGCAAGTGACGCTCCTGCTGGACGCGCGCGCCTCGGTGCACGCGACGACCGAGATCCTGCCGGTGGGTGAGGTGTTCGTGCCACAGGAGTTCACGGACGAGGCGGTCGCGGCCATGGCTGTGGCCTTCCGGGCGGGCCCGCTGCTCGCTCCCGTCGAGCCGGGTACCTCCGGCTCGGACACCGTGCTGGCCCCGCATCCGGCGACGGCCACCGGCACCTGGTCGTGGGCCGAGCGCGACGGCGACGCATGGCCCCGCTCGCCCATGTCGGCGCCGGACCCGGCGGTGTGGCCCCAGGGGGTCCGGCCCCGGATCCGCAGCGGATTCATGGTGCTGGACGACGCGGCGGGGGCGAGCCGCGACGGCGAGGGCTGACGCCCGTCACCCCGCCCCGTCCACCGTCCCCATACGTCACGAGGAACCTCACCATGACCGAGTACGTCCCGGCGGGCGCGCCACGCGCCGCCGAGAGCCGCATGGCCTTCCGACTGAACACCGTTCCCGAGCCGGTGCGGGTCTCGCCCGGAACCGGAGACACCGAGTACGCCAAGATCACCGCCGTCGGGTCGGTGACCGACGGCGAGAAGATCACCCTTACCGAGATCACCGTGAAGGTCCTGGCCGGGGCCGACTCCCCCCACTTCGCCTCCTCGCTCACCGGAGTGGAGCCCTCGGTCGACCGCTCCGGCTGGAGGTACACCGGAGTGCAGCAGTCCACCTTCTCCTTCATGCCGTCCTCCGGCGGTGAGTTGGTGGGACCCGGCACGAGCCTGACCGTCACCCTCGACCGCATCCCCGTCAACAAGGCGACCGGCTCGTCCCAGGTGACCGTCACCGCGTACTGGAACAACGAATCGGGCACCGGCAGGACCATCTTCGAGGTCGGCAAGTTCCCGCCCGGCTTCTCCCTGCGGGACTTCACCCCCTCGCGAGCCGTGGTGAACAACGGCGAGGACGTCGAGCTGCGCTGGCAGGCGTCCGACGGCGCGACCCTGCATCTGCTGCACGAGAACGTGCAGTACGACGTCACTGCGCGCAGCGAGTTCACCGTGCCCGATATGCGCCGTACGACCGTGTTCTATCTGCGCGGCAGCCACGGGGCGGCCGAGCTGACGCTGGGCACGATCGTCGGGGTCGCCGACCCGGACTTCGAGGTGAACAACCTGGTCGTCACGGGCGCTCTCCGTACCGACCGGCTGGAGAGCCACACTCTGGACCGGATCAGGATCGCGCCACCGATCGCGGAGAGCGCGGCAGCCGTGCCGGAGCCCACCGCCGAGGAGGTCTGATGTCACTCGTCCGCCACGTGACGGCTCCACCGTCGGGCCGGGCCAGCGCCGCCGACACCGATCCGCTCTACTTCGATCTCGCCGTCCACCCGGACCCACTGCGGGTCTCCCCGTCCAGCGGGGCCCCGGCCAAGGGCGACCTGATCGTGGTGGCCTCGCTGGCCGCCGAGGCACCCGTCGAATGCCGGTCGTTCACGATCACCCTGAAGGTCGGCGCCGGCGAGAACGACCTGTGCTCAAGCCTGACCGGCGTCACCGGGCGGATCAGCCTGGCGGGCTGGACGGGGACGGTGAACGCGTCGGCCGGCACCCTCACCTTCGCTCCCGGGCCCGGCGCCCCCGCGCAGACGGAGTTCGGGCCCGACACCGGTGTGACCTTCCAGGTGATGGGCCTGCCGGTCAACCAGCGCGTCGGACTCAGCCAGGTGGACATCAGCGCCTCCTGGCGCACGCCAGGCACGGCCGACTGGCAGTCGCAGACCACCGGCCTGGGGGTCGGCAAGTTCCCGCTCGGCTTCCATCTGCGGTCGTTCGTCGCCGAGCCGCAGAGCGTTCCGAAGGGCGGCTCGGTCACCCTTCGCTGGGACGCGAGTGCCGCCACCCACCTCACGCTGTACTACGACGGTGAGTCGTACCCCGTGACCGGGCAGTCCTCGGTCACCGTCCCCGACATGAGGCAGACGACCTTCTTCCATCTGCGGGCGGTCGCGCAGGAGGGCGCGGGCAGCGTGGAGCGCACGCTCACCGTGCTGGTGCAGGTCTCCGGCCCCGTGGAGTCGGTGGGCCGGGTGATCGTTCGCGGGACGTTGCAGGTGGGGGAGATCCGCCCGGCGGCCTCCCCCACCACCCCGCTCGTCTTCCCGCAGCGGCTGCCCGCACTCCCGGAAGCCCACCGTACCGACAAGTTCGGATGGCAGGACAGTCACTGGATCCGGAGCGCACTGCCGGTCGGCGCCCCGGCGCTGTACTCGCACACCACGGGACAGCCCGTGGAGTCCGAGCTCCACCCGTACGTAGAGCTGGTCTACCAGCCGCTCGGCGGATCGGACCTGGTGTGGTCGTCGTTCGACGGCTACGCGTGGACCCGCGTCGAGGAACCCGTCGGCCCGGGTGCCGATCCGTCCGTCGCGCTCATGGTCGACGTGCCGCCGCAGCTGCCCCTGCCCCTGCCCCTGCTCTGGACCGTTTATCGCGGCGGCGGGAACAACACCCAGGTGATGACCCGCCAGATGCGGTTGGACGGGCAATGGGGCGATCCCGTACCCGCTCCGGGTGGTGTCACGACCCGGTTCCGCCCCGCCCTGGCCGACCTGAACCGCGCTTCGCTGTTCCTCGCGGTCACCGACCGCACCGATATGCCTCCGCTGTACTGGAGGCGGCGTCATCACAACAACGAACTGGCCAGTTGGTCCGAGGGGGCCCGGATGTCCGGAGTCGCGGCCACCGGCGCTCCGGCGCTCGCGGCGTTCGACGGCCGGATGGTCTGCGTGTACCCCTCCAACGGCAGTCATCGGATGAACTACTACAACGGCTCCCAGTGGGTGGCGGGCGCGGCGCTGCCACCCGGGCCGGCGCCCGCGGGCCCGCCCTCGCTCGCGGTCCACGAAGGCCGGTTGTACTGCGTCTACCGCGATGTCTCCGGCCGCGCCCAGCTCATGAGTTACAACGGCACGGCATGGACCGGTCCGTCGCCGGCCTCCGACCGGATCTACTCCCACGACCCGGCTCTGGTGGCGACCGGGGGTCGGCTGTGGCTGTTCTGAACCGTACCCGCACCCGTCCCCGCAACCGCGTCCGCCGAGGAGGAGACCCGTCATGACCACCGACATCGCGGCACCCGATGCCGCTCCGGACGAAGCCTCATCGGCCGCCGCTTGGCCGGAAGCCGGCGTGGAACTGCTGTACACGCTGTCCACAGCGCCCTTCCCCGCCCAGGTGTCCCCGGCCTCCGGTGCGTACCGCCTGGCGGACTTGACCCTCGTCCTCACCCGCCGCGCCGCCCGCCCGATCGAGTGCGGCGGCATCACCGTCTCCGTGCCCGTCGGCACCGGCGCCACCGCGCTGGCCGCCCAGACCACCGGGATGACGGCCTCCACCAACCCGGCCGGGTGGGGCGCCACGGTCGCGGCCTCCGGGGCGGTGACGTTCACCCCGCCCGGCGGCCTCGCCGAGATCGACAAGGCGAACGGTCTCGCGCTGTCGATCGCCAAGGTCCCCGTCAACCGTGTCGAGGGGCGCGCCCAGCTGACCGTGACCGTGCGCTGGCGGGTCCCCGGCGACACCAGCGAGGACCCCTGGAGTACGGAGACCGTCAGGCTGCCCGTACCGAAGTTCCCACCCGCCTTCAGCCTGGGCGAACTGCGCGCAGACCCCCTGCGCGTCGCGTACGGCGGCAGTGTCGCCCTCAGCTGGCAGGCGGCGAACGGCACCTTTCGGCTGAGCTACGGCAAGGCGGACATCTCCGTCACCGACCGGGACGGCTTCACCGCCCACAACATCACCCAGGACACTCTCTTCCAACTGCACGGCACCTCCTCGTCCGGTTCCGGAGAGGCGGAGGCGGTGCGTTCGGTGTGGGTGACCGTCGCCGTGCCGGATGTCGTGGTCCCGACCCTGACCGCGACCCGGGGGGTCGTCACGGACCGGCTCGCGGCCCGCACCCACACCGTGCCGACGTTCACTGCGACCCGGCTGGAGCACCGGCCGGAACTGTCCATGCGGAGCTTCGACCCTCGGCAGCGCCGCTGGAGCGAGCCGGTCCGGCTGCCGTTCGGCCCTGCCGCCGCCGCGCCCGCGATCGCCGTCCGTGACGGGAAACTCCATCTCCTGTTCCGGCCTTACGACAGTGAGCAGTTGACATGGGCGGAGTACGGGGGCCGCAACTGGCGGACCCTGCCGAACTCCCCCGGTCCGGCCGCGGTGGCGCCGGTCGCGCTGACCGCCGCGGGCACCTCGCTCATCTGCGCCTACCAGGCCCCCGGCGGCGAGCAGTTCACCCGTACCAGCAGCGACGGAACGTCCTGGGGCGCGGCTTCGGCGATGGCCGCCCCCATGGGCGGCGGGGTCTCGCTCTGCTGGGACGGCACCGCTCTGCACGCGGTGCTGCGGAAGATGGTGATCGGCCTGGTCCCAGTCCATCATCGGCGCGACGCCCAGGGCGAGTGGCAGAGCGACGCCTCCGGTTCGCAGCTCTTGGTCCACACCCCCGAACTCGTCCTGTGGAACGGGAACCTGACGTGCTGTTTCCGTTCCCTCCACGGCCGTGTGTGGACACGGTCGCGCCCCAAGGACGGCCCGCCCAAGACCTGGACCGCGCAGAGGACGGAGGACGTGCGGGCCTCCAACAGCGTACGGCTCGCGGTCGCGGGGCCGACGCTGTACATGCTGTTCCCCGACTCCGAGGGCGTACTGCACCTGCGGTCCTCGGACGGCTCGACCTGGACGGCAGCGGCCCCGGTGGACGAGTACCGCACCCTGGAGACCCCCGCCCTGGCCTGGTACGGCGACCGCCTGATCGCCATCGGCCGAGGAGGCGCCTGCCGTCCGTGACCCCGCCGGGACGCCGCCTTCTTCCGCGACCTTCAAGCCTCCGGTCGGCTGGAGACGACCGCCCGCTCCTACGGGCTGGATCTGCTGCGCTGGTTCGACGCGAGGTGGACGGGCGAATCGTCGGCCGCCGGCCTCTGGACCAGGCGGCAACGCTCGTATCCGACATCAGCAGCGCCATGCTGACCACCGACGGCCTGCGATGTACTGGCTGGGCGATGCCGTCCGCCACTGGCAGCGGTTCGACGACGCGGCGGCCTCCTCGGTCCGGCCTTCCTGCGTGACGGGCGGCGGGTGATGCAACCTACCCTCGACCGCCCGTCGCGCAGCCTGCTTGGCAACCTGATCAGGAATCGGAGCGGAATGCCCCGTGGACGCGCAGGTCGCCGTTGATCGCTACCTTCCCGTCGTTCGTGTGCATGATCCAGTCGTTCCCGTTACGGACCGACAGATGGGCGCCGGCGTTCACCTTCCCCTGCAAGCGCGACTCACCTTGAACGCGCAGCATGCCGAGGGTGGTGAGGTCTCCGGTGACAGTGACCGTGTGGTTGGCCTTCACCTCGCCCTCGGCATCCAGGCGGCCGTGGACGATCAGCCGCGGCGGGCCGTCCTGCGTCTCCAGCACATTGTCGACGGTCAGCCCGCCCTGGAGGGTGAGACGTTCCTTGACCTGGGCCCGGTGGGTGACCAGGTCGTTCAGGTCTGCCTTGCCGGCCGCGACGGTCCCCCACTGGCGGCTCCCGGCGCCCTGGAACACGTTCATCCCGGAGGCCGGGAACTCGATCCATCCGTCGGCGGCCGTGCGGCCCTGCACCCACTTCGTGTTGATGCCGTTCAGGTCCGCCAGGTCGGCGGCGACGGTTCCCCAGTCCTGCTTTCCGTCCTTGCGGACGTTCACTCCCGACTGCGGGAACTCGACCCATCCCTTGCCCGAGTCTCGGTCCCCCACCCACTGGGTGTTGATGCCGTTCACGCTGATCTTGTCGGCCGTGACGGTTCCCAGGTCGCTTCCGCCGCCGCGGCCGACCCTGATCCCGTCGGACGGGAACCCGATCCACCCGGCATCGCTCTCGCGCCCCCGGACCCACGCCGCGGTCACGGTCTCGACGTCGGCCTTGGTGGCCGAGAGGGTGCCGAGGCCGCCCGCCGCGTCGCGGATCTGGGCGCCCTGCGGGGTGAAGACGATCCGGCCCTTGTCCGCCGTGCCCTCGACCCACGGGCTGTGGATACCGGTCGTCGCGGTGACGCTCTCGAACTCGGGGCTGCGCAGGTGGACGGTGGTGGTGAGGAAGTACCCGGGCTGCTGCCCGCCCGGGGAGGTGGCAATCAGGGTGTACGTGGCGTCCCGCTTCGGCTCCTGGCCCGCCGCGGGCGACCACTGCCAGCCGGTTGCGCCCTGCGTCGGCGTGACCGTCTCCGGAGGGCCGTCCGGACCCTGGATCCAGTACGTGAGGGTGTCGGGCCCGTCCCACCGCAGGACGACGTCCTGGCCTCCGGCCACCAGGGACTGCTGTGCACGGAAGTTGCTCGGCACCTTGGGCAGCTGCTTCAGCAGGCTCAGGGTCACGGGGTTCTTCTGCACCCTGGCGCCGTTCGCCGCCCGCTCCGTCACGCGCAGCAGTACCAGTCCCGACGCGCTGGAGACGGGGAAGCCGTCCAGGACCAGGGCCATGGAGCCGGCCTCCTGGAACAGCGTGTTCGGCTGGGCGGTCACGGTGAGGACACCCGTGGTGTCGTCCCAGGCGACGATCGGCTCCTCCCCCTTCTTCGTCGCGGTGTTCCGCTCGACCCGCGCGGTGATCGTCTTCGGATCCGCCGTCAGGTCACCGTCCGCCTGGCCGCAGGGCACCCGTATCTCTATGGAGTACCAGATCACCTCGTCCATGGTCGGATTCGAGACGACGATGTGGACCGACCCCTGGCGTTCCTCGCCTGCGACCGGCACCTGGAGCGGAGCCGGATCGGTGAGTACGTCGTAGTGCAGAGAAGCCATCGTTGAAGACCCCCTGTTCACGCTGTCCGAACGCTCGCCCCGACGGGCGCAGCCCCTCCAGGACAACACTTACCGGACAACCCGACACCCGGATCCGCCCCAACCGGCGCGAAACAGACGTTCACTGGCCGAATCGGGAATCTCCCAGCATTGGGTCAGCATTGGTATGGGCAAAGCTGACCCCAGCTGGCGCAGGTCAGCGCACCCGACCCCGTGCCTTCAGCGGCCCCGGCGGGAGTTGCGGAGCGGGGATCGGGGGGCCGTCGTAGCCCTTCACTTCGCCGAAGCGGGTGCCTTCCATCCAGTCCTGGCGGGCCTGGACGATCTCCTCGTTGCTGCGCCCGATCCAGTTCCAGAACGTAACACGAGATATCCGTCTTCGTGCAGGTCAGGAACGTATTGGACCCTTCGGCGTCAGCAAAAGGTCAGCATTGGCGCCCGAGGAGTCCCGCACCGCATGGCAACGAAGTCGCTCGCCCACGGCATGGGCACCTTCTACAAGGACTGCGAGCACCCACAGTCCCGCTGGTCGAAGTGCCCCCACGAGTACAAGATCCGTTACCGCAGTGCGGCTGGAAAGCAGACCGAAGAAGCCGGCTTCTCCACCCAGGAGAAGGCGATCGCCCGCCTTACCACGGTCTACCAGGAGAAGAAGGCAGCTCCCCGGAGCCAGAGCAAGGCCGAGCGCATCCAGAAGTACGGCGCGATGCAGTTCCGCGAGTACACCGCAGAGTGGAAGGCCGGCCAGCGCGACCTCGCTGAGTCCTCGCTCCGCACCCTGGAGTCGCTCCTCGAGCACCACATCCTCCCGACGCTCGGCAGCCGCCGGATGAGCACCTTCGACCACAAGGTCGTCGACGGCTTCATCCGCACCATGGAACGCAACGGCGCTGGCCTGGCCACCCAGTCCAACGCCTTCGACAAGGTGAAGTCCGTCCTCCTGGACGCGTACCGCCTCGGCATCTTCACAGAGAACCCCGTCCTGGGCGTGAAGCCCCCGCAGTACGACCCGGAGCGCGCGGTCATCCCCTCCCCCGCCCAGCTCCGCGACATACGCACCGCCGGTGACGACCGCTTCCTCCTGATCGCCGACCTCATGAGTGGCTGCGGCGTGCGCAACGGCGAGGCCTTTGCCGTCAACCTCAACAACCTCGTCGCCGGCGACGTCTACCGCATCACGGAGCAGGTCAACCAGACCACCAAGACCTACGGCCGCCTCAAACACCGCAAGCCCACCGACTACCGCGACGTCCCCCTCCCGGCCCGCGTCCGCGAGACGATCGAGTGGTACGCCGACAAACACGGCACTGTCGACGGCTACCTCCTCCGCCACCCCATGGACCCCACGAGGCCGTTCCTGGCCTACTACCTGCAGAACCAGTGGCAGCGCATCAAGCGCGCCGACCAGGTCGACGTCCCAGACGGCATGGTGATCTACAGCCTCCGCCACTTCTTCGCCTCGAACTGCCTCACCAACGGCATCCCCATCACCGACGTCGCCGAATGGATGGGCCACAAGAGCCTCGACATCACCTTCAAGATCTACCGCCACCTCATGCCGGGCTCCATCGGCAAAGCCGCCAAGATCCTGGACGTGGGCCTTGCCGCCTGAGACGTGACGGGTGGCGAACAAAATTCACCACTCTCAGGACGTCGACCAAGGCCGCAGGGTAGGTTGCTCGCGCGTTGCTTGTGGACACAGGGGGAGACGAACGCATGGGCGCTGCCGAGTATCTGGACATCGCAACGGGTGCCGCCGGGACACTTCTTGCCGGAGGAATCACTGCGACAGGCGCTGCCGCGGGTAGCCGAATCGCTCACCTCTTCCGTCGTGGCACAGCAGACGAACAGAGCACAGTGGTCGCCCTGATCGGCGACCCGATGGCCAGCTATGAGCAGCGGATCGAGCGCTTGGCCGCTCAGATCTATGCCCATCTCGTCTCCCACCCCGACGCACTCGTAGAGTTCGCCACCCTCGCCACTGCCGGCAGCAGCACCTACAACCAGCAGAACACCGGCTCAGGCACATTCATCGGCCGGGACCACGTCGGCGACTTGACTATCAATCACCACGGCACATCCCAGTGACCGAGAGAAGCCCAGACGAACCAGAGCACAAGAGCCAGCACAACAGCGGATCGGGGACTTTCGTAGGCCGGGACCTGATCGGCAACATCGTGAACATCATCCTCCCTCCACAACGGCGCCGACCCTCAACACCGCAGCTTGGTGGCCCTCCCCAGGGTGAAGCTCTCAGCGAAGATTACGCCGACATCGGCTTCACTGTCTTCACCCTTTCGCTCCTCGCATTCGTCTTGGCGGGAGGGATGATCATGCTTGCAACCGGGGAGTCGTACTCAGCAGATGGACGCCCTCCTGCAATCCCCGAACGCATCGCTCTGGGTCTCCTCTCCGTCTACGCCTTCTTCGCCTGCCTGGCAGCGCTGTTTGCCCGCCTCACGCAGGTTCTAGAGCTCTGGTCCGCACAGTGCGCCGATACCGCAGCACAATCGCGGAACCGGCTCCTAGCGCTTACACCAGCGCGGATGAGCAACGCGGCAGCACTCGGTGCTGCCGCTACTGCCTCCGTCTCAGCAGTTCTTGCCTCGTTCTACGGCTGGCGACCCTTCGGCCGGGAAGTCGCAGAGCGCGCACACCTGGCCCGCGACAACGCCGCACACCATGCTTTGAGAGCTCGTGCCGCTGCGAGCCGCACGCCAGACGGCTGACCCCGCCCGCTGGCCTCGGGAACGTATCCCATCTGGCCATGACCGCTACCACCCGATCGGCTGCCAACGGCACTGCCCCGAATGCCGCTTACACCGCGCCCTCGGCAGCCGTGCCCCAAGAGAGGCCGGCCCTGCATGCTGTCCACCATGATCCTAGTGGCGGGCTCGATCACCGGAGCGCTTCTTGGCGGGCTCCCTTTGACCGTCAAGGCGGACCCTCCAGCCACGACGCCGGAACGACTACGTGGACGCGGCACGAACGAGTGACGGGGCCTGTGCCGCCCACATCCGGGTGTCACGGGACAATCGCCGGTCACCCGCCATGGCGGCGAGGGCGTCCACGGTCTGGTCCGAGCACGCCAGATCCAATGTCAGCATGAGTAAGGCGGCCTCGAACCGGTGTGGCTCCGGCACGGAACTCTTCGACACAAGGGCGGCTACCACGGCGACTGCGAGTTCCACCGATCCGGCAGCAGCGAGTTCTCTGCTCACCTGAATCAGAAACAAGGCCGGCAGCGCGGAGTCCGCTGCCAACGCCCGAAGGGTGCCCAGCACGGTCTCCAGGTACTGCGGCCCAAAGCCGCGAAGCCTACGGGCCGCAAGGGCTCGCGTAGTCGGGTGTTCGGACGGAGAGCTAGCCAGGCTCGAAAGCAGCCTCGCCCCCTGCACTCCGGAACCCTTCCAGTCCAGAGTATGGATGAGATCGGCAGCAGCAATGCGGACACTTCCGTCTTCCCCTCCGCCTTCGTGAACATGTGAGGTCAGGCACGCGTGTATCACCTCATGCATGTCTGGCCCGAGGAAGGCGATGGTCTCCATCTGCTCGAACCACCCACGGCGATGGTGCCTGGAAGGGGCACCGACCAGACTGCTGAGGTCTTGGCCCAGCCGGGCACGTACGTCTGGGCCCAGTCGGGCCAGCGCGGCAGCGAAACTCCCAAGAAATGGCGAGTTCCCCTTGGCAGCCAATAGACAAGCGCGAAGGAGGGTCTCGGCCCGGTCCGTGGCGGCTGGACTGATTCGAGCAAGGCTGACAGCGAGTTCGATCAACTCTGCGGGCGGCAGTCGTGCTTCCAACGCATCCATCACCTGGATGGCAACTGCCTCGTATTCCTCGTCGTGGCCGACGTGCGCGATGAGTCGTGCCGCTGCCAGTCTCTCCTCATCGCTCGCTGCGGCGTTCGCTGTCACAGCGCTCGCCAACCGTGCTGCCTCCATTGGCTCACGGAGCGCGAGGACATCGACCAGAGCTAATTTCGCCCCCGAATCGCGGACACGGGCAGCGGCCCTCTTCACCATGCGAGAAGTTTCGTCCCGGTCCTCGCTCGTACCGCATGTGATGAGTTCATCAGCCGCGCGGCACCAGCTACGCAGAAAGCCGTCGAAGGCAGTGGGAGCGGCCTCTGTGAGATAGGCGACCGCATCTGCGTGATACTGCGTACCGATCCGCAGCATGGTGCTTGTCACCATGTACGGATCATCACCCCGAGTTCTCGAGAGCAGCTCAACAGCCAGTCCGCGGTTCAACCCCCGAACCGATGCAAGCACAGTGTTCCGGCACGTGTTCGGCAGGCGCGAGTCCAGCAAGATACGGCAGTGCTGTGCGATTACGACTTGATGCAGATCACCAACAGAGCGTATCGCCTGCTGCATTAGAGATCTGACGACGGAGGCGTTCCACGCAGCAATGGGTCCGGTAAGGAGCCTCAGGCCGGCCATCGCGTGTTCGCGAGTACTTCGAATCAGCAACGCCGCCATGACGGCACGCAGCGGACGGTCCAGCAGCAGGTTCGGCGGGTACTTCACCGAGTCATTCGAGAGTTCAGCAATGTATTTAAGGAGCGCCAAAACAGCATGGGCATGCGTCGAGCCTTCCGGAGCTGGCTCGGCGCAGAGCCACACCGCTACCTGCGCCCAGTTATAGTCCCAGTACCTGTCCCGTCGCGCATGCACCCCTTCGTTGGCCACCAGCGCAGCCGCCTCGGCGACGGCGATCGCGGCAACGTCCTCGGCTCCTGCATTGTCTCCCAGGCGTAGGAAAGCCTGTATGTCTGAGGGAACAGGACTGTGAAGGGAAGGCGCCCGCGCAGGAGTATCCAATCCACGGCCAACTTCGAGCGCTCCATGCGCATCGCCCCGCGCTTCCTCGAGGTCCATGCCGGCACCCGTGTCGCGGAGTTCCTCCGCTCCCTGCGTAGACGCTCCGCCCGGCGGACGGACATCTATGCCCGCCACACCTCCAGTCGGCCACACTATCGACATCGACCAATCCGTGCTCCCAGCCAGCTGCCGTGCCGCCATCTGCCGATGGAGAGGAAGCATCGACCCCCGCTCCTGGGCAAGAAGCCGAAACCCATCCACCGCAGCTTGGGTTTCCCCCGCCAACTGCATGCCCTGGGCAGCCCGAAGGCGTACGCGACCAGCAAGCTGCGGATCGTGGAGGAGGAGACGCATGATGTTCAACCCTAGAGAGCGATGGGGATCGCCAGAACGCAAGAGCGCCTGCGCGCATGCTTCTCGGAGTTGTTCAGGAAAGGCCTGGTCCGCCCCGGCTCTGTACAGGGTTCGCTGGAGGGGCCGGCTCAGGCTGCGGAGCACTCCCAACGCATTCACGGCCTGCTGAACGAATTGCGGTGCCCGGGCGGCTCTCCAGAGCCAGAACTCGAATGTCTCGGCCAAAGCCGCGTGCTGTCCGACAGTCGCTTCCACCCCCCGCGAGATCAGCACGGCCGCCAGCTCCCGTGCCGTGTCGCCACCCTCAAGTAGCCAGTCGATGAGTTCGGACGCGTCTCCGCTGAGCAGGGCACGGTGCAGGATCACGCGCTTTTGCGAGGCATCTCCATTAGTGCAGGCGAGGCTCAACGTCCGCCACCACGCGGCGTCCCGGCAATCGAATCGCGAAGGCAGCCGGCGGGCATCGAGGAGATCGCAGATGTGCTCCGCGAATGTGTGATGAGCGAATCTCAGTCCATCACCGTCCGGTATCAACAGGCCGGTCGACGTGAGTGTTGAACTGACGATCTCAGTCCAGTCCGCTGGCGGGAGCGGAGGCGTGATCCCTTGCGAGGCAAGCCACTTCATAGCCTCGACCAGCAGCGATTCGGTCCGCAGCGCTCTCGGCGCCAGATACTCGATCAATGCTACGCGAGACTCGACTAGGCGCCGGGCCAACTCCTCGCCCTGCGAGCGACCGACGAGCCGCACTTGAACGTCGTCCAGTAGCTGACGCGCACGCGAGTCGAATAGATGAGCGAAATACCGCTCGTACAAATCGAACCGGCTAGCCGGTAGAGGTTGCTCGGGATCTTCTTCGAAGACGATCGCTGCGACCGTGGCAAGGAGCGGGACCGAGGCCTCCTCTTCAAAGCTCGCAGCCGCCAGCTGAGCCAGAAAAGCATCGGCAAGTCTGGGGTCACGAGCAAACCAGGCATGGGCGAACTGTGCACGCTGATCATGGTGAAAGGGCTCGATGGCGTACTGGGTAAGCTCCTTCTCCTCTTCCCAGCGCTGACGTTCCGCCTGCGGAAGAGGACGGCTGGTGACGAGCACGTGGTACTCGCGTTCCTGCTCCATGAAAACTTGAAGGCGTTCGATCAAGTCAGAGCGGTCGGCCTGGGCGGTCACCTCGTCGAGTCCGTCTATGACCAATAGCCAGCGCCCTCCGTGTGGGGGGCGCTCAAGCAACTCCGGATCAAGGTCACGAGACAGGAACCGCGCAAGGCTTGACCGGAGCGCTTCGGACACAGCCGACAACAAGCGCATACCGGGGCGTGCCGCAATGTCTCGAGCAAGGACCCTTACCGGATATAGCGTTATGGCGCCACGTAGACCAGGCAATACCACCAGACGCGTAGCTAGCTGCAGCGTCAGTGTGGACTTCCCTGATCCCGCCTCACCGGACAAGAAGAGGTGCCGGTGCGTCGCCAGCGCATCCTCGATCGTCTTGGGCTTCAGCCTCTCCGATTCGGCCGCGACGACGGCGCGTGTGGGATCGGCCGCCAATGCGACGGATGCGATCTCGGATGCCGAGACTTGCTGCCGCACATAGACAGTGGCTGGGTCTCGGCCGTGAAGACCCACAGCACGGTACGGAAAGGCTCGTGCCGCAATTCGCTGGGCTTCGAGGAGGGCATTGGCGTCCTTCCCCAGGAACTGGGAGTGCCCAAGAACCTGCCTCAAACAGTGTTCGGAAATGCTGTCGGCCCGAATCGCGTAGCTCTGCCGCGCGACGTCAGCCGTACTCATCCGGCTGTACGGCATGGACTGGTGCGCGCTAACAAGCAGTCCAATCACAGCTTGGCGGTCTCGATCCCACAATGGACTTCCGCTGTAACCCGGTTGGACAGCATGACCAGTTGGTGAACCACCCAGGACCAACCACTCATCAGCGATGCCAGATACCTGTGCCCGTACCACGGAGGTTGGTTCACCGCTGCCGAACCATGTCCATGCCTCTTGGCCCAGCTTGGGCGTAGCAAGGCGTACTGAAGCCACAGTTCGAGGCGCGACATCTGCTAGATCAAGCAATGCGATGTCGCCACGCCATCGTCGGTCTGCGCCAGTGAGCACGTCTTCCGACTCCCGTAGGGAGCGTGCCGGCCACCACCCAGACACTCGGGCCTGCGTGCGCAGCCCGGGAGCTGCTGGGAACGCCACCGTCACCATGCTCGCATCGGGACATTCAACCGCGAACTGACCTCTACCTAAAGCCATGTTCACAACATGCGCGCAGGTGAGAATGCATGCTCGATCGCCCTCGCGATCGATAAGCACTCCGCCTCCGACCACAGCGCCGTCGGGATTCAGCAGCGAGACGAACGCGCTGCGCAGCGCATCATCGGCGGATACAGGGTGCAAGACTCCCTCCTCCGCTTCACTCAGAAGTGGGCGAGGGCACACCGTCATTCAGTCGCCAGGTGGCTGAGACACTGAAGCTGGCTTCTCCACCACTGACGACTGCCAGCTTCAACCCTGCGGTCAGTTTGATGCCGAACTCAACGGTCAGTTCCTCGGGAGCACGAGGCAGCCGCGTCACCTGGTCATGCAAGCCTTCGAGAACCGGCACTAGAGGCGCGAAGGCATCATTTAGGGTCTGGCCCGCCTGCTGCACGACTCGGGCTCCCAGGCCTACAGGTTCAACTGCAGCGCTACCGGGCAGCTGGAACTCTGCGTCGACGGTGCTCTTCGATTGGTCTGTCGGCCATACCTCGATGAGCACGGCAGTGCCATCCGGAAAGCTGAACTCGACAAAGTCAGACACGGTCCCCCCCACAACGCTTTTCGCAAGCCGCCGCTGTCAGGTGCTGGCTTCGAACCGCCATCCTGATCATGCGTCACCATACCCCGCGGCGACCGTGCCGGTCGTGCACTCGACCAGAGTGACAGAAGGTACTCACACCCTCCCAACAGCCGCACCAGCTTTCGGGAGTCCTCGTGGCGATGCCCCCTGCACTGATCACCCACCAGGATTCCGCCGAAGCGAGAGCGGCCTGGCAAGCCCTCGTTAGCGACGACGCCATGACACGACTCGCCCTCGCCCCGCGCGACGGCTACCAGGACAAGGCCGACCGGCTCGTACACGCCCTCCACCGCGACGTCTGGCGGTAGGTCGCCTTCCCCAGCACCGGCCCACAGGCAGCCGACCTCACCCAGGAGGTCTTCCTCCGCGCCATCCCCCCTCTTGCGCTTCGAGGGCCGTTCCTCCGCGCGCACCTGACTGCTATCGATTGCCCAACCCGCCGTCGTGGACAGCATCCGCCACTCCGCCGCCCGCACCAGGCTCTCGGACCGCGACGACTGGCAGACCACCGCTGAGTAGGCCCATCCGCAGGAGGTCCCCGGATTCGAGGACGGCATCGCCTTCGCCGAGCTCCTGGCAGCCATTCCCGGCAAGCGCCGTGAATCTTCGTCCTCACCCAGCTCCTGGGCCCGCCCTACAACGAGGCGGCCAAAGCCAATGGGTGTCCGATCGGCCCGGTCCGCTCCCGCGTCGCGCGCGCCCGCACCTCAAACCAGTGGCAGCGCATCAAGCGCGCCGGCGAAGTCGACGTCCCCGACGGCATGGTGATCTACAGCCTCCGCCACTTCTTCGCCTCGAACTGCCTCACCAACGGCATCCCCATCACCGACGTCGCCGAATGGATGGGCCACAAGAGCCTCGACATCACCTTCAAGATCTACCGCCACCTCATGCCCGGCTCCATCGGCAAAGCCGCCAAGATCCTGGACGTCGGCCTGGCGGCATGAAGTCTTGTTCGGGTCAGGCTGGGATGGAGAGCAGGCCACGCCGTCCAGGGGCCTGTCACCGCAGCGCCGGCAAGTAGATCACCAAGAAATCCCGGTGCGCACTGCCCCGGCGAGGACACACTGAGAGCATGGACGACCAGTGGCGATCCGGGTACCCCATCGATCAACGCACTGCACAGCAGCGCGCCAAGGCCTTCCAGGATCATGTCTCGCCCGACTTCGAGTACCAGGTAGGTCGGGTACTGGCGCGGTTCACAGGCGGGCGTGTCTGTCTCCAAGACGACGGCAGCACTCAGCAGATGCCGGATATCTCTCTTGAGTACGCAGACGGGCGCGTCGGCTTCGCTGAGGTGTGGATGGCCTTGGACAACAAGCACGCCGAAGTAGCAGGTGTCCTCAGCCGTGAACCTGACCTATCCGCCTCCGGCTTGAGCCGTGACTGGACCGTCCGTGTCAGTCGGGACTTCCGGCTCAAGAAGGACGGCCGGAGCTACCGGGGGTGGGTGCCCACGCTCCTGGCCGAGCTTGAGGCCGCGAGCCAGTTGTACGAGTTCGTGCCGACTCCCCACAACCTGGCCGTTCATCCCGGCCCCCTGGCGGATCGAGCCTCTGTTCTGGGCATCCGCGGTCTGGCCTCGCGCCCCGCTCAGCAAGACGGCGAAGGACTAGTCAGGTTCGTCCCGTGGGGGGCAGGTGGCTTTGCGATCGATGATTGGGATGCCTTCCACACGTGGGTTGATGCTGAGGTCAACGCCGACACCAGGCATATGCGGGGCAATCGGGACAAGCTAAGAAAAGCGGGTGGGGACGAGAGTCACGCCGTCATCGGCGTGACCATGACCACCCCGTGGCCGGCCCAGCGTGCGCTCGCGAGTGACAGTCGGCTTCCCTCAGAGGCGCCTCTGCTCCCGCAGGAGTTCACTCACCTCTGGCTCATCGGGGCCCAGGTATCCGACCGTTGTCTTGCGTGGTACCCGGATCTGGGTTGGTTCGATCCGACCAACCACTGGGCAACGGAGTAACCCGCGTCCGATGAGAAAAACGGCTTCGCCGTTCGGCTCTGAGAGAATGACCGACCGTGCGATCAGCGGCGCACGAGGGGGACCTGCCATGTCGGCCCCCGGCGACGACGTGCCGCGCCAGCGGGATTCAACATGGCGAGACCCTGCGATTCTGTCTACACGGGTACGGCTAGACCTGTTCCAGCCCGGCCGGCCCCAGAGGGCGCGTCTGCCCACTCCGCTGCATTCAGCCTCCTCCCTATAATGAAGAGCATGGGAATGGGGTCAGTTCCGCTAGGCGTCCACCGCCCGCGGCCATGGCTGAAGTCGATCAGATCGGGGATCGTGACCATCAGACGAGCAACCCCGAGTGGTCTGGTCCACCGCTCATGAGCGCTGAGAATGCCGACACCGGCGGGGCGCAGGTCCCAGAGCTCGGCAACACCTACACGGGCCCCACAGCCATGCAAATTGGCAACAGTAACCAGCAGACCAACTACTACGATCAGCGCACCTTCCACAGCTCTGCGTATGAACCCACTGCCACGCTGCAAGAACTCGAGCGGCAGCTGAGACTGCGTACGCCGGCTGAACTGCGCGTACGCCGCCAGGGGAAGATCGTCGAAAGAGCTGCAGTAGACCGATCATCCGCTGTACTTGCGGTGTTCAAGCACATGGTCCGGGCAGCCGAATCCGGTGAGGCACTCCTGGTTCACGGTGAGCCGAGCGTCGGCAAATCGGTGCTCTGCCTGCAAGCTGTGGACCAGCTCCGAGAGTCGGGGGTCGAGGTTGTAGTGGTCGACCTGCGCGAGTGCGCACCGCCATTGCCGACGTTGGAGTCGGCGGTCGGGCTACCGCTGTCGCGACTGTTCTCGACGCAAGATCCCGGGAGTAGCGGGCGACTGGTGGCCTTCGACGGGGCGGAGGTCATCCAGGAAGGCGCACGGGACAGGTGGCTAGCGCTGGCAGACGCCGGCCGCCGCGCTGGATTCGGCATCGTCGCGGTGGCGCGTGACGACGCAGTGGTGGCCGTCGAGGAAGCGTTCGACATGTTGCCTGACCTGGATCTGACGAAGTTCCGTGTGGAGTCACTGCCGGACAACACGCTCGACGAGCTGGCAGCTAGGTTCCCCGCCCTCAAGCCTCTACGAGAGCGGAGATCCCGGTGGCTGCTGCGCCGTGTCGGAATGGTCGATCTGCTGCTTCGCGCAGACGCGGTCATGCCCTTGCGCGACGGCGCGCTCTCCGAGGCTGATGTCTTCGACGTGTGCTGGCAGGGCTGGGTCCGCTCTCAGAACGGGGCAGTGGGCGGTGTTCAGGCCCCGGACGCCCGAGACCGCGCCTTGCTCGAGATGGCGCGCCAGGAACTTGGACTCCCTTGTCGATGGGGAGGACCTGACCCGGCGGTGTTGCCATCGTTGAGATCGGACGGCTTGGTCCGTTCGTTCGGCCCGGGCTCGGCCTTGCGGCGGCGCGAGACCTTCGCCAGCGACGTAGTCCGTGACTTTGCCACTACTCGGCTCGTACTGCTTGACGGGCTGAGTGTGCTCAAGGATGCCGGGGCTCCGCGGTGGGCGCTGCGCGCGAGCCTGGTGGCCTGTCAAGCGAGACTGCTGGAAGCCTTGGAGAGCGAGGCGGTCGATGAGACGCTACGCGACCTCATCGCATTCTTCGACCAGATGGCAGCCGTACACGGTGCGCGCTGGGCAGACATTCCTTGGGAGGCTGTGCTCTCGGTCGGTGTCGCACCTCAGTTGGTCCTGGTAGCAACACAGCTTCTACTGCGTGACCGCGGAGCGAATGCAGGCATGCTGTTGCGAGTGGCCGAGCAGCGGTTCGTTGCTAGGGGGCGGGCGGAACCCCTCCCGATCGAAGCGCTGGTCGTTTGGCTGTCTGAGCAGAACTGGCACGCACTCGACGTGTCACGGAATGTGATGGAAAGCGCGGACCGGATTGTCCGGTACTGGTTGCGCGGCGTCCAGTACGAGGAAGCGGCCCGGGATGATCCAGCAGTTCGGCGTGTGAAGCAAACCGTCCGAGACGTTCTACTGAAACGGGACGCCCAATTTGACGAGCTCATACTGGAAGCGCTGGCCACCTTGGGTCCGGATGTAAATGACGACGTACGGGCCCGGCTGATTGCAGTCGCAGGCCATCGGCCAGCCGCCTTGCGGCCCATTGTGGAGAACGCTTACGCCATCATGAGCCTGCGCGAGCGTGACGTTGATCTGCTGGCCGAACTCGCGCTCGCCTACTACATCGAGCGGCCTAGTCAGAGACACCTCAGCCATTCGCTACTGACAGGAGATGGCGTCCGTGATCATGCGGCCGGATACCACTTGGGTGTACCACGATCCGCTTGGTGGTACGGACCGTTCTGGGAGATTCTCTGTGGAAAGCCGGCCACGGGGCTTCTCGTCATCAATACTCTGCTCGACCACGCGACAAGCGTCCGAATTAAAGCCCTTACTAGCTCCGGCACCCAGGAAACGTCATCATCCGAATATCTGCACGTCGACATGGATCTTCTAGATCTCGGAGAACGTTCCTACGCAGGCGATTCGCATGTGTATGCCTGGTATCGAGGCTCAACAGTGGGGCCAAGTGTCTGCACCAGCGCCTTGCTGGCTTGGGAGCGTGCGGCGGATCAACTACACGCGCAAGGAATGACTTTGCGGGAGATCGTGCTGCCACTGCTGAGGAAGTCGGACAGCCTCGCTACCGTGGGAGCAGCTGTCGGATTTCTAGTCCGACATCTTCCCGAGGTCACCAACGAACTTGACGACTTTCTGGCCGTACCCGAGCTATGGCACTACGAAGACATTCGGACTATGCACGAATCCTCTGGATTGACCTCTCGGGACGAGGAAGAACTTCCCGGTCGCGAGTGGCGCAAGAGTTCGTTTCGTGACGTTGCAGCCTTTCTTGCGGCGAAGGCATCGTTCGCGAACGACGAGCCCGACGCCAACCGCCTGCGAGGGGTGGGGGCCCGGCTGCTCGCGGCTTGCCCCACTGATGCCGATGGCCGTGAGGCTATCCACGCGCGGATCTGTGCGACGCTCCTCGATACCCGCAACTACAGGCGGATCGTCTACGGGACCGGCTTCGCCATGGAGTATGTGGAGCCGGCGGATCTGTCTGCTGAACTAGAGGAGACGCGTCGTGACCTTTCCGACACGCGCGTGCTGTACGAACTAGCCAACCGCTATAGCCTGACGTTGGCCCCGCCTTTCGGGCTAGGCCAACCCTCGGTGCAGGGTGATCTACTAGCCGCCGACGTAGCTAAAGCCCGCAGGCTGTCGGACAATCCGCCCACGACTTCGGATCGCATGCTTCACGACACTGTTGTGGCAGTGGCTGGCACTGTGGTGCGGACAGTCGGCTCCGCCATGCGCGTGCAAGGCCTGAGCATCGACGACCTGCGGTGGGCACTCGAGACTGTGGTGGAGGCGCCTTCCACCACAGCGGGAGAGGACGCGTACGAGGGTAGTCTGTACAGCCGGGGCGCGGACCGCTCGGCGGCTTCTGCCTCGCCTTCCCTCCTCCTGCCTACCTGGCAGACTGCCGAGCCGTTGGCACATGGCTTGCCACGTGCCGATGAACAGGCGGCCGCTACTGTTGCCGCGTCCATGACGAGTCCAACCTACGAGGTACGCAGGTGCGCTGCGCTGGCCCTACGCAAAGTTTGGGCCGCACCGTGTGGACCCGCGCAAGAACCGTGCCGTCACCAACGGGCATGGGGCGCTGTGGAATACGGCGCCCGAGATGTCGCAATGGCTCCCTGGGATGGAACCGGACGTCGCGCCTTCACCACCCTGGATAACGATATTGCGACAGCACTCAGGGCTGCCGACGCAACGAACCTGGTACTTCCCCGGCTCTCGACAGCCCTAGCCGCCACACTTGATGCCGTCTCCAGTTCCTGTTGCGTGGCAACGAAGGCCCGGCCCCTCCGCGACGCCCTAATTGACGCGTATGCGCGTACTGCCATTCACTGGGCAGAAGAGGGTTTCAACGTCCGAGCGGAGGAGCACTGCTTCATCGCCGACGCTCTTCTGGCCGCCACCGCAACGGAGGCCAACCTCGTTCAGGACCTGGTGCTCACCCTCGGTGGGTGCTCGCCAGGGTCAGCTCCACTGTTGCAGGGGCTCGCCATCTCGGCCACGTACGATCTCGACCGTAGGGCCCAGTTGAGAGACATCTGGCCCACCCTGCTGCAGACCGTGCTGGCGCTTCCAGAGCCACCTAATGATCGCAGGTCGGCATTCACATATGAGCAAGCTGTGGCCGCGCTGATTCCCGCTCCGACCCCCCTCACGTTCGACAACGATATGACGGCAACGCTCGAGCGAGCTCGGGATGGCTGGCCCACCGCCGCCAGCCTCGCGGAGCTCATCCCGAGGTGGATCCCACGGGCGACCGGTACCCGAGGAGCCGTCGACAGCCTGATTGGTCTCCTCCGAGCCTCGCCGGTAGACCAGCAGCTCACCCTCGGCCTTACCTGGATCCGAGCCCTCCTCCCGAACCACGGCACCGCTCTCGGGAGCTTTCTCATCGTCGAGTGGCTCCGGGAGCTGCACGCATCTCCACACTTCAATTCCGCGGTACGGGCCAACTACGAGGTCATCGTTGACGCTTTGGCGGCTGCTGGCAGCGTCGCCGCACGAGAGTTGCAGGAGGAAGACGAGTAGCTGGCCACCTCCAGCGAGTTGGCTCCAGGCTGTGTGAATGCTGCGGCGGGGCGGGACACGTACCTGCGAGATGCCAAATGAGCCCTTGCCGTGCGTGGGGCTTCGATCTGGCTGAGGACGCGATCAGACACGTGCAAAGAGCTGTTCGACGAGTTCTCCGCACGACTCTCTTCACTCAAGCAAGCCGCCACCTTCCGGTCAGATGGGGACAGACCAATCATCTGGGATAGCCCGGACAGTGGCGGAGCGGGTGCTGCTCCAGCTGGCACAGGAACGCGGGGGAATCTGCCCTGCACAGACCGATACATAATTTGGCCGCACGGCGCTCCTTCAGCGACCTACGATTCGGAACGTGACGACTGAGTTTGATGCTGCACGTCTTCTGCTGACCCTGCACAGCAGAACATGTGGTGACACCTTGCACATCTGGGACGCGGCAGATGATCCGGACTGGCGTCACGTGGATGACAGTCGGATCGACTCGATCATCGCGTCTCTGGTCGCCCTCGGACTGGCCAGCAGCAACGGCACCTTCGCTGCAGGCACTGCCTGCAAGATCACAGCGAAGGGGGTGACGGTAGCAGAGCAGTATGCCCGGGATCGCGACGATGGCCGTATGCGGCATGACTTTGCCATGGACTCGCTGATCGCCGCCGCCGCCCGCGCCTATCCCCGCACGCGCGTCGAACTGGCCAGATTCGTCGGAAGTGAGCGCATGTGGTTCTACGACTCCGTCCTCGAGCTCGATGAGGTCGAGCAAGCCGTCCGTTTTCTGGAATCAAAGGGCCTCGTCCTCGTTGAGCGCAGTCCTGTCCAGGCCCGTGCCATAGCACTCACCCCTCTCGGCATCGAGTGCGGGTTTGAAAATCCGATCTCTGTGAGGAAGTTCTTGAGCGAGCAACAGCAGAACAGCCGACCCAACATCAACTTCAATGGCCCAGTCAACGGGCTCCAGGTGGGGGATAACAACACCCAGAACAACACATTCGGCTACGACCCGCAGCAGCTCGCGGAATTCGCGCGCGAGGTTCTGGCCGCGGCACAGACCGCAGACGTGCCGGCCGAGGCCCGGGCTGCGGTCGTTGCCGACATTGAGGCGCTCCAGGCGGAGCTCAACGCCTCTCAGCCCGAGCAGGGTCGGGTTCGCCGGGCACTACAGAAGGCCGCACAGACTGCGCAGACGTGTCTACCCACACTTGTCTGGACAGGCCTCGCCCAAGGTGCGGCGGCTGGTCTGGGCATCCCGATCGGCTTCTGAGCGCCCAGAGGCGGCTGGCTCCAAGGATCGATTCCTCCTTCCAGCCCTGCCCGCGGGCCGGCCCTGACCATGCCGTTGGGCTGTCGCACGGGCAGGGCCGGGCTTCCCGCGAACCCCGTCCCCATAGTGGATCAGCGAAGGACGCCGTTCGGAATCAGTGAATGCCGCTCCTACAAGCTCTTGCCGCCGTTCGCAGAGAAGGTCAACGGCCGATACGACTACGACCTGGAGGAGCGCAGACAAAGATCGGCACATCCGAGCTGCCGCGCTCGATGCCCTCCGGTCACACGGCTTCGGCGAAGAAGCCGACCGCAAGTGGCTACAAACACATCTGGTTGCAGAGGCCGTGGACGACTGGCCACGCGGTCGACGACGGTAAGTGTCGGCCACCACCCGAGAGCCTGGGCGAGGATCCCGGGGCCCGGGTTCTCCCCGCTCTGGCCCGTCAGCGGGCGCCGGTCTGGCGAGATCAGCAAGATCCGGGCGGGAACGTTGTCAGCGGGGGCTGCTATGCCGGAGTGGTCCGTTCGCGTGTGCGGGAGGAGGGGCTCGTGCCGTACACGGCTGTGCATGCCGTCCTGGGGCGGCTGTATGCGGGGCTGCCGGATCTGGGGTGCGGGATCGTCTGGGAAGACGTCCACCGGGTTCGGCCCCGAGCACCACTGTCCTGTCCGGACTGTGAGGGCGCGATGAGTGCCGTGCTGCGGGGCGGGACCAGGTTCTTCGCGCATCACGGGAAGCGGCCAGACGACTGCCCACTGGAGAACGAGAGCTTCGAGCATCACATGACGAAGCTGGTGCTGCTCGGGGCGATCCGCGATGCGGGCTGGCACGCCGAGCTGGAAGTGAGCGCGCCGGACAAGTCCTGGCGGGCCGACGTGATGGCCACCTCCCCGGACGGCAGCCAGCGGATGGCGTGGGAGGCGCAGTTGTCGCCGATCACCGTTCCCGACATCCAGGCGCGCACAGACCGGTATGCGGAGGCGGGGATCCGAGTGTGCTGGGTGTCGCCGCACGAGAAGTCCCCGAAGTGGATCGACGAGGTGCCCGCAGTGCGGGCCCAGCCTCCGGAGGCCGGCGGAGCGTGGGCGGTGGATGATGGTGTCGCCGCGTTCGACTGGAGTTTCGGTGCGTGGGGTGTGCGGACGACGCCGCTGCCCGTGTTCGTTCGGTGGGCGCTGGAGGGTCAGGTCGAGCCGGTGGTAAGTCTGCGCCGGTATCACCGGGTGAAGCGGCGGGTGGGTGGGCGGCTGTGGGTGCTGCGACGTGGAATGTGGTGGACGTCGGCAAAGTCGGCCCGCTTACAGGCCGAGCACGACGTAATGCGCCAGCGCCAGGAGGAGAGGAAGCGGGTCGCGGAAGAGGCGCGGCTGGCGGCGGAAGCGGAGGCCGAGCAGGTCCGCTTGGAGGAAGCCGCGCGGGAGGAGGCGCGCCGCCTGGAGAAGCTGGAGGAGACTACTCAGTTTGTAGTCGTGGTGTCGTTGGTGTGAGTCCGGTTCCGGTGAGGCATCCGTCGATGATGTCGCTGCGGTATTGAATCTGGCGAAGGC
>NZ_JBEOXT010000016.1:0-195126 GCF_040296685.1 Streptomyces sp. NPDC002054
GTGCCGGTGGTGCTGCCGTGCTGGAGGAGTTCGAAGGTGGTGGCACGGGTGTGGTGCCGCTGCTTCCCATCGCGGAGTACATGCTCGAACTGGGCGGCGGCTACGACCGGTTCGCCATGACCCTCGCGCTGGAGTTGCCGCATGGCATCGGCGCCGACGAGTTGTACGCCACCCTGCAGGCGGTCATCGACCGGCATGACGTCGTGCGTTCCTGCCTTGTCCTCGACG
The DNA here is from genome assembly GCF_040296685.1 of Streptomyces sp. NPDC002054. Lineage (NCBI taxonomy): Bacteria > Bacillati > Actinomycetota > Actinomycetes > Kitasatosporales > Streptomycetaceae > Streptomyces > Streptomyces sp. NPDC002054. The sequence continues at coordinate 229 of NZ_JBEOXT010000016.1, forward strand.
GGGAGGGCGGCGGCAGCCTCCGTATCGATCCTGTCGGCACGGTCGATGTGCCCGCGCTGGTGCACCGGGTCGCCTGGGACGGCACCTGCGGCACGGAATGGCAGCGTCTGGCCGCTGCCGAACTGGACGCAGCGGTCGGCCGGTTGGATCCGACGGGCGGGGTGATGGCCCAGTTCGTCTGGTTCCGGACGGAAGAGGGCACAGGTCGTCTGCTGATCGCACTCCACCACCTGGTCGTCGACGGGGTGTCCTGGCGGATCCTGCTGCCGGACTTCGCCGAAGCGTGGAGGCAGGTCAGGGACGGCCAGGCGACGCCGAAGCTTCCCGGTGTCGGCACTTCGGTGCGGCGTTGGACTCATGCGCTGTTGGAGGAGGCCCGTAGTCCCGAGCGGGTGTCTGAGTTGAGCGTGTGGCGGTCGGTGCTGGATGGGCCGGATCCGTTGTTGGGGTCGCGGGCGTTGGATCCGGTGGTGGATGTGATGTCCACGGTTGATCGGGTGCGGGTGGGTGTGTCGTCGGCTGTGACGGAGGCGTTGTTGACGACGACGCCGGCTGTGTTCCGTGGTGGTGTGAATGACGGTCTGTTGGCTGCGCTGGGTGTCGCGGTGGCGAAGTGGCGTCGTGTGCGGGGTGTGGCGGAGTCGTCGGTGTTGGTGAAGTTGGAGGGGCATGGTCGTGAGCAGGAGGTCGTGCCGGGTGCGGATCTGTCGGGCACGGTCGGCTGGTTCACGAGTATGTTCCCGGTGCGGTTGGATACGGCCGGGTTCGATCTGGACGAGGCGTTGGCCGGCGGCCCGGCTGCGGGCGGTGTGCTGAAGGCGGTCAAGGAGCAGTTGTCGGCTGTTCCGGACAAGGGGCTGGGCTTTGGTCTCCTGCGCTACCTGAACGATGAGACCGGCGCCGAGCTGGCGCAGTACGGGACCGGGCAGATCGGGTTCAACTACCTGGGCCGGTTCTCCGCCACCGACATGCCCGAAGACCTGCGCGGCCTCGGCTGGACCCAGCTGTCGGGCGCCGAAGCCGTGACCGCGGACCTGAACGCCGACATGCCGGCTCTGTCGACCGTCGAGATCAACTCGGCAGTGGTCGACACCGAGCAGGGCTCTCGGTTCGAGGCCGTGATCGGATTCGCCACTGGTGTGCTCACCCGTGAGGAAGTGCAGGAGCTGGCGGACCTGTGGTGCGAAGCACTGGAGGCGATCGCCCGGCATGCGGCGACTCCGGGCGCGGGTGGGTTCACTCCGTCGGATCTGCCGTTGGTGGGAGTGAAGCAGCAGGACATCGAGCTCTGGGAGCAGCGCTACCCCTCCCTCTCCGACGTCTGGCCCCTCACCCCCCTCCAGTCCGGCTTCCTGTTCCACGCCTTGCTCAACGAAGACGACTTCGACGCCTACCAGATGCAGCTGGCGTTCCGCATCGCGGGCCCGGTGGACGCGGAGCGGATGCGGGCGGCGGGGCAGGCGCTGCTGGACCGGTATCCCAACCTGCGTACCGCGTTCGTCACCACGTCCGAGGGCCACCAGGTCCAGATCGTGGTCGATGGCGTCGAGCTGCCCTGGCAGGAAATCGACCTGAGTGGTCTGGGCGAGGAGGCCCGCGGTGAGGCGTTCGAGCGGTTCCTCGTCGAGGACCACGCCGCGCACTTCGACCCGGTCGCGCCTCCCATGCTCCGGCTGTCCCTGGTCAGGATGGGCCCTGATCACTGTGAACTTGTACTGACCGCACACCATGTGCTCTTCGACGGGTGGTCGTTCCCGATCCTGGTGCAGGACATCCTGCGTCTCTACGGGGCTGCCGGCGAGCTGAGCGCGCAGCCGAGGGTTCGGGGCGGGTACCGAGACTTCCTGGCATGGCTGTCACGCCAGGACCGCGATGCCTCTGTCCGGGCCTGGGCCGCGGAACTCGCCGGTGTGGAAGAGCCGACCCTGTTGCTGACCGAAGCGCCCGCGGCTGCGGAGACCTCGGCCATCGGGCAGGTGAGCACCCCCTTGTCGGCGGAGGACGCCAGGGCGCTGGCGCGCCGTGCCGCAGAGATGGGTGTCACCGTCAACACTCTGGTGCAGGGTGCCTGGGCCGTGCTGTTGGGGCAGCTGACGGGGCGCGCGGACGTGCTGTTCGGTGCCACGGTCTCGGGCCGGCCGCCGGCGGTCCCGGACGTCGACTCGATGGTGGGCCTGTTCATCAACACGCTGCCTGTGCGGGTGGCGTACACGCCGGGTGAGACGCTCGCTGAGGTGTTGACCGGTTTGCAGGAGCGGCAGGCGGCTTTGCTGGACCATCACCACTACGGACTGTCCGACATCCAGCAGGACACGGGGCTCAAGGAACTGTTCGACACACTGGTGGTCTTCCAGTCCTACCCGGTGGATCAGGCTGCGATCGCCGAAGCCCACACCGCGGGCGGGATCTCCATGGCCGGATTCCGCGCGATGTCCGGCAGCCACTATCCGCTCACCGTGATGGTCGGTGCCGACCCGTACTTGCAGGTGAACCTCCAGTACCAGCCGACCGCGCTGGAACGGGCGGCAGTCGAGACGATCGCGGCTCGGCTGGCGTGCGTGCTGCGGCAGTTGGTGGTGGATCCGCATGTTCCGGTGGGTCGGGTGGATGTGCTGGAGGCGGGTGAGCGTGAGCGGTTGGCTCTGGTGAACGACACGTCCGCCCCTGTGGTTGAGGTGTCGGTTTCGGAGCTGTTCGAGCGGCAGGCCGGTGCGTCCCCTGATGCCGTCGCGATCGTGTGCGACGGGGTGGAGTTGACGTACGGGGAGGTGAATGCGAGGGCGAACCGGTTGGCGCGGGTGTTGGCGGGCCGGGGCATCGGCCGCGGTTCCGTGGTGGCGGTGGCCTTGCCTCGCTCGGCGGACCTGGTCGTGGGGTTGCTGGCGGTGCTGAAGGCCGGTGGCGCGTATGTGCCGGTGGACCCGAAGTACCCGAGTGACCGGTTGGACTTCATCCTCGGTGAGGCCCGGCCGCAGGTGATCCTCACCGATGCGGACACGCTGTCGGTTCTGCCGCAGAGTGGCGCTGCGGTGCTGCTGCTGGACGCGGTCGATCTGGCTGTGGGTGAGGCCGGGGATCTGGGTGTGGTGACCGGTCCCGAGGACTTGGCGTACGTGATGTACACGTCGGGTTCGACCGGGACGCCGAAGGGTGTCGCGGTCAGCCATGCCACCGTGGTCAACGGTGTGGCACGTCTGGCCGAGGCTGTCGAGGCCGGGCCGGGGCGTCGGGCGCTGGCGAGTACGTCCGTCAACTTCGATGTGTCGGTGTTCGAGATCTTCACCAGCCTGTGCCATGGCGGGTCCATCGAGATGGTCCGTGACGTGCTGGTGCTCGGTGAGCGTGGAGGGTTCGACGGTCAGATCATTTCTACTGTCCCGTCGGCGTTCGCGGAGCTCGTAGACCTGCTGACTGATGCGACGAGTGTGGACACGCTCGTATTCGCGGGTGAGGCGCTGCCGGCGAGTCTGGTGGCGCGGGTCCGTGATGCGTTCCCCGGCGTGCGTGTGGTCAATGCTTACGGGCAGACCGAGTCGTTCTATGCTACAACTCACACCGTCGCGGGCGGCGAGGGCAGTGCCCCCATCGGCTCGCCGCTCGGCAACATGCGCGCCTACGTTCTCGGCCCCGGGCTGCAGCCCGCCCCGGCCGGCGCAGTCGGTGAGCTGTACGTGGGCGGGACCATCGCCCGCGGCTACTTCGAGCGGGCCGGCCTGACTGCCGAGCGCTTCGTCGCCGACCCGTTCGGCACGCCCGGCGCGCGCATGTACCGCACCGGCGACCTGGCGCGGTGGAATACGCACGGCCAGCTGGAGTACCTCGGCCGCAGCGACACCCAGATCAAGATCCGCGGGTTCCGCATCGAACCCGGCGAGGTCGAAGCGGCCCTCACCGCGCACCCCGCCGTCGCCCAAGCCGCAGTCGTCGCCCACGGGGGACAGCTGGTGGGGTACGTCGTGTCGGCCCCGGTGGATGTGGACGACCTGCGGACCTTCGCGGCGAGCAGCCTGCCGGAGTACATGGTCCCGTCGGCGTTCGTGCTGCTCGACCGGCTGCCGCTGCTGCCGAACGGGAAGCTGGACCGGGCGGCGCTACCCGAGCCGGAGTTCGTCGGCGTTGCCTACCGGGCGCCGCGTACGGTCCAGGAGAAGGTCCTGGCCGACGTGGTCGCCGAAGTCCTGGGCCTGGGCCTGGAGCAGGCTGCCGTGGGGATCGACGACAACGTCTTCGCCCTGGGCTGCAACTCCCTCAAGGCCACCCGCATCGTCAGCCGGATCCGTACCGAGCTCGGCGTGGAGATACCGATCAAGGCGGTCTTCGGATCGCCGACGATCGCCGAGCTCGCCGCGCACCTGACCGATGGCAGCAGCACCCCGCTGCGCCGCCCCCTGGAGCGCTTCACCGAACGTCCCGAGCGGCTCCCGCTGTCCTTCGCACAGCGCCGCCTGTGGTTCATGGACCAGCTCGAGGGGCCCTCCGCCACCTACAACATCCCGCTCAGCCTGCGCCTCACCGGCGAGCTCGATGCCGACGCCCTCGTCGCCGCACTGCGCGACGTGGTGGCCCGGCACGAGGTCCTGCGCACCGTGTGCGTGGAAGACGCCGACGGGGTGCCCATGCAGGTGGTGGTGCCCGTGGCGGAGGCGGTCCTCGACGTTCCCGTGCTGGTGGTGGCCGCGGAGCGCGCCTCCGAGGCCGTCGCCGAGGTGGCCACGTACCGGTTCGACCTGGCCTCGGAGATTCCGGTGCGGGCCCGCATCCTGCGGATCCGCCCGGATGAGCACATCCTGTGCCTGGTGATCCACCACATCGCGACCGACGGGGTGTCGATGGCCCCGCTGATGCGGGAGGTCTCGGCGGCCTACGCCGCACACCGTGCGGGCCGGGCACCGCAGTTCGCCGAACTGCCCGTCCAGTACGCCGACTACACGCTCTGGCAGCGTGAGCTGCTCGGCGAGGCATCCGACCCCACCAGTGTCCTGTCCCGGCAGTCCGAGTACTGGCGCACGGAACTGGCGGACATGTCGCACCCGATCCAGCTGCCCACCGACCGCCCCAGGCCGGAGAAGTTCAGCCACCGCGGCGAGATGATCGACTTCACCATCGACGGGGAAACCCTCGCCGCAGTGGAGCAGCTGGCGCTCAGCCGGGACGTGACCGTCTCGATGGTGATGCAGTCGGCCCTGACCGTGCTGCTGCACCGGCTGGGCGCGGGCGAGGACATCGCCATCGGTTCCCCGATCGCCGGCCGTACCGACGAGGCCCTCAACGACCTGATCGGCTTCTTCGCCAACACCTGGATCCTGCGGGCCGACCTGGAGGGCAACCCGACCTTCGAGCAACTGATGGGGCAGGTGAAGGACAAGGCGCTGTCGGCGTACGGCAACCAGGACGTTCCGTTCGAGCGACTGGTGGAGGTACTCAAGCCGGAACGTTCCACCGCCCACCACCCGCTGTTCCAGGTGATGCTGGCCTGGCAGGACGTCCCCCGGTCCGGGTTCGACCTCCCCGGCCTGGAAGCGGAGTTCGTCTCGGCCGTGACCGGGGTGTCGAAGTTCGACCTGCTCTTCAACCTGGGGGAGTCCATCACCGGGGACGGGCGGCGGGTGGACGGCGTGATCGAGTACGCCACCGATCTGTTCGACCGCGCCTCGGTCGAGCAGATCGCCGACCGCTTCGTCCGCGTGCTGAAGCAGGCCGTGGCCGACCCGGCGGTGCCGGTCGACCGGGTGGACGTGCTGGATGCGGCCGAGCGGTCGGAGCTGGCGGCGTGGGCCCGGGCCGGCGGCGCCGGCGGCCCGGTGCCCGAGGTCACGCTGGCCGCGGCATTCGAGGCGCAGGCGGCCAGGACCCCCGGTCTGCCCGCGTTGACCTGCGAGGACGTGAGTCTCGACTATGCCGAGCTCAACGCCCGGGCGAACCGGCTCGCGCGCCTGCTCGCGGCGCGGGGTGCCGGGCCCGGTCAGTTCGTGGCCGTGGCCCTGCCCCGCTCGGCCGACCTGGTCGTCGCGCTGCTCGCGATCGTGAAGTCGGGGGCCGCGTACGTCCCGATCGACCCGGAGAGCCCGGCCGACCGGATCGCGTACATCCTCGAGGACTCGAACCCGCAGCTGGTCGTCACCACGGCGGCCGTCGCGGACCGGATCCCGGACAGCGGCGTGCCGCGTCTGGCGCTGGCCGAACCGGCGACGGAGGAGGCACTCGCGGCGCTGCCGGGCCACGACCTCGACGGGTCCGAGCACACCACCCCGTCCCGCGCCACCGATGCCGCGTATGTGATCTACACCTCGGGGTCCACGGGCCGGCCCAAGGGCGTGGCCGTCACGCACCTGAACGTGATGAGCCTGTTCACCGCCTCCCAGGGCCTGTTCGGCTTCCGCGAGGACGACGTGTGGACCATGTTCCACTCGTACGCCTTCGACTTCTCGGTGTGGGAGCTGTGGGGACCGCTGCTGTACGGCGGCCGGCTGGTGGTGGTCCCGTACGAGGTGAGCCGCTCCCCGCAGGACTTCCTCGCCCTCCTGGTGCGGGAGCGGGTCACGGTCCTCAACCAGACGCCGTCCGCGTTCTACCAGCTGATGCGCGCGGACCGGGAGTCTCCGGAGCTCAGCGGCGAACTCGCGCTGCGCTACGTGGTCTTCGGCGGCGAGGCACTGGACCTGGCCCAGCTCGGCGCCTGGTACGAGCGCCATGCCGAGGACGCGCCGGTGCTCGTCAACATGTACGGGATCACCGAGACCACCGTGCACGTCAGCCATCGCGTGCTGACCGAGCGCCTGGTGAAGGAGCAGTCCGGCAGCATCATCGGCATCGGCCTTCCGGGCCTCGAGGTGCATGTGCTGGACGGGGCCCGCAGGCCGGTTCCGGCCGGTGTCGCGGGAGAGATGTACGTGGCCGGAGGCCAGCTGGCCCGCGGCTACCTCAACCGTCCCGACCTGACCGCCGAGCGCTTCGTCCCCAACCCGTTCGGCCCGCCCGGCAGCCGCCTGTACCGCTCCGGCGACCTGGCCCGCTGGACGCGGGACGGCCAACTCGAGTACCTGGGACGGGCGGACGACCAGATCAAGCTCCGCGGCTTCCGGATCGAACCGGGAGAGATCGAGGCGGCGCTGATCGGGCAGGCGGGCGTGGCGGAGGCACGGGTGCTGGTGCGTGCCGACGCGGTCGGGGACAGCGTACTGACGGCGTACGTGGTGCCCGCCGCCGGTGAATCCCCCGAACCGGCAGAGCTGCGCGCCGAGTTGCGGACGTTCCTGCCCGCCTACATGGTCCCCACGGCCTATGTCCTGCTCGACGCGATTCCCCTGACGGGCAACGGAAAGCTGAACCGCAAGGCACTGCCCGCCCCCACCCCCGCTCTCATCGGCGGCCGGGGCGGAGCGGCGGCTCCGCCGACCAATGAGCTGGAGAGTCGGATCGTCGAGGCCTGGACCCAGGTGCTGGGCATCGACGGCATCGGCATCGACGACAACTTCTTCGATATCGGCGGCGACTCCTTCAAGGCGGTGACGCTCGCCCGCGCCATCGGCCAGGGGCTGTCCGTGATCGAGTTGTTCAAGAACCCGACCCCGCGCGGCCTCGCCGAGCACCTGGCGTCGGCCCCCGAGGACGGTGCACCGCACCGCTGGCTGCACCGGCTCACCCCGGACCGGCCGGCGGGCGAGCGCCCCCGGCACAGCCTGATCTGCATTCCGTACGGCGGCGGCAGCGCCACCGTGTACCAGCCGCTGGCCGCACAGATGCCGTCGGACGTCGACCTGTGGACCGTGGCCCTGCCGGGGCACGACCCGGTGCTGCCCGACCAGCCCATGGTGGACAGGGCCGAGTGCCAGGAGCGGCTGGTCGAGGAGATCTCCGCCTCGGTGGAGGGGCCGTTCAGCCTGTACGGGCACTGTGCCGGCACGCTGCTGACGGTGCTGGTGGCCCGGGGGCTGGAGGACCGCGGCCTGGTCCCGTCGGGGATCCATCTGGGAGCGCCCTGGGACATCGCGGCGTTTGCGTTCGCCGCGTCCACGACGCCCGACACGCTCGAATCCGCGCTCGACAGCACCGACGAGGAACTGCACGCGTTCCTGGTCTCGCTGGGCGGGTTCGAGCGCGCATTCGACGAGCGGGATCTGCAGCACGTGCTGCGCGTCCTGCGGCACGACATGCGCGAGGGCATCCGGTTCCTGATCGACAGCGTGGGGGAGTGGGAACGGCTGAAGGCCCCCATTCACGTGATCATCGGTGATGCGGACCCGGCGACGGACACTGTCGCGGGCGGCTACCTCGCCTGGGAGCACTACGCGGAGGAGGTGTCACTCCAGGTGGTCGCGGGCGGGAGCCACTACTTCGTGCAGGACCAGGCCGACCTGGTGTCCCGGATGATCATCGGCTGATGGCGGAAGGGGCCGCCCCGGCTGTGTGAACAGCCGGGGCGGCCCCTTCGGCGTAGCGGCGCGCCTGCTTACCAGCGGGAGCCGGTGTAGTGGGGCTCCTTGGCCTTGCGTAGCGCCCGCGCCACCGGGTCTTCCTTGCCGGCGGTGTGGCTGCCCTCCAGCTTGGCGCCCTCCACGTCCACATTCGGCAGCAGCCGGTCCAGCCACCTCGGCAGCCACCAGGCCGACTTGCCGAGCAGGGCGAACAGGGCCGGCACGATGGCCATGCGGACCACGAAGGCGTCGAAGAGGACCGCCGAGGCCAGGGCGAAGCCGATCATCTTGATCAGGTCGTTGCTCTCGGTGATGAACCCGGAGAACACGCTGATCATGATGATGGCGGCGGCGCTGACCACCCGGCCGCTGTAGCGGAAGCCGGTGACGACCGCCTCACGGGGCTTCGCTCCGTGGGTGTACGCCTCCCGCATCCGGCTGACCAGGAACACCTCGTAGTCCATTGCGAGGCCGAACACCACACCGATCATGAAGATCGGCATCGTGCTGACCACCGGGCCGGTCGCCTTGACGCCGAACAGGTCGGCGAGCCAGCCCCACTGGAACACCGCCACCACGGCTCCGAGCGCCGCGCTGACCGACAGCAGGAAGCCGAGGGCCGCCTTGAGCGGGACCAGGATCGAGCGGAAGACCAGCACCAGCAGCAGGAAGGCCAGGCCCACCACCAGGGCGAGGTACGGCACCAGCGCGTCGTCGAGGGTCTTCGAGAAGTCGATGAACATCGCGGTCTGGCCGGTCACGAGGATCTCGTCCGCGCCGCTGCTGCTCTCGATGCCGCTCACGCTGTTGCGGATGGAGCGGACGAGCTCCTCCGTGTCGTGGTCGGTCGGCCCGGTGGTCGGTACGAGGTTCAGGATCGCGGTGTCGTTCGCCTTGTTGGCCGTGGCCGGCGAGACGGATTCGACGCCCTTCACCTTCACCAGGGCCTGGCCGGCCGAACCGGCCGCGGCTGTGGCGTCCTTGGCGCTCACGGTGATCGTCAGGGGGCCGTTGAAGCCCGGGCCGAAGGACTCCGACAGCATGTCGTAGGCCTTGCGCTGGGTGGTCTCCGGCGCCATCGTGCCCTCACCGGGCAGCCCCAGCTCCAGGCTGGCGGCGGGCAGTGCGATCGCGCCCAGGCCGAGCACGCCGACCAGCAGGACGGACACGGGGTGGCGCAGCACGTAACGGGCCCAGCGCGTACCCAGGTTGGGCTTCTGCTTGGCCGCCGCCTTGGCGGCCTTGCGCCGCTGCCGGGCCGAGAGCTCCTTGCCGGTGACCGCCTTGCGGTCGATGCGGCGCAGTACCTTGACCGGTGCGAAGCCGAGCAGCGCCGGGACCAGGGTGATCGCGATCAGGACGGCGACGGCGACCGTGCCGGCCGCGGCCATGCCCATCTTGGTGAGCATCGGGATGTTCACCACGGCGAGGCCGGCCAGGGCGATGATGACGGTGAGTCCGGCGAAGACGACCGCCGATCCGGCGGTGCCGACGGCGCGTCCGGCGGCCTCCTGGGGCGCCCGGCCCTCGGAGATCTCGGAGCGGTAGCGGGAGATGATGAACAGGGCGTAGTCGATGCCGACGGCGAGGCCGATCATCATGGCCAGCGTGGACGTGGTGGCCGACAGGCCGAAGGTGCTGCCGAGGGCGAGGATGCCGCTGAGGCCGACGCCGACCCCGATGATGGCGGTGAGCAGGGGCATGCCCGCGGCGATCAGGGAGCCGAAGGTGATCAGGAGGACCACGGCCGAGATGAGGATGCCGATGCCCTCGGCACCGCCCAGCTCCGCCTCGATCTTGATGGCGTCACCGCCGGCCTCGACGGCCAGGCCCGTGCCGCGGGCCTTGTCCAACGCCGCGGTGAGCGCGTCGTGTTCCTTGTCGGTCAGCGCGGTGCCGGCGATCTTGTACGTCACGACCGTGTAGGCGGTGGTGCCGTCCTTGCTGATGGCGTTGGCCGTGTATGGATCGGTGACCGAGCCCACCTCAGGGGCCTTGGTCAGGTCGGAGACCAGCCCGGAGACCGCCGCCTTCCGCTCGGGGCCGGAGATCTTCTCGCCCTTGGGGGCGCGGATGACCACCCGGGCGATGGCGCCGTCGGCGCTCGCCGCCGGGAACTTCTCCTCGAGGAGGTCGAAGGCCTTCTGGGATTCGGTCCCGGGCATCGAGAACGTGTCGGCCGGAGGCGGCGGGGCGGACGAGGCGGCGACACCCACCCCGCCGAGGATCAGCACCCACAGCAGGGCGGTCAAGCCTCGCCGCCGGAAGGCGAGGCGGCCCAGCTTGTAGAGGAATGTAGCCACGACGAACAGGCTCCTGTCGGATCGGCAGTGGAGGGTTCGCGCACCGTTTCTCGGTGCGCGCGGCGACGGGTCCGGGAGGCGTGCGCGCCTCGGACTGCGTGACACCACTATGGCGCCATCTTGGCGCCAACGCAAGATAGTGGCGCCAGTCCGGCGCCACGCGGGCGCCACCGGCCCATCCGGAAGCGCTCCTTCGGTAGCGTCACACGAGGTCCAAGGCCCTGTCCTCCCGTGTTGGGGCCGTGTGTCAAAAGGCGTCGCCCTTGCGCCAGGATTGAGCCATCGTGGCGCCATCGCATCGGTCTGTGGCGCGGGCGAGCGCCACAGGAGTCGGCGGAATCTCACCGGCGGCAGCTTTGATGCATCCCTGACACCCCACTGACGGCTTCTTGATGGGGCCCCTCGTCCGTCCAGTGAGGGCGAAACGATCCCGAAGTGACGCGTGCGTAGCGCACATCCCGTCGATGACAAACGGGACTACCGAGGCCCCTCGGCACCGTGACACCGTCATCCCGTCGCCAACCGAGGGAGCAGGGGTGAACAAGGGGTACGCGGTGTTCTGCGACGCCGACCGCTGGTTCTACGACGCGCCGTACCGGCGCAGCGAGGACAGCGGCTACGCGGCGGGGACCGCCCCGGTTCCGGAGGGCTGGCAGTCGCACCGCACCGGGGACTGGCTGGCATGGCGGCCCGTCGAGCACCGACTGCCCGCACAGGGCTGGAAGATCCACGTGTCCGCCACGCTCGAGAACGCGGAGTCCGTCCTCGACCGGGTACGCGACTACTGCGTCCCGCGGCGCATCGCCTTCAAGTTCGTGCCCAGCCGCCACCTCCTGCACAACCGCAACGCCAAGTACGCCGACCGGGCCGGCGCCGGCAAGTTCATCACCGTGTACCCGGCCGATCCGGAGGAGTTCCGGCGCATCGCCGAGGACCTCGACGTGCTGCTCGGCGGCGAGCCCGGCCCGTACATCCTCAGCGATCTGCGCTGGGGCCGGGGGCCGGTGTACGTGCGCTACGGCAGCTTCACCCTGCGCCACTGCCACGACGAGCGGGGCGAACTGGTCCCCGCCATCGAGGACCCCGAGGGCCGGCTCGTACCCGACCCGCGCGGACCCGTCTTCCGGCTGCCGGAGTGGGTGACCCCGCCCGAGTTCCTCCAGCCCCATCTGGACGCCCGGTCCGCTCTCACCCTGGCGGACCTCCCGTACTCGGTCGAGCGGGCCCTGCACTTCTCCAACGGCGGCGGGGTCTACCTGGCCCGCGACAGCCGCACCGGCGAGCGCGTCGTGCTCAAGGAGGCACGGCCGTACGCCGGGCTGGCCGCCGACGGCGCGGACGCGGTGACCCGGCTGCACCGGGAGCAGGACGCGCTGGAGCGGCTGGCCGGCCTGGACTGCGTACCCGCCGTGCGGGAGGCCTTCACCGTCGGCGAACACCACTTCCTGGCACTGGAGTACCTCGACGGCAAACCGCTCAACACCTTCTTCGCCCGCCGCCACCCGCTGATCGAGGCGGATCCCGACCCGGCCGAACTCGCCTCCTACACCCGGTGGGCGCTGGCCGTGCACCGCAAGGTGACGGAGGCGGTGGCGGCCGTGCACGCCCGCGGGATCGTCTTCAACGACCTGCACCTGTTCAACATCATGGTGCGGGAGGACGACGGCGAGGGCGAGGGCTCGGGTGACCCGACGGTGTTCCTGCTCGACTTCGAGGCCGCCGCGGACGGCGCCGACGGCTCCCGCCAGACCGTCGCCAACCCGGCCTTCGTGGCACCCGCCGACCGGCGCGGATTCTCCGTGGACCGCTATGCGCTCGCCTGCCTGCGCCTCGCCCTCTTCCTGCCGCTGACCAGCCTGCTCGTGATGGACCGCACCAAGGCGGCTCATCTCGCGGCGATCGCCGCCGAGCAGTTCCCCGTACCCCGGGCCTTTCTGGACGAGGCGGTCGAGGAGATCCTCGCCGGCCCGGACGGCTCTCCCGGGCACCTGCCCGCCCAGCCGTATCTGCCGGTCCGGCCGGGGGAGTGGCCCGCGAGCCGGGACTCCCTGGCCGCGGCGATCACGGCCTCCGCCACGCCCGACCGGGAGGACCGTTTCTTCCCGGGGGACATCGCGCAGTTCGCCCACCCCGGCGGCGGCCTCAGCGTCGGCTACGGCGCGGCCGGCGTGCTCTACGCCCTCGCCGAGACCGGTCGCCCGTCGTGGCCGGAGGCGGAGGAGTGGCTGCTGGACCGCAGCAAGGACCCCGCCTCCGGCACCCCGCCCGGCTTCTACGACGGACTCGCCGGTCTGGCCTGGACCCTGGAGCGGCTCGGCCATCCCGGGCGGGCCCTGGAACTGGCCGAGCGCATCACGGAACAGCCGTGGGACGCCGCCGCCCCCGACCTGCACAGCGGGCTCGCCGGCATCGGCCTCGCCCTCGACGCGCTCGGTACCGCGACCGGCGAACCGGGGCTGCACGACGCGGCCTTGCAGTGCGCCGAGCTCGTGGCCGGCACCGTCCGGACCGACCGCGCCGACGGCTCCGCGCCGGGCGGCCGGAAGGCCGGGCTGCTTTACGGAGCTTCCGGGCCCGCCCTGCTCTTCCTGCGCCTCTACGAGCGGCTCGGCGACCGGGAGTTGCTCGACCTCGCCGCCGCATGCCTGCGCCGCGACCTCGGCGCCTGCGTGACCAGCGCCTACGGCACGCTTCAGGTCGACGAGGGCTGGCGCACCATGCCGTACCTCGGCGCCGGCAGCGTCGGCATCGGCATGGTCCTCGACGACTACCTCCAGCACGCCCGCGACGAGTCCTTCGAGCAGGCGCGCGGGCAGATCGTACGGGCGGCACAAGCCACCTTCTACGCCCAGCCCGGCCTGTTCCGCGGCGCGGCCGGCATGGTGCTGTACCTGGCCCGCACGACCTGCACCGGGCCCGGCACCGACCGGGCCGACATCGACCGCCAGATCGAGGCGCTCGCCCGGCACGCCGTGCCGTACCAGGGCCATCTGGCCTTCCCCGGTGAGCAGTTGATGCGGCTGTCCATGGACCTCTCCACGGGCACCGCCGGCATCCTGCTCGCCCTCGGCAGCGCCGCTCCGGCGGTCCGCGCCCAGCTGCCGTTCCTTCCGCCGCTTCCGCGGCCCCAAAGCCGGTCCCGCACGGGATCGTGACCCACCGACCACGCACCACGAGTGAAAGGAATCGACATGACCCTTCTCGACCTGCAGTCGATGGAGACCATCAAGGAAGAGACCACCGAGGCGGGCCTCACCGGTGGCGGCGGCAGCCGCGCCAGCCTGCTGCTCTGCGGCGACAGCAGCCTGAGCATCACCACCTGTAACTAGTCGCGCCATGCGGCCCGGCCGGTCCCCCGCGGACCGGCCGGGCCCGCAGGGCCGCGGACCGGGAGGCGCACGCATGACCACCGACCCCCTGCCGGCCGCACGACCCGCCGACGGCGCCGCTGGCGCCGCTGGCGCCGCCGACCGGGCCGATGGTCCCGCCCGTGACCGGGCCGACGCACGGGCCGCCGACGGCGTGGATGGACGCGCCGCCGAGTCGGCCGCCGACTGCTCTGTCGGCCGGGCCGATAGCCCCGCCTCGGACCGGGGCGACGCACGGGCCGCCGCCGACCTCGCCGCCGGCGAGGACGCCGCGCGGGTTGCCGATCGGGCGCTTGTCGGGGCTGCGCGGCATGGTGTCGGGGCGGTTGCTGCGCTTGTCGGCTGTGCCGTCGTTTCGGCCGCGACCGCGCTGGCCGAACCGGCCCTCCTCGGCCACACCCTGGACCTGCTGCTCGCACGGGATGCCTCCGCTCCCGCCTGGACCGCCGTGTGCGCCGCGCTCATCATCGCCGACGTCCTCCTCGACGCGGTCGCGGCCCGCCTGACCGGGACCGTCGGAGCCCGCTCCACCGCCTGGCTCCGCCGCCGGGCCCTCGACCGGCTGCTGGCCGCCGCTCCCCACCACGCAGCCCGGTTCCCGCCCGGCGACCTCGCCGCCCGGCTCACGGCACACACCACGGAAGCCGGTACGGTGCCCGCCACCGCCGCCGGTGGCGTGGTGGCGCTGCTGCCCCCGATCGGCGGTGTCATCGCCCTCCTGATCATCGACCTGTGGACCGCCCTGGCCTTCCTCGCCGGACTGCCGCTGCTGCTCGCGCTGTTGCGGGCCTTCGCCCGCGACTCGGCGGCCAGCGTCACCCGCTACCAGCAGCTCCAGCTCGGCATCGCCCGGCGGCTCGCCGAGGCGCTCGGCGGCGCGCGGACCATCGCCGCCGCCGGCACGGCGGACCGTGAGCGCGCACGCATCCTGCGGACCCTGCCCGAACTCTCGGCCGCCGGCCGCAGCATGTGGCGCGTCTACGGCGGCACCGTCGCCCGCAGCACCGCGCTCCTCCCGCTCCTGCTGTACGCCGTGATCGCGGTGGCCGGGTTCCGGCTCGCCTCCGGCGCCCTCGGCGTCGGCGACCTGGTGGCCGGGGCCCGGTACGCCGCCCTCGCGGCCGGGCTCGGCGCGGCCACCGGAGCACTGGCCGGCGTGGTACGGGGGCGTACGGCCGCACGGCGCACCGCCGAACTCCTCGCCTTGCCGGAACTGGCCCAGGGCACGGCCCGGTTGCCCGGCCCGGGCACCGGCCCCGGCCCCGACGCCGGCCCCGCCATCGGCACGCTCGACCTGGACGACGTCACCGTGGTCCGGGACGGCGTGCACGTGCTGAGCGGCGTCACCCTGCACCTCCCCGGCGGCACTCGGGCGGTGGTCGTCGGCGGCTCCGGATCGGGCAAGTCCACCCTGGCCGCCGTCGCAGGCCGGCTCACCGCTCCCGACCGCGGCCGGGTCCGCCTCGACGGGGTAACGCTGGAGGAGCTCGGCGCCGCGGAACTGCGCCGCGAGGTCACGTACGCCTTTGCCGGCCCGGCCCTCTTCGGCGACACAGTCGGGTCGGCGATTGCCTTCGGGGTCTGCCCGCCGCCGGGACCCGAGGCGGTGGTGGCCGCCGCCCGCGCCGCCCGCGCCGACTCCTTCATCCGCCGGCTCCCCGAGGGGTACGGCACCCCGCTCGCCGAGGCCCCGCTGTCGGGCGGCGAGGCCCAGCGGATCGGCCTGGCCCGCGCCTTCTGCCGGCCCGGCCGGCTGCTCATCCTCGACGACGCCACCTCGAGCCTCGACACCGTCACCGCCCGCGAGGTCGACCGCGCCCTCGCCGCCGAGGTACGGCCGGGCACCCGGATCACGGTGGCCCACCGGGTGTCCAGCGCCGCCCGCGCCGACGTGGTGGTCTGGCTGGAGCGGGGCCTTGTACGGGCCGTGGGACCCCACCGCGACCTGTGGCAGGACCCGCACTACCGGGCCGTGTTCGCGGCCGGCCCGACAACCGAGCCGGCCGAGGCCGCCGGGCCGGCGAAGGCCGCCGAGGGCGTGCGATGACGCCCGGACCGCTCCACCGGGTCGCCCCGGAGGCCCGCCGGTTCCTGCGCGGACGCCGGCGCGCGCTCGCCGTACTCGCCGGCTGCTCCCTCGCGGAGTCCGCCCACACCTTCCTGGGCGGATACGCGGTGGCCCGCGCCCTCGACGACGGGTTCCTCGCGGGAGCCCCCCGGACCGGCGCGATCTGGCTCGCCGTGGCCGCGGCGGCGGCCCTGCTCGGCGCACCCGCCATGCGCGGGGTCTTCGCCGGCCTCGCCGCGCTCGTCGAGCCGCTCCGGGACGGGCTGGTGCGCCGCGCGGTGACCGGCGCACTGGACACGGCGGTGGCGCGGCCCGCCCGGGCGGCCCGGGCTGCGGACACCGCCGCGGTGTCCCGGCTGACCCAGCAGGCGGAAATGGCCAGGGATTCCTTCGCCGGACTCCTCCTGACGGCCCGGTCGTTCGTGTTCACCGCGCTGGGTGCCCTGGTGGGCCTGGCCTCCCTCGCGCCGGTGCTCCTGGTGTTCGTACTGGTCCCGCTGCTGCTCGGGCTCGCGGCGTTCGCCGCCACCCTGGCCCCGATGGCCGCCGCCCAGCGCGCCTGGCTCGACAACGACGAGGCGCTCTCCGCCCGGGCCGGTGCGCTGGCCGCGGGCCTGCGGGACGTGGTCGCCTGCGGGGCCGCACCCCAGATGACGGCCGAGACCGGAGCCCTGATCGCCGAAGCGGAACGGCTGGGGAACCGGCTGGCCCGCTGGGCCGCCCTGCGCACCCTCGCGCTGGGGCTGGCCGGCCGGCTGCCGGTCGTCCTGCTGCTGGCCGCAGCACCGTGGCTGCTCCGCCGGGGGGTCAGCGCCGGGACACTGGCGGGCGCCCTGACGTACCTGCTCCAAGCACTGCTGCCCGCCCTGCACAGCCTGATGGCAGCACTCGGCACCGCAGGCACCCGCCTCCTGGTGGTACTCGAACGATTCACCACCCCGCCCCCCGGCCGCGCCCCGACCGAGCCCCCGCCGCCACACGCACCGGCTCCACCCAAAACGCCCGCCCCGGGGGTTCCCGCCCCGGGCGTACCCGCCCCGGGCGTACCCGCCCCGGGCGTACCCGCCCCGGGGGTTCCCGTCCCGGGGGTACCCGCCCTGGGGTTACCCGCCCCGGGGGTTCCCGTCCCGGGGGTTCCCGTCCCGGGGGTACCCGCCCTGGGGTTACCCGCCCCGGGCGTACCCGCCCCGGGGGTACCCGCCCTGGGGTTACCCGCCCCGGGGGTTCCCGTCCCGGGCGTTCCTGTCCCGGGGGTTCCCGTCCCGGGGGTACCCGCCCTGGGCGTTCCCGCCCGGGGGGTACCCGCCCCGGGGGTTCCCGTCCCGGGGGTACCCGCCCCGGGCGTTCCCGCCCCGGGCGTTCCCGCTCCGGGCGTTCCCGCTCCGGGGGTACCCGCTCCGGGGGTACCTGCCCCGGGCGTACCCGCACCCGCCGCACCCGCACCCGGTGCACCCGCACCCACTGCACCCGCCGCCGAACTGCGCTCCGTCACCTTCGCGTACGGGCCGCGCGCCCGGCCGGTGCTGCGCGAGCTCGATCTCATCGTTGCGCCGGGCGAACACCTGGCCGTCGTGGGGCCCAGCGGTATCGGCAAGTCCACCCTCACCGCCCTGCTGGCCGGGCAGGTGCAGCCCGACCGCGGTGCGGTCCTGCTGGCTGGCCGGCCCGCCCGCCCGGAACCTGCCGCACCGGGGCCGCCCGGGCCCGACCCGCGCCGTACCCTGCTGCCGCAGGAGGCGTACGTGTTCACCGGGACCGTACGCGAGAACCTGAACCACCTGCGCCCGGCCCCGGCCGCGGACCACCGGCTCGTCGAGGCCGTTGCGGCCCTCGGGGCGGAGGGGCTCGTGGAGCGGCTGGGTGGCCTGGACGGGCCGGTGGACCCCGCCCGGCTCTCCCAGGGCGAGCGCCAGCACCTCGCCCTGGCCGCGGCCTACGTCTCGCCCGCCCCGCTGCTCCTGCTCGACGAAGCGACCTGCCACCTGGACCCCCGTGCCGAGGAGCGGGCGGAGCGCGCCCTGGCCGCCCGCCCCGGCACCCTGGTCGTGGTGGCCCACCGCATCTCCTCGGCGCTGCGCGCGGACCGCGTGCTGGTGCTCGACGGGGACTCGCACGCTGTATGCGGCACCCACGAGGAGGTGCGGGAGCGTTCGCCCGCCTATCGCGACCTGGCCGGCCTCTGGGTGGACCACGAGGGATGAGGGCCCGGACGGGCGGACGGCCGGACGGCCGGGCGCCCCGGGCTGCCCGGGCGCCCCGGCGGTCCCGGCGGCTCAGACCCAGCCGGCCTGCCGGGAGATCCGTATCGCGTCGACGCGGTTGCGGGCGCCGACCTTCCGGCCGGCGGAGGCCATGTAGTTGCGCACCGTGCCCCGGGCCAGGTGCAGGGCGTGCGCGATCTCGTCGACGGAGTCCCCGTCGGCGGCGCGGGCGAGGACGCTCCGCTCCCGCTTGCTCAGCGGCGTGCTGCCGTTCTCCAGCAGTGCGGATGCCAGGGAGGCGTCCACGGACCGCTCGCCCCCCGCGACCTTGTGGATGGCCTGGACCAGGCGCCCCGGCGAGCCGTCCTTGTCGACATAGCCGTGCGCCTGCGCCTGGAACGCCCGGCGCAGCGAGCCGGGCCGGGCCGCCGTCGCGAGCACCAGCAGTGCCGTGTTCCGGCCCAGGACCCCCGTCCGGGCCGGCCCGTCCCCGTCGAGGACGGCCGACGCGCCCGGACAGTCGACGTCCACCACGCAGACATCGGGTTGTAAGGATTCGGCCTGTTGTTCGGCTCGGGTCCAGGCCGCCGCCGCGACATCGAAGGGCCCTTCCGCGCGGAGCAGCGCGGTGAGAGCTGATCTCAGCAGGTTGACACTGTGGAGCACCAGAATCCTGGTCATGGCTGTCCTTCTCGGTCGGCGTGGTTCGGGGGTTGCGGGGTGTTGCGGGGTGTTGCGGGGTGATGCCGGATGGTGACGACCCCATCCCGCTGCCCACGATCGGCCCCCGGGAATACGACGGTCGGGGCACGGGGGGCGCAGAGCGTGTGCTTCCGGCCAAGGGAGCCCCCGGGAGGGACGTTTCACCGGACCGGTCCGGGGTGCGGCCGTGCGGTACGGCTCCGGAGCCGTACGCTCCGCCCCCGATGGCCTGGGCATGCTCCCGCCGGGCGACGGCCGGGGCGGCGGCCGGGACGGACCGGGCCCGGATCCGCCCGTACCCCCGCACCCGGACGCCGGTCGTCCCCATCGCTCCCCATCGGTCCCCTTCGTGCCGTGGCCGCCGCGCGCGCGGCGGCCGGGAACATGGCGCGAACCCGGCCGGGGCGCAGTACCGCCACCGGCGCGCGGGGGTGGCGTCCGCGCGGTCGGCGTACGCCGGGGCGCACAGCGGGGCGGCCGGACGACGCGCCCCGGCCCGTCCGGCGCGCCCGAGCCCGTCCGGCGCGCTGATGACGTGCCGGAGTGCCCATACTGAAGGAGCCGAAGGATCCGGCGGTGGCGACGATGGATGAGCGCGAGCCGACCCAGGACGTGACCAGCGGTGCCGCGAGGGACGCCGGTGGGTGGCTGGGCGCGGTGCCGATGGCGCTGCTGGCGACCGGCGCGGACGGAACGATCGTGCGCTGGGACGCCGGCGCGCAGGACCTGCTCGGCTACGCCCCGCCCGAGGTGGTGGGCCGGCACATCGCCGACCTGCTCCATCCCGGTGCGGGCCGGGGCCTGGGCCGGTCCCTGTGGGAGTCGGCCGTCCAAGGCCGCGGCGTGATGGGCTCGGTCACCGCCTGGCACCGCGACGGTCACCCGATGGAGCTGGAGATCTGGGCCTGCCCGGTCCCGAGCCGGCACACCGGCACCACCGTGCAGGTCCTCGCGGCCGATGCCCACGGTGCCCGCCGCATCAGGGGCTCCTCGGTGGTGTGGGACGGCCTGTTCGCCCGCTCCCCGGTCGGGATCGCCGTGCTCGACACCCAGCTGCGGTTCCTGCGGGTCAACCCCGCCCTGGAGGCGATGACCGGCGTATCGGAGGCCGCCCACGAGGGACGGCGCCTGCTGCAGGTGCTGCCCGAGGTGAACGTGACGGAGATGGAAGTCGTGATGCGCCGCGTCCTGGCCACCGGGGAGCCGGTCCTGGACAGCCGCCTCACCGGCCGGACCCCGGCCGACCCCCGGACCGACCGGGTGTGGTCCTGCTCCTACGTCCGCCTGGAGGACGCGGCGGACCAGCCGGTCGGCCTCGCCGCCTCCATCATCGACATCACCGAGCAGCAGACCGACCACCTGGAAGCCGAGGCCGGCCGCCGCCGGCTCGCCCTGCTCAACGAGGCCGTCCTCAAGATCGGCACCACGCTGGAGGTGGAGCGCACCGCCCAGGAACTCGCCGATGCGGCCGTCCCCGCACTCGCCGACGTCGTGACCGTGGACGTCCTCGAGACCCTCGCCGCCGACGGCGATCCCGGGGTCGGGCTGGTCGGCGGGGCGGCCCTGCGCCGGCTGGGCAAAGCGCCGCTCACCGACTCCCCGGTCGCCCACGCGCTCGCGCCCCTCGGCCGGACCCTGCCCTTCCCGTCCTCCGCACCTTTCACCCAGCCGCTGGTGGACCGTCAGCCCTTCGTGCTGGACCGGCTCGACGCGCGGGACGCCGTCCTGACCACCCGTCACCTGGGCACGTCCGAGGAACTGCTGCGGCTCGGCGTGCACTCCGTCATGATGGCGCCGCTGTCCGCCCGCGGCGTGGTGCTGGGCCTGGCCACCTTCCACCGGACCGGCCCGGGCGGCCCCTTCGGCCCGGACGACGTCGCGCTCGCGGGCGAGCTGGCCGCCCGCGCAGCCGTCTGCATCGACAACGCCCGCCTCTACCACCGCGAGCACGACACCGCCGTGATCCTCCAGCGCAGCATGCTCCCCCAGCACATCACCCCGCCCCCGGGCATCGAGGTCGCCCACCGCTATCTGCCCGCCAGCGACGTCAACGAAGTCGGCGGCGACTGGTACGACGTCGTGCCCCTGCCCGACGGCACCGTCGCCCTGCTGATCGGGGACGTGATGGGCCACGGCACCGCAGCCGCCGCGGTGATGGGCAGGCTGTCCGCCACCGTGCGCGCGCTGGCCCGCCTCAACCTGGCCCCCGGCGACCTGCTGGAGCACCTGGAGGAGACCCTCGCCGACCTCGCCCACCCGATGCTGGCCACCTTCCTGTACGCCGTCTGCGACCCCGCCACCGGCCACTGCCGCATCACCCGCGCCGGGCACCCGCCGCCGGTCGTGGTGACCCCGGACGGCACGGCGGGCATCCTCGACCTGCCGACCGGAGCCCCGCTCGGCATCGGCGGCATCGACTTCACCACCGCCGATGTCCTCCTGGAACCGGGCAGCCTCCTGGTCCTCTACACCGACGGGCTGGTGGAGACCCGCGCGAGCGACATCGACGAGCGCCTGAGTGAACTCACCCACCTGCTCACCCGTCCCGGCCCCTCCCTCACCCGCCTGTGCGACACCCTGGTCTCCCATCTGGTGCCCGTCTCCGCGGACGACGACGTCGCGCTCCTGATCGCCCGCATCGGCACCCAGCACACCGGACCGGAGCCGTGAACGAAGAACCCCGCGCCCATCCCCCCACCCACCGCACGCCCTCCGCCCTGCTCGCCTGGTTCGCCTGGTGGTCCGCGCTGCCGCCCGCGGCCGGCTCCGCGGTGATGGCCACCGGCATCATCTCGGTCGGCCTGCACCTGATCGGCCACGAGACCCTCTCCCTGGTGGCCCTGGTCCTGGCCCTCGCGGCCTGGCTGGGGCTCGCCGCGGACTTCACCGTACGGCTGCTGCGCACGCCCGCCCGCTGGACCGCCGAGGCCGACACCCCGCCGGCGCTCACCGCCGTCGCGGCCACCACCGTCCTGGGGACCCGCCTGTCCCTCCTCGGCCGGCAGCCGCTCGCCGTGGCCCTGCTGGTCCTGGCGGCGGTGCTGTGGCTGGTGCTGCTGCCCGGCGTACTGCGGCACCGCAAGCGGAAGATGCCCGGGGCGGTCTTCCTGGTGTGCGTCGCCACCCAGGGGATCGCGGTGCTGTCCGGCACCCTGGCCCACGCCCTGCCCGCGAGCCCGCTCGCCTGGGTGGCCTTGACCGCCTTCGCCGGGGGCCTGCTGCTCTACGGACTCGCCTTCGCCCGGTTCGACCTGGCCCAGGTCCGCACCGGCGCGGGCGACCAGTGGGTTGCAGGCGGAGCGATGGCCATCTCCGCGGTCGCCGGCTCGAAACTCGTTGCCGCACCCGAGTTCACCGGCCTGCTCCACGAGCTGATCCACGCTCTCACGCTGCTGGTCCTCGTCCTGGACCTGGCCTGGTACGCCCTGCTGGCGGTCGCCGAGATCCGGTGGCTCCGGCCGCACTATGACGTACGGCGCTGGGCGACCGTCTTCCCCCTGGGCATGACCGCGGTCGCGGTCCTCTCCGTCGGCGACGCGGCGGACATCCCCTGGCTGTCCACGCCCGGCGGGGTGCTCCTCTGGATCTCCGTGGCGGCCTGGGCGGTCGTCCTCGTCGGCGCGGCCAGGTCGGCGGCCCGCGCGATCGCCGAGGCCCGCACGGCCGGGAACGGCGGGAATGGGCTCCGCCCGCCCGGGTAGGCGCGCGGCATGTCCTCCCTCCCGTCCTTCCCGCTGACCGACGGCACCGTGTCCCTGCTGGCCCACGGCTACGCCTGGGCCCCCGACCTGCGGCGGGCCCACCACGGCGCGGAGCTCGTCCGGACCCGGCTGCTGGGCCGTCCGGCGGTCCTCCTGCACGGCCCGGCCGCCGTCGCCTTCTTCTACGACGAGGACCACGTCCTGCGCCACGGCGCCCTGCCGCGGCCGGTGCCCGACACCCTCTTCGGCAGGGGAGCGGTGCACACCCTGGACGGGGCGCCGCACCGGGCCCGCAAGGAGCTGTTCGTCTCCCTGCTCATGTCCCAGGCGGGCGTCACCGCACTGACCGACCGCGTCGCGGCCGACTGGGACGCCGCCGTACCGGGGTGGGCCGGCCGCCGGGTGGTCCTCTTCGACGAGGTGAGCACGATCCTCGCGGAGGCGGTCTGCGACTGGGCGGGCCTCCCCGTCCCGGACGATGCCGCCCGCGAGATCGCCGAGGACTGCACCGCCATGGTCGACGGCTTCCTCACCCCCGGCCCGCGGCACCGGCGGGCCGTCCGCGCCCGGCGCCGCCAGGAAGCCGCCCTGGTGCGCGCCGTCCTGGACGTCCGCGACGAAGGGCCGCACCGGGACGGCCCGTTCGCCCCGTCCCGGCACGCCGGCCTCGCCGGCTCCGCCCTGGAGACGGTCGCCCTGCACCGTACGCCGGACGGCACCCCGCTCGATCCGCGCACGGCGGCCGTGGAACTGCTGAACATCATCCGCCCCACGGTCGCCGTCACCTGGTTCGCCGTCTTCGCCGCGCACGCCCTGCACCGCGATCCCGCCGCGCGGGACCTGCTGCGGACCGGCGGTCCCAGGCACGCCCGGGCCTTCGCCCACGAGGTGCGCCGCTTCTACCCGTTCGTGCCCTTCGTCGGCGGACTGGCCGCCCGCGACACCGCGTTCGACGGCGCCCCGATTCCCGCCGGGACCGTGATCCTCCTCGACGTCTACGGCCACCACCACGACCCGGACCTGTGGGAGGAGCCCTACCGCTTTGACCCCGTACGCTTCCTCGGCCGCGAGCCCGCCCGCGACACACTCATCCCCCAGGGCGGCGGTGACGCCCGCACCGGCCACCGCTGCCCCGGCGAGGACATCACCGTCGCCCTCCTCGGCACCCTCTCCCGGGCCCTGGCGGACCTGGACCCCGCCGCCGCGACCGTGCCCGAACAGGACCTGTCCATCCCGCTGGGCCGGATCCCCACGCGGCCCCGCAGCGGCTTCCTCATCGACCTCGCCCGACAGCCGGCCACCCGACAGCCGAGGAGTCACCATGCCTCACGGTTCCAGCACCACGCCTGACCACCGGCGGAGCCCCGCCCCCGCCGCCGACCGGGAGGCCGGACGATGACCCGGCCGGCCCCCATGGACCCCGGCGGCAGCCTGCGCATCGTGGTCGTCGGCGCCACCGGGAACGTCGGGACCAGCGTGGTCCAGGCCTGCGCCGACGACCCCGCCGTCGCCTCCGTCCTCGGTCTGGCCCGCCGGGCCCCCGACTGGCGGCCCGCCAAGACCGCCTGGGTCGCCGCCGACATCGAACCGGGCGGTCCCGACCTCGCGCCCCTCTTCACCGGGGCCGACGCCGTGATCCACCTCGCCTGGAAGTTCCAGCCGACCCACCGTCCGGAGACCACCTGGCGGACGAACGTCCTCGGCAGCCTGCGCGTCTTCGAAGCCGCCGCCCACGCCGGCGTGCCCGCCCTGGTGTACGCGTCCTCCGTCGGCGCGTACTCGCCCGGCCCCAAGGACCGTACGGTGGACGAGTCCTGGCCCACCCACGGCTGGCCGGAGGCCGCTTACACCCGCGAGAAGGCGTACCTGGAACGCGTCCTCGACGCCTTCGAGCAGACCCACCCCGACCTGCGCGTCGTACGGATGAGGCCCGGCTTCCTCTTCAAGCGGACCTCGGCCTCCGAACAGCGGCGGATCTTCGCCGGGCGGCTCCTGCCCGGGCGGCTCGTCCGCCCCGGCCTGATCCCGGCCGTTCCCGATCTGCCCGGTCTGACCTTCCAGGCGCTGCACACCGACGATGCCGCCACCGCCTTCATGGCGGCCGTCACCCGGCCCGTCCGCGGCGCCTTCAACCTGGCGGCCGACCCGCCGCTGGACGCGAACGTCCTGGCGGGCCTCCTCCACGCCCGCCGCCTGCCCCTGCCGACGGCCCCGGTACGGGCGGCCCTCGCCGCCGCCTGGCGGCTCCACCTCGCCCCCGCCTCTCCCGACCTGTTCGACGCCGTCCTCCGGCTGCCGCTGATGGACTGCTCCCGGGCCCGAGCCGAACTGGGCTGGCAGCCCCGCCACACGGCGGTACAGGCTGTCGAGGAGTTCCTGGTGGGCCTGCGCGAGGGCGCCGGAATGCCCACCGCCCCGCTGGCCGCCTGAACCCGGCCCGGCCGGGGGATTCATGTCGGCCGGTCCGGGTAGGCGCCGGACATGAACGCCACATCCGCCATATCCGGCAGACCTGGCAGATTCGGCAGATCGGGAACGTATGGCGCATCCGCCACGCGAACCGCCCGGCCCGCCCTGCTCACGGTCTACCTCAACGACCACCTGACCGGGTCCGGCGGCGGGGTCCGGCTCATCCGCCGGATCGCCGACGTCCACCGCGACACCGACTTCGGTCCGCAGCTGGCCGTACTGGCCCGCGACATCGCAGAGGACCAGGACAGCCTGCGCCGGATCATGCACGACCTCGGCGTCCCGGTGCGGAACCTCCGGGAAGCCGTCGGCCGGCTGGCGGAACTGGCCGGGCGGCTCAAGCTCAACGGAAGGATCCTCTCCCGTTCCCCGCTGAGCGACGTCCTGGAGCTCGAGGCGATGCGCCTGGGCGTGGAGGGCAAGGCGGCCTGCTGGCGTTCACTGCGCGCCGTCGCGGTCGGCGACGACCGCCTCGACACCGCCGAACTCGACCGTCTGCTGGCCCGGGCGGAGGACCAGGTGCGGAGCCTGGAGGCGATGCGCCTGCGCCGGGCCGGCGAGGTCTTCACGGCGGACCTCCGCCGGAACGCCACACCGGATCGACCAGGTCGAACAGATCGAAGGCCGTCATGATTATCCTCGGACTCATCCTGCTGATCGTCGGCTACATAGCCGGAATATCCATCCTGTGGACCATCGGCATCATCCTGATCGTGATCGGGGCCATCCTGTGGATCCTGGGAGCGCTCGGCCACGCGGTCGGCGGCCGGAACCACTACTGGTAGCGCCGGCCGGCCAGGCCCCGGCGTTCCTCCTCGGTGAGCCCGCCCCAGACCCCGTACGTCTCCCCGACGGATAGTGCGTGCCGCAGGCACTCCGCCCGCACCGGGCACCCGGCGCAGATGCGCTTGGCCGCCCGGTCGCGGGCGATGCGGGCCTCACCGCGCTCGCCCGCCGGGTGGAAGAACCTGCGGGAGCCGAGCCCCCGGCACGCCGCGTCCGCCTGCCATGCCCAGTCCTGTTCGGCCGGGCCGGGCAGGTGCGAGGCAGACGTAGCAG
This sequence comes from Streptomyces sp. NPDC002054, assembly GCF_040296685.1. Classification (NCBI taxonomy): domain Bacteria; kingdom Bacillati; phylum Actinomycetota; class Actinomycetes; order Kitasatosporales; family Streptomycetaceae; genus Streptomyces; species Streptomyces sp. NPDC002054. The sequence continues at coordinate 26,514 of NZ_JBEOXT010000016.1, forward strand.
AAGAAGACGCAGACGTACGGGACATTGCCGGTTCCTTCCGGGCGAGGGGGCGTCGGTTACGCGCCTGCTCGTCAGGGCGCGGCCCAAACCTCCCCGGCGGGGCCGGGCGGCCGGTCAGGGCCTGTCGGGGTCCGAGAGCGGCAGGTGGGCCCGGATGGCCGCGACACCGAGCGGGAACGACAGGTGCCCCGGATCGCGGAGCACGGACAGTGCGGTGTCGATCTCCGCCCCGGACATGCCGCCGGTCTCGCGCAGCCGCGGGCCGAGGGCGGTCAGGGTCTGGATCCACCACTCGGTCATCGCGGCGTCGGCGCGGAGCGCGGGCAGGGTGATGTCGGCGGTGATGTCCTCGAAGCCGTTCCGGTGGAGCACGGAGGTTGCCCGCAGGCCCCACTCCACCTCCATGCCGTAGGAGGAGGCGAGCAGCTCGCAGGCGGCCTCGACGGAGCGGCGCACCGGGTCGCCGGCCGGCATCTGCGCGGCCGGGAAGTGGACGATCTCCTCCAGCAGAAGCGTTCCGCCGGGGGCCAGCCAGCCGCGCATCCGCTCCACCACGCGCTCCCGCTCCGGCAGGTGCATCAGCACGCAGCGGGCGTGGATCAGATCGAAGGACCCGTCGGGGAAGGGGTCTTCGACGATGTCGTGACGGAGGGTGTGGACGTGTTCGGGGAGCCCGGCCGGCAGGTGGGAGACGTCGAGGTCGGTGGCGGTGACATGCCCGCTCGGACAGCGCTCGGCGAGCCAGGCGGCGACCGTGCCGGTGCCGGCCCCGACCTCCAGGACCCGCGTGTCCGGCCCGAGACCGGCCGCTTCGAGACGGAGGAAGGTGTCGGGGTCGAGGGCTTCGGCGAGGGCACGCAGCCGGGCGGCCTCCGCCGGGTTGGTGCGGCCGAGTTCGTCGGCGTAGTGGCTGCTGTCGGCGGTCGGCACGTCGTGACTCCGGCTTCTGTGCGTCTACAGGTCGGTCAGGCTCTTCTCGATGACTCCTGACGCTTCTTGACGTTACTGAACGACGCGGCAGGAACAGCACGGAAACCCGCCAAATCCGGCCAGACCGTGGCCGGTTCGCGAGAGTCGGTCCCGGTCACAGGAGCGTGTCCACGGTGATGGGCAGTTCGCAGACGCGCCTGCCGGTGGCGTGGTGGACGGCGTTCGCGATCGCCGCCGCGACCCCGGTGATCCCGACCTCACCCGCCCCGACGATCCCGAGCGGCATCGTCGGGTCGGGATCGTCGAGGCACCGGACGGCGATCGGCGGTACGTCGGCGTGCACCGGCACGTGGTAGTCGGACAGGCTCGGGTTCACGATCCGTCCGCTGCGCGGGTCGAGGAGGGTCTCCTCCGAGAGGGCGAGGCCGATCCCCATCACGATGCCGCCGCGCAACTGGCTCGCCACGGTCTTGGCGTTGACCACCCGGCCGACGTCGAAGACCGCCGTCCACCGGCTCACCCGCACCTCGCCCGTGTCGGGGTCCACCCGCACCTCGCAGAACTGCGCCCCGGACGCCGCCCGCACCCAGCGCCGCCGGTCGTTCAGCAGCTTCCCCAGGAACCGGGCCTGCCCGACGGCCTTGCCGATCCTGGTGTCCGAGCCGACGGCCGCCTCCGCGTGACCCCGGCCGGTACGGGCGAGGACCTGCGCGTACGACTCCCCGGGCGCCGGCCGCCCGACCGCCTTCCGCAGCTTCGCGCAGGCCGCCAGCACCGCCTCCGCCACGCTCGCGGTCTGGGCCGACCCGCCCGCGCCGGGCCCGACGGGCAACTCCGTGTCCCCGTACTCGACGGTGACGGCCTCGAAGGGCAGCCCGAGCGCGTCGGCGGCGATCTGGCCCTGTGCGGTGGCCGCGCCCATCCCCATCTCGTGGAAGGCGCAGCGCACCAGGGCGGTGCCGTCGGCGTTCAGGCGCACCGTCGCCGAGGCCGGGAACTGCCAGGCCGGGTGGTAGGCCGCCGCCGTGCCCCAGCCGATCAGCCAGTGGCCGTCGCGCATAGAGCCGGGCTCGGGGGTCCGCGCGGACCAGCCGAAGGACTCGGCGCCGGCCGTGAAGCACTCGCGCAGCCGCCGGTGCGAGAAGGCCGTGCCGTCGATCGGGTTGCGCGCGGGCTCGTTGCGCATCCGCAGGTCGACCGGGTCCATGCCGAGCCGGCAGGCGAGTTCGTCCACCGCCGACTCCAGGGCGTAACTGCCGATCGACTCGCCCGGTGCCCGCATGACCATGTTGGACAGGGTGTCGAGCTCCAGCACGTGCTGCTGGTGGTGGATGTTCTCGGCACCGTACAGATGGCGGGCGACCGAGGTGATCTGCTCGGAGGTGCCGCCGATCCGCCCCACCGGGGCGGTGCTGGTGTGGATCAGCGCGGTCAGCCGGCCGTCGCGCTCCGCACCGAGCGCGACCCGCTGGACGGACGGCTGCCGGCCCCCGGTCGCCCGGTACACGCCCTCGCGGGTGAGGGCGAGGCGGACCGGACGGCCGGTGACCCGGGCCGCGAGGGCCGCCAGGATGGTGCCCGGCCAGACCACCGTCTTGCCGCCGAACGCACCGCCCACGTACGGGGAGACGACCCGGACCCCCGCCACCGGGACCCCGAACTTCGCCGCCAGATGGGCCCGGGTCCAGGCGAAGTTCTGGGACCCGTCGTGCACGGTGAGCCGGTCCCCGTCCCAGAGCGCGGTGGTGGCGTGCGGCTCCAGCGCGTTGTGATGGTGCCGGGGGGTGCCGAACCGCAGGTCGACGGAGACGGGCGCGGCGGCGAGGGCCGCGTCCGCATCGCCCTTCCGGCCGTCGGGGTGCTGGAGCAGGCCGCCCTTCTGCGGCACCGCGTTCGACTGCTCCGCCGGGAAATCCACGGTGTGGGGGAGGAGCGCGTACTCCACCGCCACCGACTCCGCCGCGTACTGGGCGGCTTCGAGGGTGTCGGCGACGGCGACCGCGACCGGCTGGCCGTTCCAGTGCACCACGTCGGTGTTGAGGTAGTTGACGGAGCTGCCGCTCGCGAAGGTCTCCATCCGCAGCGGGTTCGGCTTGGCCGGCGGGTGCATGGCGGGCGCGTTCAGATGGGTGATCACCGCGAGGACCCCGGGGACGGCCGCGGCCTCCCGGGTGTCGATGGCGGTGATCCGGGCACGGGTGACGGTCGCATACGTGAGCGCCGCGTAGGCGATCCCCTCGTACGGGATGTCCACCGAGTACGCCGCCCGCCCGGTGGTCTTGGCCATGCCGTCGACCCGGTCGACGCCCCGGCCGACGCTGCGGCTCATGCGGGACTCCCGTCCGCCGAGAGCCGGCGCAGGGTGGCGACCACGGTGCGCCGCGCCAGCTCGGTCTTGAAGGCGTTGCCGGGCCGCCCCACCGCTCCGGCGAGTTCGGCCTCGGCGGCCTCCGTGAAGGCCGCGGTGCCGGCCCGCGCCCCGGTCAGCAGCCGTTCGGCCGCGCGGGCCCGCCAGGGTCGGGTGCCCACCCCGCCCAGCGCGAGCCGGACCCCCGCCACGGTGCCGTCCCGGACGTCCAGGGCGGCGGCCACCGACACCAGCGCGAAAGCGTACGAGGCGCGGTCGCGCACCTTGCGGTAGCGGGAGTTCGCCGCCCAGGGGAGGGCCGGCAGCTCGACGGCGGTGATCAGCTCGTCGGTGGCGAGCTCCGTCTCGAGGTGCGGGGTGCCGCCCGGCAGCCGGTGGAACCCGGTGAGCGGGATGCGCCGTACGCCCCGTACGCTCTCGGCCTCGACCTCCGCGTCCAGCGCGGCCAGGGCCACGCACAGGTCGGAGGGGTGGGCCGCGATGCAGTGCTCGCTCGTGCCGAGGACGGCGGTGGAGCGCTGGAAACCGTCAAGCGCATCGCAACCGGCCCCGGGTTCCCGCTTGTTGCAGTGCGCGGCGGTGTCGTAGAAGTAGGGGCAGCGGGTGCGCTGGAGCAGATTGCCGCCCACCGTCGCCATGTTCCGCAACTGCGCGGAGGCCCCGGCGAGCAGGGCCTGGGAGAGCACCGGATAGCGGCTGCGGACGAGGGGATGGGCGGCGAGCCGGCTGTTGCGGACCAGCGCGCCGATCCGGAGGCCGCCCTCCGGCAGCTCCTCGATCCGGTCCAGCGGCAGCCGGCTGATGTCGACGACCGTGTCCGGCCGCTCGATGTTCTGGCGCATCAGGTCGACCAGATTGGTCCCGCCGCCGAGGAACCTGGCGCCGGGGTGCTCGGCGATCGCGCCGACCGCCGTGGCCACGTCCGGGGCGCTGAGATAGGCGAACGGCCTCACCGCCCGGCCACCTCCCGGATGGCGTCGACGATGCCGTTGTACGCCCCGCAGCGGCACAGGTTGCCGCTCATCCGCTCGCGGATCTCGTCGTCCGTCAGCTCGGGCACCTCGGCCGGATGCGCGGTCACCGCACTGGGCGCGCCCGCGGCGTGCTCGGCGAGCATGCCGATCGCCGAACAGATCTGGCCCGGGGTGCAGTAGCCGCACTGGAGGCCGTCGTGCCGGATGAAGGCCGTCTGCAGCGGGTGCGGGTCCTCGCCGTCGGCGACGCCCTCGATGGTGGTGATCGCACGGTCCTCGTACTGGACGGCGAGGGCGAGGCAGGCGCAGATCCGCTCCCCGTCCACGAGCACCGTGCAGGCGCCGCACGCGCCCTGGTCACACCCTTTCTTCGGGCCGGTCAGGCCGAGCCGCTCGCGCAGCGCGTCGAGCAGGCTCACCTGGGGTGTCACCTCGACCGTCCGGACCGTGCCGTTGACGTGCAGCCGTACCTCGGCCATTGCGGGCCTCTCCATCCGACGGAACGCTGTCCTCCTATTAAGCGGCAGCGCCGGGCCGGGACCCGGAACGGCACACCGCCCCGGTCCGGGGACCGGGGCGGTGTGAAGGCGCGTTCAGTGGAACAGCATGGAGGCGTCCCCCGCCGGGGTGGTGACGGAGCCCGGGCACAGGAAGCTGCCGGAGGTCTTGGTGGCGGTGAAGGCCCGGTTGACGTACTTGCCGGTGGTCGTGTTGAGGTCCCACAGGATGTTCGTCGCCTTGTAGCGACAGGAGATGAACGACTGCCGCCCGGTGATGTCGATCAGGTCGGTCCGCGCCGTGGCCCCGTCGAAGGTGAAGCCGGGGTTGTTGTTGAGGGTGGCGGCGATCCCGCCGCCGCAGGCCAGGTTGCCGCCCGGCTGGTTGACCGTGGTGCGGTCGACGGTGAGGGCGCTCGGGGGGCTGGCGCTGGTGCTCGCATTGGTCCAGCTGCAACTGTTGCCCGCGACCGCCATCACGCCGTCGACCTTGAGGTCGGCGGCGGGACCGGGTGCGGCGGTGGCGGTGCCGGTCGTGGTGAGGGTGGCCGCGATGACCAGTGCGGCGAGCCCGGTGGCGTACGAAAACTGCCTCATGTCGCTCCTCCGTGCCACGTCAGTGTGGGGGTTTCCGTCGTGCGAGGTGCGTGTGCCCGGAGAGTCCCACAGGGGTCTTGAATTGTCAGGCGCACGTCAAAGAACTGGCTGGAAAGCCGCCTTGTCCGAAACGGCGGCCACATGTCGTGTTTCCCCGCGAGTAACCGGGATGCATGATGAATGGGTGGTGCCAGCCGCTCGGCCGGGGGGCGCGGAGGATCCTGGTCCGATTCGGTCCGAACCGGGATCCCTGCTCGAGCGCGTGGCCGTCGCCGTCTTCGGCATCGACGGGCACGACCGGGTCTGTTACTGGGGGCCCGGCGCCCGCAGCCTCTTCGGCCACGAGGCCGAGGAGGTGCTCGCCCGGCCCGCAGCGCACCTCTTCCCGGATCCACCCGCCGGCGAGCCGGACACCGCCGCACACCTGGCGGAGCGCGGCCGGACCCTCGGCTACTGGCGGGTCCGGCTGCCCGTCCGGCACCGGGACGGCACGGTCTTCGACTGCGGGTTCCGGGTCTTCCCGGTGACCGGATCCGGCGGAGACTCCGTGGTCATGGGCCTGGCCAGCCAGAGCAAGGAACTCGACCGGGTGAAGACCAACCTCGCCTTCCTCGACGCACTCTTCGAGACCTGCCCGATCGGCCTGGTGATGCTCGACGAGGACCTGCGGTACGTCCACCTCAACCAGGTGCTGGCCGACATGGACGGACTGCCCCTCCAGGACCACCTCGGCCGCCGGATGACCGACATCATGATCACCTCCGACGACGGCGCCTACCAGCGCATGCTCCGGTCCGTCGCCGAGGAGGGCCGGTCCGTGGTCAGCGCCCTGGTGGGACTGCGCACCCCCGGCCGGCCCGACCGCGACCAGGTGCGCTCGGTCAGTCTCTTCCCGCTGAGCGGAGCGGGCGACACCCGGCGCGGAGTGGGCGGGCTGCTGGTGGACGTGACCGACCGGGAACAGGCCCTGCTGGACGCCACGGCGGCCCGGCAGCGGCTGGCACTGCTGGACCGGGCCGCGGCCCGCATCGGCACCACCCTGGACCTGAACGTCACCGCCCGCGAGCTCGTCGACGCCGCGGTACCGGACTTCTGCGACGGCGCCGTCGTCGAACTGGTCGAGTGGATCCACGAAACGGAACCGTTCGACCCGGAGCTGCCGCTGCTCACCCACCGGATCGCCTCCGGCACGGTCCTGCCGCCGCCCGCCGTCGAACTCGTCCACGGACTGGAGTGGGTGACCTATCCGCCGGGCTCCGGCATCCACCACACGCTCAGCGCCGGCCGCCCCCTCCTCGTCCCGGTGAACGAGGAGTTCACCACCCGCACCGTCGCCCACCGGGACCGCGCCCGGCTGCTCCTCGACAGCGGACTGACCTCCCTCGTCATCGCCCCGCTCATCGCCCGGGGCACGGTCCAGGGAATCACCCTGTTCGGCCGGTCCGCCGCCCGGACGCCGTTCACCGAACAGGACCTCAGGCTGGCCGGCGAACTCGCCTCCCGCGCCGCGCTCTGCCTGGACAACGCCCGCCTCTACAGCCGGGTCCAGGACATCGCCCTCACCCTGCAACGCGCCCTGCTCCCCAACGCCTTGGCCGTCAGCCCGTACGTCACCCTCGCCCACCGCTACCGCCCCGGCAGCCGGCTCACCGAGGTCGGCGGGGACTGGTACGACGTGATCAGCCTGCCCGGAGACCGGGTGGCCCTGGTGGTCGGCGACGTCATGGGACACGGGGTGCCGGCCGCCGCGTCCATGGGCCGGCTCCGCATCACCGCCAAGGCACTGGCCCGCAGGAATCCGGAACCCGAGGACCTGCTCGCCGAACTCGACGTGTTCGCCCGCGAGTCCGGCATCGAACTGGCCACCTGCCTGTGTCTGCGCTACGACCCGCACACCGGGCACGCCCGCATCGCGAACGCCGGCCACCCCCCGCCCCTGGTGCGCCTCCCGGACGGCACCGTCGAGACCATCGGCGAGGTGCTCGGCGTCCCGCTCGGGGTGGGCGGGGTGCCCTTCCGGTCGGCCGGGGCCGACCTTCCCGAGGGCGCCGTTCTGGCCCTCTACACCGACGGCCTGGTCGAAGCACGGGGGCAGGACATCGACGCGGGCCTGGACGCCCTGCGCGAGGAACTGCGCGACTGCTCGGGCACGTTGGAGGAGACGGCGGACCGCATCCTCGAGCGCCGGCTGCCCGACACGGCGACCGACGACACGGTCCTCGTCCTTGCCCGGGTCCGCCGGGCGTAGAGGTATCGCGGCTGTCGGCGTTCTTGACGGAGCTCAGCGGCGTCACGAGACTGGGCGTCGTGGACATGACCCGGGCGGTGCACGAGGCGACGCGGATCCCCCGTCGCTGGTGGCTGACCCGACGCCTCCACATCGATCTCCTGCGCGTGTGCAGCGCTTTCGGCCCCTCCCGCTGACGCGAGAGCCCCGACAAAGTCTGCCTGCCGCCCGTATCGAGGAGAGCCATGTCTGCCATGCCCACGACCGTCACCACCGCGCTGCCCGCCGCCGCCTCGCCGACCCTCCTGCGCGGGCGGATCGGAGCCGGATTCTCCCCGGCCCCGCGCCGCTACCGCCTCTACCTCTCGGTGGACTGTCCCGCCTCCCGCGCGGTGGCGCAGCTGCACGCCCGGCTCGGCCTCGGCGACTCCGTACCGGTGGTCCTCCTCGGATCACCGCAGGCCTCGCCCGCCGGACACGCCGCACTGCGCCGGGCGTACGAGGCCACCGGCCACCACTACGCCGGAACGCTGACCGTCCCTGCGCTCTGCGACACCTGGAGCGGGCGCATCGTCACCAATCACACCCCGGACATCCTCCGGGACCTGGCCGGGGCCCTGGCCGACGGCCCCTGCTGAGCCGGGCCGTCACAGGCGGTGCACGCCCCCGCCGGGCTCGGCCCACCGGTGGTGCAGCGCGGTACGGGCCCGCTCCGGCAGCAGCCGGCCCAGCAGCTCCCCGAGCCGGGTCCGCGCACCGCCCGCCACCCGGCGCGGACGCTCCGCCATCACCGCCGCGTAGCCCTGGCGGGCCACCACGGCCGGAGAGACCTTCCGGGACCGGCCCAGGCGGGTGCCGAGCAGGCCGGCCCGCACGAAGAACCGGGTGTCGGTGGCTCCGGGCAGCAGCGCGGTGACCGTCACCCCCTTGTCCTTCAGCTCGCTGTTCAGGGCCAGCGAGAAGGAGCGCAGGAAGGCCTCGGAGGCACTCTGGACCGCATGGAAGGGACCGGGCCGGCCGGCCGCCGCGGACGAGGTGATCAGCATCCGGCCCTGCCCCCGCTCCGCCATCTCCGGCAGCAGCCGCCGGGCCAGGTGCACGGTGGAGACGATGTTCAGGTCGATCACCCGGGCCTGGTCGGCGAACTCCGTCTCCAGGAACCCGCCACCCTGCCCGACCCCCGCGTTCAGCACCGCGACGGCGATGGGGCGGCCCCGCGCGTGCAGGTCCCCGTACAGGGTCTCGACACCGTCGAAGGCCGCCAGATCGCACCGTACGGCGCGCACGGCGCCCCCGTGCGTCCGCAGCCGCGCCGCCGCATCGTGCAGTCCGGGGTCCTCCGCGGCGATCACCAGGTCATAGCCGTGCTCGGCGAACTCGCGGGCCAGTTCGAAACCGATGCCGCTGGAGCCGCCGGTCACCACGGCCAGCGGGCGTCGGGTCTGTGTGGTGTCCATAACCGGGCGGCTACCCGCCGACCGGCGGCTTAGCCGTCCTCGGTCTAACGTGGAGACGTAGAGGGGAGCCGACCGTGGATATGAAGATCGAGGTCCACATCATCCCTGTCGCCGACGTCGACCGTGCCCTGCGCTTCTACCAGAGCCTGGGATGGCGGCTCGATGCGGACTTCGAGGCCGGTCCGGAATTCCGGATCGTTCAGCTGACGCCGCCCGGGTCGGAATGCTCGATCATCTTCGGTCGCGGGGTCAGCTCCGCGGCCCCTGGATCCGCAGAGGGCTACCTCGTGGTCTTCGACCTCGACAAGGCCCGCGCTGACCTCATCAGCCGCGGTGCCGAGGTGAGCGAGATCTTCCACAGGGTCTACGACACCGGCGCCGCCGTACAGGTCGAGGGCCGCGACCCGGACGGCCGCAGCTACGCCTCCTACGCCTCGTTCAGCGACCCGGACGGAAACGGGTGGCTGCTCCAAGAGGTGCAGGAGCGACTGCCCGGACGGTGACGAGTCAGGAGGCCTTTGCCGTGGACGTAGCCGCGCTGGCAGAACTTCTGCACGAGACGGCGGAGCACCATGGCCCGTTCGAGGCATCCGCCCCCGCGCACGACTGGTGGGACTGGTATGCCGCGTACATGGTCGCCCGGGAGAAGGGCCGGACACCCGCCGAGGCATCCGACGATGCCGCGCACCACATGGAAGCGCTCTTGAAGTAGTGGCTCCGGTCCCGGACCGTTCCTTCGGCATGCCGCGGCCCCGAGCGGGTAGCCGCGCAGCAGGGGGAAACGGCGAGAGGACGTGAGCCTCATGCGGGTGGCGTTCCTGATGGCGCCCATGGGCGTCGAGCAGGTGGAGCTGGAGAAACCCTGGCAGGCGGTGCGCGCCGAAGGCTGGGAGCCCCGGCTGGTCTCCACCAGGCCGGGGGAGGTCCGGGCCTTCCGCCACCTGGAGAAGGGCGACACCTTCCCCGTCGACGACGTGGTCGAAAGCAGCACCGCCGAGGACTTCGGCGCCTTGGTGCTGCCGGGCGGAGTCGTCAATCCCGACGCGCTCCGCATGGACGAGAAGGCGGTGGCGTTCGTCCGGCACTTCTTCGGTCTGGCCCTGCCGGTGGCGGCCATCTGCCACGCGCCGTGGACCCTGGTCGAGGCCGACGTGGTGCGGGGCCGAACCCTGACCTCCTGGCCCAGCCTGGCGACCGACATCCGCAATGCGGGCGGCACCTGGGTGGACGAGAAGGTCCAGGTCTGCCATGCCGCGCCCGGCACCCTGGTCACCAGCCGCAAACCGGACGACCTGCCGGCGTTCTGCTCCGCCCTGGTCCAGGAATTCCGGAGGTGAGCCGGCCGTGCCGAACAACGAGGTCTTCGAGCTGGTGGACGTGGCCCTGATGTCGGACGAGCTCGGACGTGTCACCGTCCCCCTCGACGGCAGGGATGCCGGGCCTTTCGAGCTTCCGGAGGGCGCTGTCGTGACGGTGGCGCTCTCCTTCCGTCTGCTCCGCGAGGTGGACGGCCTGAGCTTCACCCTCACCCGGTGGCGCGAGGGCTACCTGGTGTCCTCGAACCAGATCCCGGTGGGCAGCTTCCGGGCCGGCGGCCCGTACGAGGTGCACCTGCCGGCCGAGCGGCTGCCGGTGGGGCGGGCGGCCGTCGGGGTGTACGACGTGACCGGGGTCTTCACGGACGGTGACGGCCGGGAACTGTCGAGGGAGAGCCACAGCTTCCGGATCGTCCACCAGCCGCGGCTGGTCCACGGGCGCCGAGGGGCTCGGGCGGCGTAACGAGCGAGATGTGCGACGGGATCCGGGGCAGAAGAACCGGCATGGGCGAACCGAAGAAAGAAGACCCCGGGCGGGACGAAACCCCGCTGGAGCAGGCCGACCGCCGCTGGAGCGAGCTCCTGCAGGAGCTGCGCGTCGCCCAGACCGGCGTCCAGATCCTCTTCGGCTTCCTGCTGGCCGTGGTGTTCCAGCCCCGATTCGCCGAGCTCGGAAATGTGGACCGGGCCATCTACGTGATCACGGTCGTCCTCGGTGCCGGCACCGTCGGCGCGCTGGTCGGGCCGGTCTCCTTCCACCGGCTCGTGGCCGGCCGCACCCGCAAGCCCGAGACGGTGGCCTGGGCCTCCCGGCTGACCGTCGTCGGACTGGTCCTGCTCTATTGCACGATGGCCTCCGCCTTCCTGCTCATCCTGCGGGTGGTGCTGCACAACGTGCTGGCCCTGTGGCTCATGCTGCTGATGGCCGGCTGGTTCGCCCTGTGGTGGTTCGTCATTCCCCTCTGGGCCCGTAACCGCGCGGACGGCACGGAGGACGGCGGCCCACCGGATCGGTGAGGGCAAGTTCCCTACGACACAGCCGAGTTGGTGGGTACGATCAGCCCGTGGGGGGACTGGGAACATACGGATCACGCACGCGCGGCGCAGCCTTGCGCGGCTGCGGCGCCGCACTGGCGGCCTTGCTGCTGCTCACCGCATGCTCGGACGGGGGCGAACCGACCGCGTCCGGCACATCCGGCAGCCCGCCCGGCACCGGCAGCCCGAGCAGCCCAAGCAGTCCGAGCAGCCCCGGCGGTGCCGCGCAGCCGAGCCCTGCCCAGCCGAGTGCCGGCCCGTCCGGCTTCCCGCTGGTGCCCGCGGTCGACGAGGCGAAGCAGCCGAAGAACGCCGCCGAGGCCCGCGCGCTGCTCGGCCGGATCGCCCTCGGCCAGGGGGCCCTCGGCCCGGACGTCGTCCGCAGCACCCCCTTCGAGAGCGACCCGGACCGCTGGCCGGTCCTCGACCGGGACTGCGTCTGGCAGACCGCCGGCCTGCCCGCCGACGTCCTCGCCACCCGCACCCAGTACTTCCACATCCCCGCCAAGGGCAACCGCGGCCGGGTCCGCATCAACACCACCGTCACCATCCACCACAACCGCGAGGAATCCGGCTGGGAGACCGCCCGCGCCATGGAGGAGGTCCTGCGCTGCCCCACCCAGCGCCTCCGGGAGGGCGAGGAACTCCGGAAGCTGTGGGGCGGCGTCCTCTACCTCGGCGAGCAGATGAACAGCTGGACCGAGGACGCCTTCTCCGAGTCCGGCGAGTACGTGAGCACGACCGGGGCCGGGCCGGGGAAGGGCGAGGCACCGCAGCACTACACCTGGTCCCAGGGCCAGTTCGGGCCCGTCACGATCGCCGTCGCCATCAAGGGCGCCCCCGGCTACACCCCCCAGGAGCTCCAGCAGTATGTCGTCCAGGGCACCAGCGCTCTGATGGTGCAGGCCAAGCAGCAGCTCGGAAAGGCGGCCGGCTGATGGAACGCCTGCAGACCTCGGACCCGTCCCGGATCGCCGGCTACCGCCTCCTCGGCCGGCTCGGCGCGGGCGGCATGGGCGTCGTCTACCTCGGCCGCACCGACGACGGGGCCCTCGCCGCCGTCAAGGTGATCCGCGCCGAGTACGCCGACGAGACCGACTTCCGGGCCCGCTTCCGCCGCGAAGCCGAGATCGCCGCCCAGGTGGACAGCCCCTGGGCGGTCCGTGTCACCGGCGCCGACCCGGACGCCGCGGAGCCCTGGCTGGCCACCGCCTTCGTTCCCGGCCCCTCCCTCGCCGAGGCCGTCGCCGCCCACGGGCCGCTGCCGCTGCCCGCCGTACGGATCCTCGGCAAGGCCCTGGCCCGGGCCCTCGCGGTGATGCACGAACAGGGCCTCGTCCACCGGGACGTCAAACCCGGCAATGTCCTCCTCGGGATGGACCGGCCCAGGCTCATCGACTTCGGGATCGCCCGCGGCGGCGAGCACACCGTCCTGACCTCCACCGACGCCGTCATCGGCACCCCCGGCTTCCTCCCGCCCGAGCAGGCCGGCGGCAGCCCCGCCGCACCGGCCGGAGACGTGTTCTCGCTCGGCTGTCTCCTTGTGTACGCGGCCACCGGCCGGCTGCCCTTCGGCACCGGCGCCGTGGACGCCGTGCTCTACCGCACCGTCCACGACGAGCCCGAGTTCGGTCCGGAACTCCTCGCCGACCCGGAACTCACCGCGCTGCTGCGCACCTGCCTCGCCAAACACCCCGACATCCGCCCCGGCACCCGCGAACTCGAGGAGGCCCTCACCGAGGACACCCCCGGCGAGGGCACCGACTGGCTGCCCGACCCGGTCGTCGCCACCATCGCCGACAAGGCCGCCGCTCTGCTCGCGCTGCCCGGCATCGACGAGACCGTCGCCGACCCGGAGGCCACCCCCGCGGCGGAACCCGCTCCGGCCGGCCCCTCCCGGCGCCGCCTGTTCGGCCTGGTCCTCGGCGGGGCCGCGTTCGCCGCGGGCGGCGGCCTCGCCGGCTGGCTGACCCTGCGCGAGGACGACAAGCCCGACCGGGCCGCCGGACCGGCCCCGCGCGCCTGGGTGATCGGCGTACAGGCGGACCTCTCCGGACCGCGGCAGCACATGGGGCGCGCCCAGGAACGCGGGGTGCAGCTGGCCGTCGCCGAGTTCAACTCCCGGCAGGACAAGCCCTTCACGCTCGCCGTCGCCACCGCCGACGACGCCGGCCGGGCCGACCGCTCCGCTGCCGCCGCCACTGGGCTCATCGGCAACCGCGACCTGTTCGCGGTGATCGGACCCACCGGCAACGAATCGGTGATCCCCTGCCTGGAGCTGTACGGCGAGGCCGGCGTCCCCCTGATCAGCGTGTCGGCCCTGGCGACCAGCTACAGCGTCACCGACCGGCGCAGCCTCATCCAGAGCTGCCCGATCGCCGCGGCCCAGTCCGCCGCTGTCAATCTCCAACTGGCCGGGAAACAGGGAGTCCGCAAGATCGGCATCCTCTGCGACCGCGACGGGGACACGGACAGCTGGCAGACGGCCCAGCTCATGGGCCGCACCCTCAGCATCTTCGCGCCCCAAGCCACTGCCTACGGGCGGGTCGTCCCGCGCGGCACCCGCGACCTGGCCCCGGTGATCAACGACATGCTCGCGCAGCGCATCGACGGCTTCTTCTACACCGGCTCGCCGGCCGGCGGGGCCAAGGCCGCCGCCCTGCTGGCCGCCGCGGGCTTCAAGGGCCCGCGGGCCGCCGACTACACCATCATCGGCCGGGAGTTCCTCGAAGCGGCCGGCTCCGCCGCCGAAGGCTGGCAGGTCTTCGCGCCGTACACCGGCCCGGACGCCCCCGAGGTGGCCGAGGTGGCCCGGGCGCACCAGGCGGCGTACGGCTCGGCGCCCGAGGTGTGGACGGCCGAGGCCTACGACGCGACCCGGCTCGTCATCGACCGGCTGGTGACCGGCGCGCAGGGCGGCGGCCGGCCGGCCCGCGCCGAACTGCTGACCGCCCTCACCCAGGGCACGTACCGCGGCCTGACCCGGGACTTCGCCTTCGACACGATGCAACAGGTCAAGGGCAACCTGTTCTTCGGGCACCGGGTGGAGGGCGGACGCCTGCGCTACACCGGCCGGGCCACCGAACCGGCCACCGCCCCGGCCGCCGGATAGCGGCCGGTGCGCGCCCTCACCCCCGCCGATCCGTCCACGGTCGGCGGACACCGGCTGCTGGGCCGGCTCGGCTCCGGCGGCATGGGCACCGTCTACCTCGGCCGCTCCCCGGCGGGCACCCTGCTTGCGGTCAAGGTCATCCGGGCCGACCATGCCGCCGACCCGGCCTTCCGGGCCCGGTTCCGCCGCGAGGCGGAGGCCGCCGGACGGCTGTCCGGACGCTGGGTGGTGCCGGTGGTCGCCGCCGACCCGGACGCCCGCGAACCCTGGCTGGCGACCCCGTTCGTCCCCGGGCCCTCGCTGTCCGAGGCGGTCGGCGCGTACGGTCCGCTGCCCGCCGGAACCGTCCGCACGCTCGGCGCCCGGCTCGCCGAGGCACTCGCCGAGGTGCACGCCGCCGGACTGGTCCACCGGGACGTCAAGCCGGGCAACATCCTGCTCGCCCTGGACGGGCCGCGGCTGATCGACTTCGGGATCGCGCGGGAGGCGGGGGCGCCGACCCTGACGGCCGTGGACGCGGTGATCGGGACCCCGGGGTACCTGGCCCCGGAACAGGCCCGCACGGGCGGGCCCGAACCCTCGCCGGCGAGTGACGTGTTCTCCCTGGGCTGCGTCCTGGTGTACGCGGCGACCGGCCGCGGCCCGTTCGGCGGCGGCCATCCGGCGGCGGTGGTCTTCCGTACGGTGCACGACGACCCCGACCTGAACGACCTCCCGGAGCCCCTACGCCCGGCCGTCACAGCCTGCCTGTCCAAGACCCCGGCCTCCCGCCCGACTCCGTTTGCCCTGACCACCCTTTTGACCCCGGCCACGGATGCGGGCGTGCGCCTTTCCGGCTCCGCCGGGGTGTCGGCGGCTGCCGCCGGGCGGGAGCGCGTCGGGGACGGCCGGGCCGCCGCGGGACCAGTCGGGTCCCCGGAGCGCGCGGACGCGGATGCGGTGACCCGTGACGCCGGTACGGGCACGCGCCCGGACGGCGGGTCCGGTTCCACCGAGCCGGCCGGGGCCGGGCAGGGCGCGGATGCGGAGACGGTCACCCGGTACCGGGGCGGGCAGGCGGACCGCAGCGGGGCTGCCGCCCCGGAGGACGCGCCGGACCCCGGGACCGCTGCCGAGGGCGCGGCGGCTGCCCGGTCGGGAATCGGCGAACCCGGGACCGGGGAGGTCGGGGGCGACTGGTTGCCCGGGGGGTTGCGGCGGCTTATTGCCGAGCGGTCCACCCGCGCCCTGGACCTGCCCGCCCCGGAGCCCACCCGGATCGACCCGCCGGCCGCCGAAGCCGCCACACCCCGGTCCCTCACCCGCCGCCGGTTCCTCGTCGCCGGCGGCGCCCTGCTGGCCGTAGGTGCAGCCGCACCGGCCGTCTGGCTCGGCACCCGCGGACGCGGCTCTGGCACGGCAACTCCGCCGCCCCCCGACCGACCCACCCTGACCCTGGCCCTGCAGGCCGATCTCACCGGCCCCGGCAAAGCCACCGGCCAGGCCCACGAGCGCGGCATGCAGCTGGCCGTGGCCCAGCACAACGCCCGCCCCGACGCCCCCTTCCGGCTCGCGCTACGGGTCGTGGACGACCGGGGGGACGCCACCCGCGCCGAGCAGGCGGTCAAGGAGCTGGCCGCCGACCCCGCCGTGATCGGCCTCGTCGGACCCACCTGGCCGGCGGCCGTGGTCGGCCTCGCCGCCGCCTGCCACGCCGCGGACCTCCCCCTCCTGACGGTCTCGGTGGACACCCCCGAGCGCCCCATGGCGGACACGCGCACCCTGTGCACCACCCGCCCCGACGACAGCCAGCTCTCCCTGACCGTCATCCACTACCTCAGCACGGTCCGGCCCTCCCGCCGCATCGCCGTGGTGGAGCAGCAAGAGGACGGCGACACCGCCTGGCAGCTGGTCCGGAGCCTGAGCCAAACCCCGCCCGAAGGTGCCGAGGTGACGGGCCATCGGGTGCCGCGCGGCGCGGCCTTCGGGCCCGCCGTGCGGGAGCTGACCGCGCAGCGCGCCGAGGCCGTCGTCTTCGCCGGCACCTCCCCGCAGCGCGCCGCCGAGCTGGCCCGCACCCTGGCCGACGCCGGGTTCACCGGCCCCCGCGTCGGCGTGCAGCACATCATGGAGCCCGCCTTCCTCACTGCGGCCGGACCTGCCGCCGAGGGCTGGGTGATCGGCTCCTTCTTCACCGACCCGCTCGCGGTCCCGGCAGCCGCCGCGTTCGTCTCGGCGTACCGGGCCGCGTACGGAGAACCGCCCGCCCGCTGGGCCACCGAGGCCTACGACGCCGTCGGCTTCCAGGCCGCGGCCCTGACCGGCCTGGAGGGCGAGGGCCGCGACCGCGCCGGCCTGGCCCGCCGGATTTTCCGCACGCCTTACCAGGGCCTGGCCAAACCCCTCGAGTTCGATGTGAACACCCACGCCCTGACCTGGAAACGCACCGCCCACCTCTACCGCGTGGCCTCCGGCGGCTACCGCTACCTCGGCATCTACACGGACGTCCGCACCGACCCCTGACCGCCACCGCCCCGCGACCAGCGCAGGAACTCCTCCAGCGGCCAGGTGTTGACCACCCGCTCCGCCGGTACCCCGCACTCCTCGGCGCGGGCGCACCCGTACACCTGCCAGCCGAGCTGCCCCGGCGCATGCGCATCGGTGTCGACGGCGAACAGCACGCCCGCCGACACCGCCTGCCGCAGCAGCCGCCGCGGCGGGTCCAGCCGCTCCGGGCGGCTGTTGATCTCCACCGCGGTGCCTGCCTCCGCGCAGGCCGCGAACACCTCCTCGGCGTCGAACTCCGATTCCGGCCGGCCCCGGCCCGTGATCAGCCGGCCGGTGCAGTGCCCCAGGATGTCCGCATGCGGATCACGGACCGCCGCCACCATGCGCCGGGTCATCGCCCGCCGGTCCATCCGCAGTTTCGAATGCACCGACACCACGACCACGTCCAGCCGGTCCAGCAGGTCCGGCTCCTGGTCCAGCGAACCGTCGTCGAGGATGTCGCACTCGATGCCCGTCAGCAGCCGGAACGGCGCCCAGGTCCCGTTGAGTGCCGCCACCACGTCCAACTGCTCCCGCAGCCGTTCCGGGGACAGCCCCCGGGCCACCGTCAGCCGCGGTGAGTGGTCGGTCAGGGCCGCCCAGGCGTGCCCGAGCCCGGCCGCCGCCGCGGCCATGTCCTCGATGGTGCTGCCACCGTCCGACCAGTCCGAATGCAGATGGCAGTCCCCGCGCAGCGCCGCCCGCAGCGTCTCGCCCCGGCCGTCGGTGGTCAACGGCCGGTCGGCCTCCTCCTCCAGCCGCTGGAGGTACTCGGGGATCCGCCCGGCCAGCGCCTCCGCGATCACCCCGGCCGTCTTCGGCCCGATGCCCTTGACCGCCTCCAGCGTCCCGGCCGCGGCCCGCTCGGCGGCCTCTCCCTCGGCCATCTCCGCGACCCGGGCGGCGGCCGTACGGAAGGCCTGTACCCGGTACGTGGGCGCCTGGGCGCGCTCCAACAGGAACGCGATCCGCCGCAACGCCGCCACCGGATCCATCGGAGCTCACCTCCCGGTGATTCTCAGGATCGCACCGGCGGGTGGACGGTGCAGCGGGGCCGGTCCCGGATGCGGGCGGCGGGCGGTGGCCGCAAGGTGGGTGGCATGGGAATCGAGGACTACGGCGGCGGCCCCGGCACCCAGGCCGGGGTGCTGGTCGTCACGACCAATGACGTGCCCGGCTACCGGGTCCAGCAGGTCATCGGCGAAGTGTTCGGTCTGACCGTCCGCTCCCGCCACCTGGGCAGCCAGATCGGCGCAGGCCTGAAGTCGATGATCGGCGGCGAGCTCAAGGGACTCACCAAGACCCTGGTGGAGACCCGCAACCAGGCGATGGAACGGCTGATCGAGCAGGCCCGGGCCCGTGGCGCGAACGCCGTGCTGATGATGCGGTTCGATGTGACCGACGCCGCCGACGTGGGCACCGAGGTGTGCGCCTACGGCACCGCCGTGGTCATTGCCCCCGAGAGCTGACCTCCCCGGGGAGTTCGTAGTCGAAGGTGTACGCGACCGAGACCTCGCCGTGCCGGTACGTGAAGCCGCCGCTGCCGCGCAGGCCGGTCAGCTCGCCGGTGCCCGAGCCCGGCACCACCTCGAAGGTGCAGCGGGTCCCCTCGGCGTCGAAGCCGCCGCGCTCCTCCAGGACGAAGGAGCCCTTGCGGCCGTCGACGCTGCCGGTCAGGACCTCCATCCCGGCGTAGGTCCCGACGGACTCCCCGACGTACGCAATGGTGTAGCTGCAGCGGGTGCCGGCCGCCTCGATGCCGCCGGAGAAGGTGTTCGTGACGGTGGCCCGGGCGAGGCGCGGCAGCACGCCGTTCGATTCCCCGACGGGCTCCTCCGCCCAGTCGGCGAAGCCGAACCGGCCGTCGGTGTGGGTGGCCGCGGTCGTGTTCGTGTTCATGGGGGGTGTCCTCTCGACGAGCGGGGGAGGGGGTCTCCGCGGACCATGCTGGGCGGCATACCTGACACCTCTTGTCAGGTACGTCGGCAGGCCGACGACAATGGCCCATGCGTGCCGACCGGTTGATCTCCCTCCTCCTGCTGCTCCAGAACCGCGGCCGGATGACCGCGCCCGAACTCGCCGCGGAACTGGAGGTGTCGGTCCGCACCGTCTACCGGGACGTCGAAGCCCTCGGCGCCGCGGGCGTCCCCGTCGTGGCCGACCGCGGACCGGCCGGCGGCTACCGGCTGCTGGACGGCTACCGGACCCGGCTGACCGGACTGACCGGCGCCGAGGCCGATTCGCTCTCCTTCGCCGGAGCACCCGGCCCCGCACACGAACTCGGCCTCGGCGCCGACCTCGCCACCGCACGCCTCAAGCTGGAGGCGGCCCTGCCGGCCGGCTTGGCCGGCCGGGTCCGGCACATCCAAGAGCGGTTCCACCTGGACGCCCCGGCCTGGTTCCGGGACGCCGACCCGGTTCCGGAGCTGGCCCGGATCGCCCAGGCCGTCTGGGACCAGCGCGTGCTGCACGCGGACTACCGGCGGTGGCGGGGCGAGGTGCACCGGGAGCTGCAGCCACTCGGCCTCGTCCTGAAAGGGGGCATCTGGTACCTGGTCGCGCGTTCGGACGGGTCGGTGCGCAGCTACCGGGTGTCCCGCTTCCTGTCCGTGACGGTGGGCCAGGAGTCCTTCGACCGCCCCGAGGGCTTCGACCTGGCCGGGTACTGGCAGGACTCCGCCGGCCGGCTGGAGGCCGCCCGCTACCGGCAGACCGCACGGGTACGGCTGTCGCCGCAGGCCCGGAAGCTGCTGCCGATGCAGTTCGGGGCGGCGGGGGTGCGCGCGCTGGCCGGGGCCCGCCCGGCGGACCCGGACGGCTGGGCCGAGGTGGACCTGCCCGTCGAATCGGACCCGGTCGCGGTGTCCGACCTGCTGCGCCTCGGCCCGGAGGCCGAGGTCCTGGCCCCGCCCGCGCTCAGGGCGGCCATGCGCGAGGCGACCGCCCTCCTCGCCGCCCGCTACGGCGCCGCCCCCCGCTGACACCGGCCGAAAGAATATTTTCGGGAACGCGGCAACCTCCCGGGAAGTCGCGCGTCGTGCGGGGGTGAAGGGGCGCAGTCCGGCGCCCTCGACCCGAACTGGGAGAGCACCTTGATGAACCTGAAGCGGGCCGGCGTGGTCCTCGCCGCCGTCGGAGCGCTGGCCGCCACGGCCGGACCGGCCTTCGCTGCGGACGGGCCGTCCGCCAAGCCCTCGGCTGCGCCGAGCGCCATGCCGAGCGTGCCGCCGAGCGCCACCCCCAGTGCCGCGCCGACCGCCCGGCCGAGCGTGCCGCCGACGCCGGTCCCCAGCACCCCGCCGACCCGGCCCACCCCGTCCGTCAGCACGCCGCCGAGCGAGACCGGGGCCCCCGGTCCGGCCGTCAGCTCCCCGGCCCCGGCCCCCGCCTCCGGTGCACCCGAGCTCGCGCATACTGGGGCCGACGCCACCAACACCATGCTCGGTGCGGGCGCGGCCGGCCTGGTGGCCGTCGGCGCCGGCGCGCTCTACGCCGTGCGGCGCCGCGCCCACCGCTGACGTGCACCACCCGAGGAGCCTTGTGCTGCACCCCGCACTGCCGCTCCGTCCCGCCACGCCCGGTTTCCGCCGGGCGTGGCGGGGCGGGGCCTTTGGCATGCGCGCACTGCTGGGCGGGCTGCTGCGGCGCGAGCGGCTCGCACCGCAGCGCCCGCCCGCGCCCGAAATCCCGTACGCAGACCCGTACGGCCCTGTCGGCGTGGGCAGCGCCGTCGGGGAACCGTCGCGCCCGCCCACCGTCAGCGAGCTCTACCACGCCCACCGGCTCCGCATGGTCCGGCTGGCCGTCCTGCTCGTCGACGACCTGGCCACCGCCGAGGACGTGGTGCAGGACGCCTTCACCGCCCTCTACCGGCGGCACGGCGAGCACATCAGCGAGGTGGACAACGCGCTCGGCTACCTGCGCACCGCCGTGGTCAACACCTCCCGGTCGGTGCTGCGCCGCCGCCGTACCGCCCGCGCCTGGACCCCGCCCGCCCCGGGCGAGATGCCCTCCGCGGAGGAGCGCGTGGTCCTGGACGAGGCACACCGCGAGGTGCTCGCCGCCCTCGGCCGGCTCACCCCGCGCCGCCGCCAGGTGCTGGTCCTGCGCTACTGGGCCGAGCTCAGCGAGGCGGAGATAGCCGACACCCTCGGGATCAGCCGGGGTGCGGTCAAGTCCAACGCCAGCCGGGCGCTGGACGCGCTGGAACGGATCCTGGAGGGACGGGTATGACGGAGACGGAAGACCCCGTGGACATCGAACGGCGGCTGCGGCAGGCGTTCGCGGCCCGCGCGGACGCGGTCACCGTCCGCGACCTGCGCCCCGCCGACCCGCCGGGCCCGCACCTGCGCCGGCTCCCGGCGATCCGGTGGCGGCGCTTCATGCTGCCGCTGGCGGTGCCCGCGGCGGCGGCTGCCGCCGTGGCCGGGTACCTGTTCCTGGCCGGCCCGGACCAGAGCCCGGCGCCGCGCCCGGTGCCCCCTGCCGCCCCGCCGGAGATCGGCCCGCCCGCCACGACCACCGGCCCGGTGCCGAGCCCCTCGGAGCCGAGTCGGGCTACGTCGAGCCGGCCGAACCCCGGCGCGTCGAGCCGGCCGACCCCGGCCGCGTCGAGCCCGCCCAGGTCGGGCCCGGCCGTTGCGCCCACGCCCGAGACCTCCCGGCCGCAGCCGCCCGGCTCTTCGGCCGTGCCGAGCCGGCCGGGCGGTTCGCCGCCCCCGGCCACGCCGAGCGCTACGCCTTGAGCTGCTCCACGGCCGTGACCAGCGGCGCGAGCTCCGGGTTCCGGGCCGCCGCGTCCAGGGCCTCGCGG
Source organism: Streptomyces sp. NPDC002054 (assembly GCF_040296685.1). Taxonomy (NCBI): domain Bacteria; kingdom Bacillati; phylum Actinomycetota; class Actinomycetes; order Kitasatosporales; family Streptomycetaceae; genus Streptomyces; species Streptomyces sp. NPDC002054. Next base: position 48,366 of record NZ_JBEOXT010000016.1, read on the forward strand.
AGCGCCGCGTTGTTCGTGGGCCGGGCGGCGGCCAGCAGCGCCAGCCCGGCCTCGCTCACGTTCGTGTAGATGCCCCGCCGGTCCGTGGGGCACAGGTAGCGGGCCAGCAGGCCGCGCTCCTCCAGCCGGGTCACCAGCCGGGTGGTCGCACTCTGACTGAGTACCACCGCGTCGGCCACCTGCTTCATCTGCAGGTGGCCGCCCGGCCCGTCGTGCTGCCTGCTGAGGACGTCCAGCAGTGAGTACTCGCGCACGCTGAGGCCGTGCCCGGCCTGCAGGGCCCGCTCGATGTGCGCCTCGATCCGGCCGTGCAGGAGCGAGAGGGCGCACCAGCCCTGGGAGAGGGCGGTCAGGGCGCTGTCCGTCGCCGTCATGGGCCGGCTCCTTCGTCTTCTGCCTGCGTCACGCATCTTCTGCATGCGTCGCGGTGCCTCCAGGATAGGACACTTCCGCGATAGCCCGCGCTTGCAAGTATCCCGCGCATGCAATTAATGTGGATGCAAGTAAAGCCCGCTTCCGCGGCCCCGCCAAGGACACTGGACACTCCCCATGCCCCTCGCCCTGCTCGCCCTCGCCATCGGCGCCTTCGGTATCGGCACCACCGAATTCGTCATCATGGGCCTCCTCCCCGAGGTCGCCGCCGACTACGGCGTGACCATCCCCACCGCCGGATTCCTGGTCACCGGATACGCCCTCGGCGTTGTCCTCGGCGCCCCGCTGATGACCGTCCTCGGCACCCGTATCCCCCGCAAGCGCATGCTGATGCTGCTGATGGGCCTCTTCATCGCCGGCAACCTGCTCTCCGCGCTCGCCCCCGCCTTCGGCGTCATGCTGGCCGGCCGGGTGGTGGCCTCCCTCGCGCACGGCGCCTTCTTCGGCATCGGCGCGGTGGTCGCCGCCGAACTCGTCGCCCCCGCCAAGCGGGCCGACGCCATCGCGCTGATGTTCACCGGCCTCACCGTGGCCAACGTGGTCGGCGTCCCGCTCGGCACCCTCGTCGGCCAGCACCTCGGCTGGCGCGTCACCTTTGTGATCGTCGCCGCCCTCGGCGTGCTCGGCCTGCTCGGCATCGCCCGCCTGGTCCCCGAACTGCCCCGCCCCGAAGGCGTCCGGGTCCGCCACGAGCTCGCCGCCTTCAAGAACGTCCAGGTACTGCTCGCCATGGGAATGACCGTGCTCGGCTTCGGCGGGGTCTTCGCCGCCATCACCTACATCACCCCGATGATGACCGAGGTCGCCGGCTTCGCCGACACCTCCGTGACCTGGCTGCTGGTCCTCCTCGGCCTCGGCATGGTGGCCGGCAACCTCATCGGCGGCCGGTTCGCCGACCGCGCCCTCATGCCCATGCTGTACGCCTCGCTCGGCGCGCTCGCCCTGCTCCTGGCCCTCTTCACGCTCACCGCGCACACCAAGGCGGGCGCGGCCGTGACCCTGGTCCTCATCGGCGCCCTGGGCTTCGCGACCGTCCCGCCGCTCCAGAAGCGGGTCCTCGACCAGGCCGCCGGCGCCCCCACCCTCGCCTCCGCCATGAACATCGGCGCCTTCAACCTCGGCAACGCCCTCGCCGCCTGGCTCGGCGGGCTGGTCATCTCGGCCGGCCTCGGCTGGACCGCCCCGAACTGGGTCGGCGCCGCCCTCGCCGCCGCGGCACTCGCCCTCGCCGTGCTCTCCGGCGCCCTGGAACGCCGTACGGGCCACCGGCCGGGCCGCATCGCCGGCGCCGGGGCACCCTCCGCGACCCCCGCACCCGTCCCGGCCCCGCACTGACCGTCCGGGTCGCGCCCTCCCGTGCCGCGTGGCACGTTGGTACGGGGGAACAGGTGCATGATGATGCGGCAGCCCAGGAAGCACAGGAGGAACCGGCTCATCGCGACGGCAGCCGTCGCGATGACACTCACCCTTGCCGTCCCCGGCTGCAGCAGCGGCGCAGGCCCCGACGACCCCCGCAGCCCGGCCGCCCCCGGCCGGACCACCGCACCCCCCGGCAGCGCCCTGGCCCCCGGCGATCCGCAGCCGGCGCCGGTCCCCGCGCCGACGCCCTCGCCCACGTACCCGCTGTCCACGGCCCCGGACACGGTCCCCGCCGTCCGCGAGCACACCCCGGCCCGCGGCCCCGGCTGGCGGCCCGCCGAAGGCGCCCGGGTGGTGGTCGACGCGAACAGCCCCGGCCTCACCGACGAAGGGCAGCTGCTCGCCCGCGAGATGGGACTGGGCTTCGGCGGAACCGCCGCGCCCCGCCGGGGCGACGTCCGGCTCGCCCTCGGCGCACCAGGCTCCGGCACCCCCGAGTCGTACACCCTGACCGTCCGCGACGGGCAGGCCACCGTCACCGGCCCCGACGAGGCCGGCGTGTTCTACGGCACCCGCACCCTCAAACAGGCCGTGCGGACCGACGGTTCACTCGGCGAGGGAACCATCAAGGACCGGCCCGCCAAGCCCCAGCGCGGACTCAACCTCGACATCGCCCGCAAACACTTCACCCCCGACTGGATCGAGAACCGGCTGCGCGAGATGGCCGATCTCAAACTCAACCAGCTCGGCCTGCACTTCTCCGACGACCAGGCCTTCCGGATCGAATCCACCAGTCACCCCGAGATCGTCTCCACCCCGCACCTCACCAAGGCCCAGGTCCGCCGCATCGTGGCCCTCGCCAAGAGCCTGCACATCGACGTGGTCCCCGAAATCGACTCGCCCGGCCACCTCGGCGCCGTCCTGAAGGCCCACCCGCAGCTCCAGCTGCGCGATGTCAACGGCCGCGCCGTCCCGGGCGCCGTGGACATCTCCAACCCGGCCGCCGGCAAACTCGTCGACGAACTGCTCCGCGAATACCAGCCGCTGTTCCCCGCCCGAGCCTGGCACCTGGGGGCCGACGAATACCAAGCCCTCACCCGGAGCAACCCCGAGGCGTCCTTCCCGCAGCTCGCCCGGGCCGCCCAGCAGCGGTACGGGGCCGGGGCTCGGGTACAGGACCTGGCCACGGGCTGGCTCAACGACCGCGCGGACGTGGTCCGCCCGTCCGGCAAACAGCTCAAGGCCTGGAACGACGGCTTCTTCGGGGGCGGCATAGCCCGCCCCGCCCGGGACATCCAGGCCGAGTACTGGACCGGCAAGGAGATAGGCGCCCGGCCGCCGCTGCCTTACCTGGCCGAGGGCCGCAAGGTGGTCAACCTCAACGACGAGTACCTGTACTACGTACTCGGCGAACCCAACGAGTTCACCTACCCCACCGGCCGCCGGATCTACGAGCAGTGGAACCCGCTGGTACTCCGCGGCACCACCCCGGTGCCGGCCCGCTACCAGGACCAGATCCTCGGCGCCCGGCTCGCCGTCTGGGCCGACCTGGCCCGCTCCCAGACCCAGGCCCAGGTGGCCGACGGGATCCGGCTGCCGCTGGCCGCCCTGTCCCAGAAGGTGTGGGACGAACGGCCGCCGAAGCCGACCTGGAACGAGTTCACCGCCCTGGTCGACCGCGCCGGCCGCGCCCCCTGACCTTCCGGTCAGCTGCCCTCGGTGATCGCCGGGGCCGGCTCGTGCTTGTAGTTCACCGCACCGAAGTGGGTCTTGACGTAGCTCTCCCAGGACCCGTCCTGGAACATCTTGCGCAGTGCCGCGTTGATCTTCGTCTGGAGTTCGGTGTCGCCCTTCTTCAGGCCGATCCCGTACTTCTCGTTGCTCAGGTTCAGGCCGGTGAGCTTGAACTTGCCCTGGTTGATCTCCTGGGCGGCGTACCCGGCGAGGATCGCGTTGTCCGTGGTCATCGCGTCCAGGACGCTCTCCTTGAGCGCGGTCACGCACTCGGAGTACCCGCCGACCTCCGTGATCTGCGCCTTCGGGGCGAGCTTGGTCCGGATGTTCTCGGCGGAGGTGGAGCCGGTGACCGAGCAGAGGTTCTTGGTGTTCAGGTCCTCGGCCTTGGTGATGCCGGTCTCCGTGCTCCGGACCAGCAGGTCCTGGTGGGCCACGAAGTAGGGGCCCGCGAAGTCGACCTTCGCCTTGCGCTTCTCGTTGATCGAGTAGCTCGCGACGATGAACTCGACCTCGTTGTACTGGAGCATCAGCTCCCGGTCGGAGCTGAAGACCTGCTTGAACTCGATCCGGTCCGGGGTGTAGCCGAGCTCCTTGGCGACATAGCGGGCCACGTCCACATCGAATCCGGTGAACTTGCCTCCGGGCTCCCGCAGCCCGAGACCCGGCTGGTCGAACTTGATCCCGATGGAGATCTTGGGCATGTCTTCGGCGTCTTTGCCGCACCCGGAAGCGGTCAGGACGAGTACGGTCACTGCGGCGACCGCACCGGCCTTGGAAACCTTCATCATGGACTTTCGATCGATCGAATGGGGGGTTCTTGAGGAAGCTAGAAAGGCCATGCGCGCAGCGTCACTAGTTCTGAGGAAAACTTGAGGATAACGATCCGGTTCGGCCGAAGATCCTGCGGCCGTGGCGGGCGGGGAGCGGAGGCACGAGGATGGCTGGTTCCGTACGGATCGAGGGGAATGCCCTGCTGTTGGGCGGCGGGGTACAGGTGCGGTTCATCCGGACGCTGCGGCTGCCGGAGTCGGGCACGCATCCGCTGCCACCGGGCATCGGGGAGTTCCCGCTGCGGCGGATCGAGGACTGCCCCGGCCCGGTGCCCGAGGAGTGGCGGGCCCGCGGCGGCGTGATCCTGCCGGTGTACCTGAGGGAGGCGATGTGGCTGAGTTTCGGCGGCAGCCGCGAGCCCGCCGCCCTGCAGATCGGGGTGGGCAAGGTGTGCGCCGTCTCGGGGGAGCGGTGGACCGGACGGCTGGCGCGGCGCCCGCAGAACTACGTGGTGCTGCCTCGGCAGCCGTGGCTGGACGGCATCAACTCCGGCAGCGGGACCGTCCGCCAGTTCGTCGCCGTGCCGCTCGGGCTGGGCGCCACCGTGGAGGGCCAGGTCACGGGCGAGGAGACCACCGGCGGGGTGCAGCTCCAGGCCTTCCCGCTGTCCGGGCCGCTGCTCGCCGAATGGCGGGAGGAGCAGCGCCGGCTCGCGGCCCGGCAGGAGGAGCAGCGGGCCCGGGCGCGGGCGGCGTACGGCGGCGGCCCCGGCGGCGCACCCGGAGCCCCCGGCGGCCCGCCGCCCATGCCCGCCATGGCGCCGGGAGGCTACGGAGCGGCGCCGATGGCCGTACCGCCGCCCGGAGCCCCCGCTGCCGCGCCCGCGGCCATGGGCCTGGGCGTCGGCGGCTCCATGAAGCAGGAGGTCTACCAGGACGAACGGCCGCTGTCCGACTGGTCGGCGGACCCGGCCGGACGCGTCTTCGTCCACCTGGTGACCCCGCCCGAGTGGCAGCGCATCACCGGCGAGCCGGCCCCGCCCTCCCCGGTCGACCGGGCCGCCTACACCCGGGCCGGGCTGCCCTGGTTCGACTACTACGACCAGGACGGCGCCGACCTCGCCCCGAGCGACACCCTCGGCCAGGTCAAGCCCGTGGGCGACTGGCTCGGCGAGGACCACACCCCGTGGGTGCCGCCCGTCCCTGGCCAGGTCAAGCCGCTGGGCGACGTACCGCCGGGGAAGCCGGTGACCGACGGAAACTGGTGACGGCCTGAGGGGGCGGGAACCGGCCATCCGCCGGCCCGCCGCCTGGCTGCCGGGGGCCGCCCGCGCTTCACTGCGGGGCCATGAGACGACAGAGGATCACGGGTCTGCTGGGCGGACTCCTGCTCGCGGCAGGCTCGTTGCTCGGTACGGGTACTCCGGCCGCGGCCGACACCCCGCCCCCGCCGCCCGAGTTCGGCAGTGACTGGCACGACCCGCTCACCGCCGCCCCGCCCGTGGACAGGCCCGCAACCCGGTCCTGCACCCTTACCCTCGCCGAGGCACAGTTCCGCGACTTCACCCCGTACCAGGGGAGTTACGCCCCGCCCGCCGACTGCGCCGGCCCCTGGGCCAAGGTGGTGCTGCGGCTCGACGGCAAGGTCAAGGGCCGCCAGTACGACCGGCTCGGCAACCTCACCCTCGGCGGGGTCGAGATCCTCCGCACCTCCACCCCGCAGCCCTCACCCGACGGCATCACCTGGTCGGTGGAGAAGGACGTCACCCGCTACCGCGACGTCCTCAGCCGCCCGCAGCCCGTCGAGATGCTCATCGGCAACGTCGTCAACGACACCTACACCGGCGTCATCGACGTCAAGGCGACCCTGACCTTCCACGCCGCCGAAGGCCCGGTCCGGCCCGCCGCCACCCCCGACCGGGTGCTCCCGCTCACCGGCGACACCCTCACCACCCCGCGCAACACCGAACGCATCCTCGCCGAGGTGTACGCCACCGGCTCCGGCGGCGGCTGCGAGGAGTACTGGTACCTGACCGTCCCGGACGCCGCCCCGTACTCCTGCAAGGCGGCCCAGGGCCCCTACCGCGAGGTCCGGATCGCCGTGGACGGCCGGCTCGCCGGCATCGCCGCGCCCTTCCCCACCGTCTGGACCGGCGGCTGGTCCAACCCCTTCCTCTGGTACGTCACCCCCGCACCCCGGGCCTTCGACGTACAGCCGGTGGTCTACGACCTCACCCCCTTCGCCGGACTCCTCAACGACGGCCGCCCGCACCGGATCGAGGTGTCCGTGGCCGGGGTACCGGCCGGGCAGACCGGCTGGAGCACCCCCGTGAACGTACTGCTGTGGCAGGACGAGGCACGGCAGGTCGTCACCGGCGCACTGACCCGCCACGAGGCGACCGAACCAGCCAACTCCTCGGTCCACACGGCCGGCCCGGAGCACCGGCTGGACACCCATGGCGGACACGGCCTGACCGTCGCCGGCTACCTGGACACCTCCCGCGGCCGGATCACGACCACCGTCACCCGTACGCTTGCGAACACTTCGGTGCACCGCTGGACGGAAGGCGAGAGCCGGGACGCGCTGACGGCGACCTGGACCGACCGGGAGACCGTGACCAGTGGCCGCACCACCACGCGCACCCAGCGCACCTACACCATGGACGGCGAGACCACCCTCGGCGCCGGGGACCGGCTGCGGACCGTCCTCGCCCTCGGAGACCGGGCGGACACCCTGACCCTGCGCGACGGCCGCCAGGTGTCCGTCGACCGGCTGGACCACCGCTACACCGGTGACGCCACCTACACCACCGGCGTCCCCCGCGACCAGCGGCACGCGGTCGGCACCGGCTCAGAGCGGTACCGGCGGTACGGCACGGCCGGCTGCTACGACCGGACCGTCGCCACCGCCCAGGGCACGGTCACCGAAGACCGCCGGCGCTGCTGAAGCGGGAGTAGGGTGGAACGACCGGTCGAGGAGGGGAAGTTCGATGAGCGGCAGCGGTGTACGCAAGAGCCTGGCCAAGGTCGAGGTCGCACTGAAGTGGGACCCGAGCCCGGCCGGCAGTCCGGCCAATGATCTCGACATCGTCGCCGCGGTGTACGCGGCGGACGGCCTCTATGACGCCCCGGTCCACCTGGTCCACTTCGGCCGCCGGTCCCCGGACGGCACCATCACCCTCAACCGGGACAGCCGTACGGGGCTGGGCTTCGGCTTCGACGAGGTGATGACCCTCGAACTGGACCGGATGAGTGACGCGCTGGCCCGGGTGGTGGTCGGTGTGGTGATCCAGGGCGGCGACGGCACGAAGACCTTCGGTGACATCGCGGGCACGGCCCTCCGCATCCGGGAGGGCCACACCGATCTCGGGTCCGACGACTTCGCGTCCGTGGCCACCGCCTCGGCGGCCACGGTCGTCGAGTTCGCCCGTGATGCCTCCGGCGGCTGGACCCTCCGTCCGGCGGTCCACGGATTCACCGCGGACCCGGAGGAGTTCACCCGCCTGATGGGCGCGGTCTGAGGCGGACCGGGCCCGGCTCGGCCGGTTTGCCTAGTAGGGCCCGTTCACGTTGTCGATCGAGCCGTAACGGGCGGCGGCGTAGTTGGCGGCGGCGGTGATGTTCGCGACCGGGTCGTAGGAGTCGAACGAGGTGCCCGGCACGTGGTACGCCTTGAAGGTCGGGTCGATGACCTGGAGCAGCCCCTTGCTGGGGATGCCGTTCTTCGCGTTGATGTCCCAGTTGTTGATCGCCCGCGGGTTGCCGCTGGACTCGCGCATGATGTTCTTGTGGATGCCCTGATAGGTGCCCGGAATGCCGTTTTTCGCCATAATGGCGAGGGATTCCTTGATCCAGCCGTCGAGGTTGTTCGCGTAGAGCGGGGTGCTGCGTGCGGTTCGGTCGGCCCGGGCCGACTCGGCGGCCCGGGCGGACGCGGCGGGGGCCTTGCCGTGCAGGGTGAGCTTGATCCCCGGGCGGAGCGCCGACGGGTCGTTGCCGATCACCGTGCGGTTGTCCTCGTAGAGCTTCTTCCAGCCGCCGGTCACGTCGTACTTCGCGGCGATCTTCGAAAGGGTGTCGCCGACCGCCACGGAATATATGCCGACGGCCTTTGCCGGCGCTACGGCGGCCTGTGCCCCGGTGGCTCCGACGAGCGGCAGAACCAGAGCGGCGCCGCCGGCCCCCGCGAGGAGGAATCCACGGGTGAGCGGGTTGTTCTTGGGGCGACGGTGCTTGCCTTTTCCGGTCATGGCGCAATTCCTCAGGTTTTCGGGTGACCCATCGGGATTGCGGTGACCGTAAACGAGCCAGACCGGCCGAAACAAGAGATGAATTACGCACTATGACCGGTCTCACTGATCAAATCTTAAAACAGGTTTTGTATTGCTATAGCGGAGCAAAACGGACAGCGAAATGATCCCTTTTGGGAGACAAGTCAGCCGTGCTGCAAAGGGAGTTGTGTCCCGGCCCGGATGGCTTCGGTAACCGCCCTTTCTGCCTCCGGGAGGCGCTCCAGGAGCAGGGCAATGGTGCGGTCGCGGGTCATGGCGTAGGTGCGGAGGGAGTGGGTGACGCACTCCGGGTGGTCCAGCGGTTCGTTCAACGGGTAGACCGAGCCGGCCAGAGCGCAGAGTGCGGTCCGCGGTACGGCGGCCAGTTCGGCGGCCGGGAAGCCCGGGCGGGCCGCGCGGTAGGCGGCGATCAGCCGGGCCAGGCCGGCCGGCCAGTCCTCCCGGGTGACCACCGTCCGCGGATCGCAGCCGATCCGGGCGATCTCCCAGACCACCGCCCGCGGGCCGGGCGGACGGAAGTCGACGACCGCAGCCACCTCTTCCCCGCGCAGCAGCAGGTTCGGGGAGGCGAGGTCGCCGTGCACCGCCTGGACGGTCAGCCGGTCCGGCAGCGCCGCGGCCAGCTCGTCGATCCGCGGCAGCAGGGCGAGCCGGTCCCGCGCGGTGTCCAGCGCCCACCCCTCGAAGCCCTCGCGCGGCCGTGCCTCGTACCGCTCGATCAGCCGGCGCAGCCGGGTCCGCCGGGCCTCGGGGTCGTGGACGACGGTGGCCGGCGCCATCCGGACGTGGCCGCCCGGGTGGCGGGCCAGGGCCGTGTGCAGCCGGGCCAGCGTCCGGCCGACGGCGGCCCAGCGGCCACCGTGCAGCCCGCCCTCGGCGGTCTCCGCCGCCGCCACGTACGCCGAGACCGAGACGGCGGCCGGGCTGCCACCGGGCGGGGCGCAGGCGAGGAGCCGGCCGTCCCGGGTCTCCCGTACCTCGGGCACCGGCACCCCGGCCCGGCCGGCGAACCGGCCCAGTTCCAGGGCCTGTTCCACGGCCACCGGATCGACGGCGCCCGGGGGGTAGGCCTTGACGAACCAGCGGCGTCCGCCGGCCTCGGTGACGATGTGGTTGACGGTTTCGGTGCCGGCGGGGCCCGGCTCCACGGCGCGCGGGACCAGGCCGTACGCCCGGGCGAGCAGCGCGGCCGTCCCCTCGTTCACGGCGCCTGGTCCGGGCCCGGGCCGGTCCAGGGCCGGCCCGCGTACAGCTCCAGGGGCCCGGTCCCTTCCCGCAGCGCGGTCAGACAGGACTCGATCCGCCGCCGCAGTTTCGGCCGGACCAGGGTGCCCAGCTCCTCCTGCCCGGCCAGCCGCCATTCCCGCAGCTCCTCCGGAGGCAGCTTGATCTGCCCGAGCGTGCTGTCGTCCAGGATCCCGCCGTCGAAGGTGAACGCCACCCGGGCCGGATACGGCGCATGGCTCGCCCAGTTGACCGCCAGCAGCCGGCCGGGCTCCACCTCCAGCCCCAGCTCCTCCCGCACTTCGCGGCGCGCCCCGTCGCGCGGGCTCTCCCCGAGGTCGCTGTCCACCCCGCCGCCCGGCAGGTGCCACCGGCCGCCCGCACCGTACGCGGGCTGCACCAGCAGCACCCGGCCGGACCGGTCGGTGAGCAGCATGTGCGCGGCGGTGAAGGCCTTCGGCCGGTTGGCCCGGTGACTGGCCGAGTCCAGCGCGTTGGCATGCTCCAGCGCGGCCCGCCGCTCCGGGTCGAGCGCGGCGGGGGAGCCCGGCTGCGGCACCCCGTTGACCAGGTGGGCGATCGACCCCGCGTAGAGCGCGGCCAGCCCGGCCCGCAGCCGCGGCGCGATCCGCTCCGGCAGCAGTCGGCACGCCTCCTCCGGGGTGTGCCAGTTCGCCTCGGCCACCTCGCCGTCGGCGAACCGGATCGACGCCGCCTGCTCCGCGGACAGCGGCCCGACCAGATGCACATGCGCCACCAGGGACCGGCCCAGCTCGCCCGGCGCCCGTGCGTCCACGGCGAGCAGCCGGCCCACCGGTACGTCCAGTCCGAGCTCCTCCCCGAGCTCCCGGGCCAGGCCCTCCTCGGGGGTCTCGGTGGCCTCCACGGTGCCGCCGGGCAGCTCCAGGCCCTCCTTGTAGGAGGGGGTCAGCAGCAGCACCAGGCCCGCATCGTCCAGGACGATCCCGGTCGCCGCGACCAGCGGCGACGGCCGGGCCGCGTAGTACGCCCGGACCTCCTCCGCGGTCGGCTGCCGGCCGGGCTGACCCGGTGGGGGTGGGGATGCGGGCGCGGGCACGGGCGGCTCCTGTACGGGACCGGGTCGGAACGGGTGGCACCGGTCCAACGCCGACAGCACCCGTTCTGTCACGGTCCCAAAAACAAAAAAGGCAAGGAGGGATGTCCACTCCTTGCCACTCTCAACTTATAGCGCACCGGGGGGCTTGCGGCAAGGCCCCGCTCGTCGGGCAGAATCGCGCACCTAGATCATCAAGACCTGCAGAAATCACGGGGGATACGCGAAGTGCGTGTTGTTTCAAGTGCGTTCGACCTGCCCGAGCGCCTTTCGTCCAAGGCCGACCCGGCGCTGACCGCCGGCGACGAGCGGCACTTCGCGGCCATCTCGGAGAGCCTCGAGCAGTCGATCGCCGAACTGTCCGACCTCCTCGAGGTCACGCGCAAGGCGCCCGGCGGCGTCGGCCGGCAGGCGATGGACCGGGACGCGGAGATCCACCGCCTGACCGGCCGCCTGCGCACCCTGCGCCGCTTCGGCCTGGACCTGTGCCTGGGACACATCGTGAGTGCGGACGACCCCGAGCCCGTCTACATCGGCCGCCTCGGCCTCACCGACAGCACGGGGCGCCGGCTGCTGCTCGACTGGCGCTCCGCCGCGGCCGAGCCGTTCTTCGCGGCGACCCACGCCAACCCGATGGGTCTGGCGAGCCGCCGCAGGTACCGCTGGACCGGCGGCCGGATCAGCGACTACTGGGACGAGGTGTTCACCGCCGAGGGGCTCGAGGGGCACGCCGCGCTCGACGACCAGTCCGCGTTCATCGCCAGCCTGGGCAGCAACCGGTCGGCCCGGATGCGCGACGTGCTCGCCACCATCCAGGCCGACCAGGACGCCGTCATCCGGGCCGGATCCCGCGGCGCCCTCGTCGTCGACGGCGGTCCGGGCACCGGCAAGACCGTCGTCGCCCTGCACCGCGCCGCCCACCTCCTCTACTCCGACCCCCGCCTCGGCCACCGTCGGGGCGGCGTGCTGTTCGTCGGCCCGAGCCGGCCCTACCTGGCCTACGTCGCCGATGTCCTGCCCAGCCTCGGCGAGGAGGGCGTGCAGACCTGCATCGTGCGCGACCTCGTCACCGAGGGAGCCGCAGCTGCGGTCGAGACCGACCCGGACGTCGCCCGTCTGAAGGCCTCCGCGGACCTGGTGAAGGCGATCGAACCGGCCGTCCGTATCTACGAGGAGCCGCCCACCGAGGGGATGACGGTCTCGAGCCACTGGTCCGACATCTGGCTGAGCGCCGAGGACTGGGCGGCGGCGTTCGCCGCAGTGGAGCCCGGCACTCCGCACAATCTGGCGCGGGACCAGATCCGGGAGGAGCTGCTTGCGATCCTGATGGACAAGGACGACAGCGACGCCCCGCCCCAGCAGCTCCGGAGGTCGCTGCTGCAGGACCGGGAGCTGATCGGGACCCTCAACCGCGCCTGGCCGATGCTCGAACCCACCGACCTCGTCGGCGACCTGTGGTCGGTGCCCGCGTACCTGCGCAAGTGCGCTCCCTGGCTCGGCCCCGACGAGGTCCGCGCACTGCAGCGCCCGGACGCCCAGGCCTGGACGGTGTCCGACCTGCCGCTCCTGGACGCGGCCCGGCAGCGGCTCGGCGACCCGGAGGCCTCCGTACGCCAACGCCGGCACGAGGCCGCCGTCGCCGCCGAACGCGCGCGCCGGGCCGACGTCATCGACGGCCTGCTGCAGGCCGACGACGACGGCGAAGGCGCGGTGACGATGCTGCGCGGACAGGACCTTCAGGACACCCTGATCGACGGGAGCGCGCTGCCCGGTACCGAACCGGACCTGCTCGCCGGCCCGTTCGCCCACATCATCGTTGACGAGGCCCAGGAGCTGACCGACGCCGAGTGGCAGATGCTGCTGCTCCGCTGTCCGTCCCGGAGCTTCACCATCGTCGGTGACCGCGCCCAGGCCAGGCACGGGTTCACGGAGTCGTGGCAGGAACGCCTCGAGCGGGTCGGGCTCGACCGGATCACCGTGGCCTCCCTGACCGTCAACTACCGCACGCCGGAGGAGGTCATGGCGGAGGCCGAGCCGGCCATCCGCGCCGCGCTCCCGGACGCCAATGTGCCGACCTCCATCCGCAGCAGCGGTATCCCCGTCGGCCACGGATCCGTTGCCGACCTGGACTCGGTCCTCGAGACCTGGCTCGCCGCACATGCCGAAGGAACCGCCTGCGTCATCAGCACCGGTGACATCGGCACCGACACCTTCCCGGCGACCTCCCGCGTCCGGTCGCTGACACCGGAACTGTCCAAGGGCCTCGAGTTCGACCTGGTTGTCCTCATCGACCCGGAGACGTTCGGAACGGGCACGGCAGGAGCCGTCGACCGCTATGTCGCGATGACCCGCGCGACCCGGCAGCTCGTCATCCTCAGGACACCCTGACCCCGGCGGCGGGGGTGAGTTCGGCGATCCGCCGCAGCGCCCCCGCCACCGACGCCGCCCCGGCGGGCAGCAGCGGCAGCCGTACGTCCGGGGTGGGAATCCGGCCCTGCGCGTGCAGCACCCCCTTCACCACCGTCGGGTTCGGCTCGGCGAACGCCGCCGCCGACAGCCGGGCCAGCGCGTGCCCCAGCTCCCGCGCCCGCCCCACCTCGCCCGCCTCCCAGGCGGCGGCCAGCTCCACGAACCGCTCCGTCGCCAGATGGGCCGAGGCCAGAATGCCGCCCGCCGCCCCCATGGCCAGCAGCGGCACCAGGTACGCGTCATCGCCGGCCAGCACCGTGAACCCCTCCGGCAGGTCCCCGAGCAGGGCCACCGTCTCCGGGCCGATGCCGCCGCCCGCGTACTTGATTCCGGCGATCCCCGGCAGCGCGCCCAGCGTCCGCAGGGTGCCCGCGTCCAGCGGCAGGCCGGTCCGGTAGGGGATGTGATAGACGATCAGCGGAACCGGGCTGGCAGCCGTCAGCCGCTCGAAGTGGGCCAGTACCCCGTCCGGGGAGGGCCGGACGAAGGAGGGCACCGTCACCAGCGCCGCCCGCACCTCCGGCCGCTCGCCGAGCCGGGCCAGGGCCGCCGCGCTCGTCCGGGTGTCGCTGCTCCCGGCGCCGACGGTCAGCCAGGCGCCGCGCTCCCGGCAGACCCGCGCGCACACCTCCGTGACCAGGTCGCGTTCGGCTGCGTCCAGCGCCGCCGCCTCTCCGGTGGTCCCGAGCGCGACGATCCCGGCGGCGCCGGCGTCGAGTACCTCGCAGGCCAGCCGTTCGAGGGCTCGGGCGGCGACCGCGCCCGTGGCATCGAAGGGGGTGACGAGCGGTACGTGAATGCCCCGCAGGGCGGTGTCCTGTGCCATGTCCCGAGCCTGTCCCGCCGCGACCGTCAAATCCAGTTCGCGTTTCTTACGCAAAACGTAAGCTGATCCGATGCTCGATGTACGACGCCTGCGCCTGCTGCGCGAACTCGCCCGCCGCGGCACCATCGCCGCCGTTGCCGAGGCCCTCGCCTTCAGCCCTTCGGCCGTCTCCCAGCAGCTCGGCGTGCTCGAACGGGAGGCCGGGCTGGCCCTGCTGGAGCGGACCGGCCGCCGGGTCCGGCTCACCCCGGCCGGCGAGAACCTGGTGCGGCACGCCGAAGCCGTGCTCGAACGCCTGGAGCGGGCCGAGGCCGAGCTGGCGGAGGCGCGGGAGGGCCTGGCGGGCGTGCTGCGGATCGGCGCGTTCCCGACCGCCACCCGGGCCATCGTCCCGGCCGCGCTGGTCTCGTTGGCCCGCCGCCACCCGGGCCTGGAGCCGATGGTCTGCGAGACCGACCCGGCGGCCGTCGCGCACGCCCTGCGGGCCGGCGACCTGGACGTGGCCCTCGTCCACGTCTACGACTTCGTCCCCGCCCCACCGGAGCCGGGCCTCGCCACCGAGCCGCTGTACGCCGAGGCCATGTACCTGGCCGAACCCGCGGACCCGGCCGGCCTCCCCGGTGCACCGGAAGAGGCCCGGGACGCGGAGGTCCTCCGCCGTCGGCAGGACGCCCCCTGGATCACGGCCACTCCCGGCACGCTGTGCCGGACCATGACCGTACGGGCCTGCCAGGCGGCCGGCTTCACCCCCCGGGTCCGCCACCAGGCCGACGAGTTCGCCACCGTCCTCGCCCTGGTGGCGGCCGGCCAGGGCGTCGCCCTCGTACCGCAGCTCGGCATCGCCCGGCCGGGGGACCGGGATCCGGCCGTCCGGCTCACCCGGCTGCGCCTCCAGCGGCGTACCCGGATCGCCTTCCGCAGCGGGGCCGCCGGCCACCCGGCCGTGGCGGCCTTCGGCGCGGCCCTGCGCGGGGCCGTACCGCCCGAACTCCCGCCGGAGTAACGTTCGACGGTCCGGCAAGGATCGAGCAGAGCGGGGAACGACGTGGGGAACGACGTGACGCACCGGGTTCGGGGAGTCATCGCGCGGAGCAAGGGCGCACCGGTGGAGACCACCACCATCCTGGTCCCGGACCCGGGCCCGGGCGAGGCGCTCGTACAGGTCAAGGCCTGCGGGGTCTGCCACACCGACCTGCACTACCGGGAAGGCGGGATCAACGACGAGTTCCCCTTCCTGCTCGGTCACGAGGCAGCCGGGGTGGTCGAGTCGGTGGGCCCGGGCGTCACCTCCGTGGCCCCCGGCGACTTCGTGGTCCTCAACTGGCGTGCGGTGTGCGGGACCTGCCGGGCCTGTCGGCGCGGCCGGCCCTGGTACTGCTTCGCCACCCACAACGCCACTCAGCCCATGACCCTGGAGGACGGC
The DNA here is from genome assembly GCF_040296685.1 of Streptomyces sp. NPDC002054. Lineage (NCBI taxonomy): Bacteria > Bacillati > Actinomycetota > Actinomycetes > Kitasatosporales > Streptomycetaceae > Streptomyces > Streptomyces sp. NPDC002054. The sequence continues at coordinate 63,973 of NZ_JBEOXT010000016.1, forward strand.
ACCCCGCTCTCTCCCGCCCTGGGTATCGGCGCCTTCGCGGAGAAGACCCTGGTCGCGGCGGGCCAGTGCACCAAGGTCGACCCGGCCGCCTCCCCGGCCGCGGCGGGCCTGCTCGGCTGCGGGGTGATGGCCGGCCTCGGCGCGGCCCTCAACACCGGGAATGTGGGGCGGGGCGACACGGTGGCCGTCATCGGCTGCGGGGGAGTGGGCAACGCGGCCGTGGCCGGCGCCAGGCTGGCCGGGGCGGCGAAGATCATCGCGGTGGACCTGGACGACCGCAAGCTGGGCTGGGCCACCGGGCTGGGCGCCACCCACACGGTCAACGCCCGCAGCGAGGACGTGGTGAAGGCGATCCGTGCGCTGACGGACGGCAACGGCGCGGACGTGGTCATCGAGGCGGTGGGCCGGCCCGACACGTACGAGCAGGCCTTCTACGCCCGCGACCTGGCGGGCACGGTCGTCCTGGTCGGCGTCCCGACCCCGGACATGCGCCTGGACCTGCCGCTGCTGGACGTGTTCGGGCGGGGCGGCGCGCTGAAGTCCTCCTGGTACGGGGACTGCCTGCCGGAGCGGGACTTCCCGCTGCTGATCGACCTGTACCTGCAGGGGCGCCTGGACCTGGACGCGTTCGTCTCGGAGACGATCGCGCTGGACGGGGTGGAAGAGGCCTTCGCCCGCATGGAGCGCGGCGAAGTCCTCCGCTCGGTAGTCCAGCTCTGACCCGTCCCGCCTGAGGTCCCTTCCGCGCTGCGCCCGGCTGCGCCCCGGGCGGGCACAGCGCGGCCAGCCGGCCGAGGTGAACACCAGCGAGGCGCTGTGGCCGCCGAAGCCGAACGAGTCGGCCGCCGCGGCCGGGACCCGGCCGCGGCGCGCCGCACCGCGGACCACCTCCGGCCCGGGCCGCGCCCTCCCCGATAGCGAACCCGTCGCGGCCGGTGCGCCGGCCCAGGCATGCCGGGCGGCGATCGGCGCGATGCGGTCCGGCATCCGGTCCGGCACCGCGCCGGGCTGCCGGCGCAGCCGGCCGGGGATCCGTACGGGCAGCTCCGCTGGCCACAGCGACTTCCGTGCGGCTGGGCCTGATCAGGTCCAGGCCCAGCGCGATGGCCTCGGCGCGCCAGGCGCTGGCGCCGCCCCGGGCCCCGGGGCGGATGCTGCCGCAGGCGGCCGGTCCGCCGGCCGAGGCCTGCCGGGCGGCGATCGGCGCGATGCGGGCCGGCACCCGGTCCGGCACCGCGCCGCGCTCATGGCGCAGCCGGGCGGCGATCCGTATCGGCAGCTTCGCCGCCCGCGGCGTACGGCACGGGGGACGGGAGGCCGCCGGGGCGGCTGGAGCCCCGTACTAGACTCGCCGCACCGCCCGCCCCACCGCACCCCTGGACCACCCGTGACCAGCAGCCACCGCCCCGCCGCCACCCGCTACCGCCAGCCCGGAGTCGTCCTCACCGACCACCACTTCGAGGTGCCGCTCGACCACGACTGCCCCGACAGCGGCGACCGCATCGAGCTGTACGCGCGCGAAGTGACCGCGGCCGGCAAGGACCCGGAGGGCCTGCCCTGGCTGCTCTACCTCGAGGGCGGACCCGGCTTCGGCGCCCGCCGGTTCACCGGCCGGCAGGCCTGGCTGGACCGGGCCCTGACCGAGTACCGGGTGCTCCTCCTCGACCAGCGCGGCACCGGCCGGTCCACCCCCGCCAACCGGCAGACCCTGCCGCTCCGCGGCACCCCCGCCCAACAGGCCGAGTACCTGGCCCACTTCCGCTCCGACTCCATCGTCCGCGACTGCGAGGCCATCCGGCCCGCCCTGACCGGCGGCGCCCCCTGGACCGTACTCGGCCAGAGCTTCGGCGGATTCTGCACCACCCACTACCTCTCCACCGCCCCCGAAGGCCTGGCCACCGCCCTGATCACCGGCGGCCTGCCCGGCCTCACGGCCACCGCCGACCAGGTGTACGCCGCCGCCTTCCCCCGCATCGAGCGCAAGAACCGGGCCCACTACGCCCGCTACCCGATGGACGTCGACCGCGCCCGCCGGATCGCCGCGCACCTCGCCGAGCAGCCCGCCGCCCTCCCCGGCGGCCACCGGTTCACCGTCGAGGCCTTCCAGTCCCTCGGCATGCTCCTCGGCACCGGTGACGGCAGTCACCAGCTGCACTACCTGCTGGAGAACGCGTTCGTCGCCACCCCCGCCGGGCCGGCCCTCTCCGACGCCTTCCTGGAGGGTGTGCGCGGCCAGTTGTCCTTCGCCGGACACCCCCTCTACGCGCTGCTCCACGAGTCCATCTACGCCCAGGACCCGGCCGCCCCCACCGGCTGGGCCGCCGAACGGGTCCGCGCCGCACACCCCCGCTTCGACGCCGCCGCCACCCTGGCGGCCGGCGACGAGCCGCTCCTCTTCACCGGGGAGACCATCCACCCCTGGCACTTCACCACCGATCCGGCGCTCGAACCGCTCCGCGAGACCGCCGAACTCCTCGCCGCCCGCACCGGCTGGACCCCCCTCTACGACCCGGCCCGGCTCGCCGCCAACGAGGTGCCGGTGGCCGCGGCCGTCTACCACGACGACATGTACGTGGACACGGCCCACTCGCTGGAGACCGCGCGGGCCGTCCGCGGCCTGCGCACCTGGATCACCGACGAGTTCGAACACGACGGGGTGCGGGCGGGCGGCACCCGCGTCCTGGACCGCCTGCTGGCCCTGGTCCGCGACGAGGCCTGAGCCGGCGGGGCGCCGGCCGTGAGTAGGTGAGATCGGCCCGGCGCCCGGCCGGGTCGCCTATTCTGCGGATCATGACGGAGCACACGGAACAGGAACAGGCACCGGACCAGCTCGCCCCCATGCCCACGGACTGGCAGCGCGCCCTCGCTGTCGTCGCCCACCCGGACGACCTCGAGTACGGCTGCGCCGCGGCCATCGCGGACTGGACGGACGGCGGCCGGGAGGTCGTCTACCTGCTGGCCACCCGGGGCGAGGCCGGCATCGACACCATCGCGCCCGAGGAGTGCGCACCGCTGCGCGAGGCCGAGCAGCGGGCGAGCGCCGCCGTGGTCGGGGTGTCCGAGGTGGAGTTCCTGGACCACCGGGACGGAGTCATCGAGTACGGGCTGGACCTGCGCCGGGACATCGCGGCGGCGATCCGCCGGCACCGCCCCGAGCTGGTCATCACGCTCAACCACCGGGACATCTGGGGGACCGGACCGGGCGGCTACTGGAACACCCCGGACCACCGGGCGGTCGGCCGGGCCACCCTGGACGCGGCGGCGGACGCCGGCAACCGCTGGATCTTCCCCGAACTCATCGCCGAGCAGGGCCTGGAGCCGTGGGGCGGGGTGCGCTGGGTGGCGGTGGCCGGATCGAGTACGCCGACGCACGCGGCGGACGCCGGCCCGGGGCTGGAGCGTTCGGTGAAGTCCCTGATGGAGCACCGGGCCTATATCGAGGTGCTCACGGAGGAGGATCCGGAGACGTACTGCCGGACCTTCCTCACCGGCAACGCCCAGCAGGCCTCGGCCCGGTTCGGCGGCCGGCCGGCCGTGACGTTCGAGGTCTTCCCCCGCTGACCGCACCCCTGCATAATCTGACACTTCGTCAGATGTGGTGCTGTTGCGGGGAGGGGCGTCGGGTGATCGACACGTTGTCCACGGAGATCGCCGAGGGCGAGGAACGCATCCGTCTCGACATCGCGGACGGCATCGCGGTCCTCACCCTCTGCCGGCCGGACAAGCTCAACGGCTGGAGCTGGGAGTCGACCCGGCAGCTGGGACTGCTCGCCGACCGCATCCGGTTCGACGACACGGTCCGGGCGGTGCTGCTCCGCGCCGAGGGCCGCGCCTTCTGCGCGGGCATCGATGTGACCGCCCCCGGCGGCGCCATCACCGGGGCCACGCCCGCGGCCCGCACCCGGAACTACTACGAGGGCATCCGCTGGGTGCACGAGCGCTTCGCCGTGCTGGCGAGCCTGCCGCAGCCGGTGATCGCGGCGGTGCAGGGCTACTGCCTGGGCTTCGGCTTCGAACTGGCCCTGATGGCCGACATCCGGATCGCCGCCGAGGACGCGGTGTTCGCCCTCCCCGAGGCCGGGCTGGGCGTCGCGGTGGACGCGGGCGGCGACCTCCGCATCGCCCGTGAGGCCGGGGCCGGCTGGGCCAAACTGCTGGCGTTGACCGGCCGCCGGATCGACGCCGGCACGGCCGAACGGCTCAACCTGGTCCAGCTGGTGGTGCCGCGCCCGGAGCTGGACGGCGCGGCCGAGGCCCTGGCGGCCGAGATCGCGGCCAATGCGCCGCTCGCCGTGCAGGGGATCAAGCGGGCGGTGGACGCGTACGCCGATGCCGCGCTGCCCGCCGCGCTGGACCGGGTCGCGATGACCGCCGCGCTCACCCTGACTTCGGAGGACTGCCGCGAGGGCTACACGGCCAAGGCAGCCCGCCGCCCCCCGCACTTCACGGGCGGCTGACGGCGGGCGCGGTCAGTGTGACGAGCCCCCTGCCTCCCGCCCGAGCTGCTCGCGGACCGTGACCACCTCGGGGTTCACCAGGGACCGGCGCTGCCAGTTTGCCCCGTCCACCACCAGGGTGTGGCCTGTGATGAAGCGGGCGTACGGGGAGGCCAGGAAGGTGGCCGCCCAGCCCAGTTCGCGGGGCAGCCCGACCCGCAGCGCCGGCTGCCGGGCATCCCGGTCCCCGGGGGCCGCCGCCCGGTCGAGTCCGGCCCGGATATCGGCGGTCATGTCCTCGTGCGGGATCAGCCCCGGCACCAGGCCGTTGACCTGGATCCCGTACGGCCCCCACTCCACGGCGAGGGTCTCCACCAGGTTCTTCACCCCGGCCTTGGCGGCGGCGCTGTGGACGAAGCCGGGGCCGCCGGTCCATGCGTACGAGGCGCCGACGTTGATGATGGAGCCGGGTGTACCGGCGGCCAGGTGGCGGCGGCCGAACTCGCGGGTCGTGAACCAGGTGCCGGTGAGGGTGATGTCCACCACCGCCCGCCAGGCGTTGGGGGAGAGGTCCTCGGCGGGGCTGGGGAAGTTGGCGGCGGCGTTGTTCACCAGGACATCGGGAAGGCGGTCGGCGGCATCGAACGCCGCACCCACCTGCTCCGGATCGCGGATGTCGCAAACGGCGACCGACACCCGGCCCGCGCCCGGCACGGCCGCCAGCTCCTCCCGGGCGGCGAGGAGGCGCTCCTCGTTCCGGCTCACGATCAGCAGGTCCGCGCCCAGCCGGGCGAACTCGGCGGCCACGGCCCGGCCGAGCCCGGTACCCCCGCCGGTGACCAGCACCAGCTGCCCGGCGTACGTGCCGGCGGGGAGCGCCGAGGTCCCCGGCGGGGGCGGTGCGGGCAGTCCCGGCAGCCCGTCGCCGCCCCCGGCCCTTCCGCGGCTTCCGTCGCTTCCGCCGTCCGGATGTTCCGTGTCAGTCATGCGGGCATCGATAGCGCGCACGGGCGCAGATGGCCATGGCCATGGCCGTGTACGTACGACCCGCTCGTGCACGGGTGTTCAGCGGCCGGTCGCGGCGCGGTCCAGGACCCTGCCGGGGCAGTCGGGGACATCGGAGCCGTCCGCTGCCTTGGCCTCTTCGTCGCCGTTGAGGTAATAGGCGGACACCCATCCCTGCCTGCCGGTCGGGCCCATGTCCGTCAACAGCCACCAGGAGTTCCAGATGTTGCCGAGGCCGTTGACGTTCCCGCCCCGGGTGCGGCAGTAGACGTGGCCACGGCCGGCCTTGAACTCGCCGAGCTTGTCGGAGTCCCGGTCCCGCTCACTGCGGACGTACCCCTGGAGGACGAAGGTCACCGGCACCTTGGGCAGCTCGGCCCCGGGTGACGGCGTGGGCGTCGTGCCGGGCGTGCCGCTCGCGGACGGGACGACCGGCCCCGCGCCCGCCCTGGACCCGGTGCCCCGGTCCTCCCGCTGGGAGTTGGCGTAGAGCACCACCGAGACGGCGAGGGCCGCGGCGGACAGCACGGCGCTGACCGCGATCACGGCCCGGCGCGGCCAGGCCGACCCGGCGGCGCCGGGACCGGCCGTCGCACGGTCACCCGGCTCCCGTGCCGGCTCAGGTCTCGGCTCGGGAGCCGGAGACGGATCCACCACCGTGGGCTCCGGGCCCGCCGGCGCGGTCGTGCTCCGTACGGCGCGGGCGACCTGAGCCGGCAGCCACTGTTCGGGCACCGAGAGCCGGTCGGGGCGGTCGCCGCGCGCCGCCGTCAGCAGCTCCAGCAGTTCCGTCACGCCGGGCCGTCGTTCCGGCTCCTTGGCCAGGCAGCGTCGCACCACATCACGCAGCCCGGCCGGCAGCTGCGCGAGGTCGGGTTCCTCGTGCACGGCACGGTAGGCCACCACAAGGGCCGGGCCCGACCCGAACGGGCCTTCGCCGGTGGCCGTCCAGGCCAGGACCACCCCCAGCGCGAAGATGTCGGCGGCCGGCCCGACCGGGCCTCCGGTCGCCTGCTCGGGAGCCATGAAACCGGGGGTCCCGATGATGTCCCCGGTCCTGGTCACCTTGTCCGCCCCGGTGGCACCGGCGACGGAGATCCCGAAGTCGATCACGCGCGGCCCGTCCGTCGACAGCAGCACGTTCGTCGGCTTCAGGTCCCGGTGCACCACCCCGGCCGCGTGGATCGCCTCCAGCGCCTCGGCCAGCCCCGCCCCCAGCGCGAACACGGAGCCCTCTGTCCAGGGCCCGTGCGCGGTCACGGCCTCGCCCAGGGACAGGCCGGGGACGTAGGCGGTGGCCAGCCAGGGCGGATCCCCGTCCGGATCGGCGTCCACCACGGCGGCCGTGAAGACGCCGTTCACCCGGCGGGCGGCGGCCACCTCACGTGCGAACCGGCGCCGGAAGCCGTCTTCCCCCGCCAGGTCCGGCCGTACGACCTTCACCGCCAGGGCACGCCCGCCCGGGGACCACCCCAGGTACACCTGCCCCATACCGCCCGCACCCAGCCGGGAGACGATCCGGTACCGCCCCACCTGCCGCGGATCCCCTGCCTCCAGGTCAGCGCCCACCGTCATGCCCGATCCCCCCGTACTGCCCGACCCACCGGGGCGGGAGACTATCCAGCTCACCGCCCGGCCGCCAGCCCGGGCGGCGCGGAAGCCCAGGTCTGGACCGCCGCCCGACAGGCCCGGCCCCGCCCGCCGGGTCGGCCCGCGCGCGCCGCGTGCGGCCCGTACTGTTCCCAAGGCGGCAAGCGACCGCTTAGTATGCGCGCTGAGCGTGATCCCTCGACGGCGGCTGGAGGCCCCGGATGCAGGCATGGCGAGTACACACCCACGGCGAGCCCCGCGAGGTCATGCGGCTCGAGGAGGCCCCGGAGCCCGAGCCCCGCGAGGGCGAGGTGAAGCTCAGGGTGCGCGCGGCCAACGTCAACTTCCCCGACGCCCTGCTCTGCCGCGGCCAGTACCAGATCCGTCCGCCGCTGCCCTTCACCCCCGGCGTGGAGATCTGCGGCGAGACCGAGGACGGCCGCCGCGTCATCGCCAACCCCAGCCTGCCGTACGGAGGGTTCGCCGAGTACGTCACCGCTCCCGAGGCCGCCCTGCTCCCCGCCCCCGACTCCCTCGACGACGCCGAGGCCGCCGCCCTCCACATCGGCTACCAGACCGGCTGGTTCGGCCTGCACCGCAGGGCCGCCCTGCAGGCCGGTGAAACCCTCCTCGTGCACGCCGCGGCCGGCGGCGTCGGCAGCGCCGCCGTCCAGCTCGGCAAGGCCGCCGGCGCCTCCGTCATCGGTGTGGCCGGCGGCAAGGACAAGGTCCGCACCGCCGAGGAACTCGGCTGCGACCTGGTCATCGACCGCACCGCCGAGGACATCGCCGCCCGGGTCAAGGAGTTCACCGGCGGTCGCGGCGCCGACGTGGTCTACGACCCGGTCGGCGGCGACGCCCACACCGCCTCCGCCAAATGCGTGGCCTTCGAAGGCCGGATCGTCATCGTCGGCTTCGCCAGCGGCACCATCCCCACCCCCGCCCTCAGCCACGCCCTGGTCAAGAACTACTCCCTCCTCGGCCTCCACTGGGGCCTGTACGCCGCCAAGGACCCCGGCTCAGTCCGCGCCTGCCACACCGAACTGACCCGCCTCGCAGCCGAAGGCGCCATCAAGCCCCTGGTCAGCGAACGCGTCCCGCTCTCCGGGGCCGCCGACGCCGTCCAGCGCCTCGCGGACGGCAGCACCACCGGCCGGCTGGTCGTCCTGCCGTCCGCAGGAGCGGCCCGATGAGTCCCACTGCGGCCGAACTGGCCACCCGTACCCGCGAGTTCCTCGCCGCCCACCCGCCCGCCGGCACCGACCGCGCCACGTTCCTGCGGGCCCGGTTCGATGCCGGGCTCGCCTGGGTCCACTACCCCGAGGGCCTTGGCGGACTGGCCGCCCCGCGCACCCTGCAGGCCGTCGTCGACGCTGAACTCGAAGCCGCCGGCGCCCCCGACAACGACCCGCGCCGGATCGGCATCGGCCTCGGCATGGCGGCCCCCACGATCCTCGCCTACGGCACCGAGGAGCAGAAGCAGCGCTTCCTGCGCCCCCTGTGGGCCGGCGAGGAAGTCTGGTGCCAGCTCTTCAGCGAACCGGGGGCCGGCTCCGACCTCGCCGCCCTCGGCACCCGCGCGGTCCGCGACCGGGACGACTGGGTGGTGGACGGCCAGAAGGTGTGGACCTCCAGCGCACACACCGCCCGCTGGGCCATCCTCATCGCCCGCACCGACCCCGACCTGCCCAAACACCAGGGCATTACATACTTCCTCTGCGATATGACCGACCCCGGCGTGGAAGTCCGGCCGCTCCGCCAGATCACCGGCGAGGCCGAGTTCAACGAGGTCTTCCTCACCGGCGTCCGCATCCCCGACACCCACCGGCTCGGCGCCGTCGGCCAGGGCTGGGAGGTCGCCCGCACCACCCTGATGAACGAACGCGTCTCCATCGGCGGCATGCGGATCCCCCGCGAAGGCGGCATGATCGCCCCGGTCGCCGCCGCCTGGCGGGCCCGCCCCGAACTGCGCACCCACGCCCTGCACGACCGGCTGCTCACCCTCTGGACCGAGGCCGAGGTCGCCCGCCTCGCCGCCGAACGGCTGCGCCAGCAGCTCGCGGCCGGCCGGCCCGGGCCCGAGGGGTCCGGCATGAAGCTCACCTTCGCCCGCCTCAACCAGGAGATCAGCGGCCTGGAAGTGGAACTCCTCGCGGAGGAAGGCCTGTTGTACAAGGACTGGACGATGCGCCGCCCCGAACTGGTCGATTTCACCGGCCGCGACGCCGGCTACCGCTACCTGCGGGCGAAGGGCAATTCGATCGAAGGAGGCACCAGCGAAGTCCTCCTCAACATCGTCGCCGAGCGGGTCCTCGGCCTGCCGTCCGAACCCCGCGACGACAAGGACCTCCCCTGGAAGGACCTCGCCCGATGACCGCAACTGCCGCATCCGCCGGTCTCCTCTACTCGGACACCGAGGACGAACTCCGCGCCGCCGTACGGTCCCTGCTGGCCGACCGCAGCACCCCCGCCGCCGTCCTGGCCCGCCTCGAACAGGACCGCCCGTACGACCCGGAGCTGTGGGACACCCTCGCCGCCGGCATCGGCGCGGCCGGCCTGCTCGTGCCCGAGAAGCTCGGCGGCCAAGGCGCGAGCCACCGGGAGGCCGCCGTGGTGCTGGAGGAGCTGGGCCGGTCCGTGACCCCGGCCCCCTACCTGACCAGCGCGGTCGTGGCCACCGAGATCCTGCTGGCCTGCGCCCCCGCCTCGGCCGAGGCCACCGCCCTGCTCGCCGAGCTGGCCGCGGGCCGGACCGTCTGCGTGCCCGCGCTGCCGCTCACCCTCGGCCCCGGCGGCCCGCTGCCCGCGGGTCCGCCGACCACCCCCGTCACCGCCGTCGCGGACGCAGTCGCCGCCCACACCTTCCTGGTGCTCGCCGACACCGGCCTGTACGCGGTCCCCGCCGCCGAGGCGACCCGCGCCGACCGGACCCCGCTGGACCTGACCCGCCCGCTCGCCACCGTCACCCCGCACCCGGGCGCGGGCACTCTCCTCGCCGACCAGGCCACCGCCCGCCACGCGGTCGCCCGCGGCCTGCTCGCCGGGGCCGGGCTGCTCGCCTCCGAACAGCTCGGGCTGGCCGACTGGTGCCTCACCGAAACCGTCGGCCACCTCCGCACCCGGCACCAGTTCAACCGCCCGGTGGGCTCCTTCCAGGCCCTCAAGCACCGCCTCGCCCAGCTCTGGCTGGACGTGGCCTCCGCCCGGGCAGCCGCCCGCGCCGCCGCCGATGCCCTTGCCACCGGCGCCGCCGACGCACCCCTGCTGGTATCGGTGGCCCAGGCCTACTGCTCCGGCGTAGCGGTCCGGGCGGCCGAGGAATGCGTGCAGCTGCACGGCGGCATCGGGATGACCTGGGAACACCCGGCGCACCTCTACCTCAAGCGCGCCAAGGCCGACTCGCTGGCCCTCGGCACCGCCGGCCACCACCGCACCCTCCTCGCGGACCTGGCGGACCTGGCGGCCCCCTGACCCGTGGCCGTCGCCACCACCCCGAAGAGGTGACCTCACCCCCCGCCTCGCGTTAGTGCGGTATGAACCCGACGTCAACCGGACCGGCAACCGGAGCCGGCCTTTTCACCCGCCGTACGCTCCTGCGTACGGCGTTCACCGCGGCCGTCCTCGCCGGGACCACCGCCGCCCTCGGACCGCTGCTCCGGGCCCGGCGGCCCCGGCCCGCCACGGCCCCCGACCGGGAACCCGTCCCGGTCCTGGAGGAGACGTACCGGGGCCGGCACATCGCCGTGGACGCGGCGGGCGTCCGGATCGACGGCCGCCCGCTGCACGTGATGCGCCGCGCCGACGGCAGCTACCTCAGCGGGGTCAACCACTTCGAGTCGTTCGCCACGCCCCTGGAGCTCGCCCGCGCGGCCGTCGACGAACTCGGCACGGCCCGGCTGGCAGCCGCCGTATCCCACCACGGCTGAGCGGAGGAGCCCCGTGTACACCCGGCAGAACCAGAAGAACCTCACCCGCGCCCAGAAGAAGGGGTTCGTCGCCGCGCTCCTGGAGCTCAAGCGGAACGGCACCTACGACCAGTTCGTCCGCACCCACGACCGCTGGTTCGTCCCGGACCGCGAGCGCAGGCTCCGGGTCGGCCACATGTCCCCGTCCTTCTTCCCCTGGCACCGCCGCTACCTCCTCGACTTCGAGAACAAGCTGCGCGAGCTCGACCCGGGCCTCGCCATCCCCTACTGGGACTGGACCACCGACCGCACCCCGGCGTCCTCCCTGTGGGCCGAGGACTTCATGGGCGGCACCGGCCGGGCATCCGACCGCCAGGTGACCACCGGCCCCTTCGCCCACGCGAAGGGCAACTGGCCGATCACCGTCGGCATCACCGAGGGCCGCTTCCTGACCCGCAACCTCGGCCGCCCGCGCAATCCGATCACCCTGCCCACCGCGGCCGAACTCCAATGGGCGATCGACGACCCGGTGTACGACACCGACCCGTGGGACTCCACGGCCTCCGCGGGCGGCTTCCGCAACAAGCTGGAGGGCTGGGCCGCCCCCCGGAGCGAGCGCTGGCGCAACCACAACAAGGTCCACCAGTGGATCGGCGGCCATATGACCGGCGGCACCGCCCCCAACGACCCGGTGTTCTGGCTGCACCACGCCTTCGTGGACCTCGTCTGGGACCGCTGGCAGAAGCAGCACCCCCGCTCCGGCTACCTGCCCGCCGCCCCGCTGGAGCGGTACGACCTCCAGTACGGCCGGGTGATCGCCCTGAACGAACCCATGCCGCCCTGGAACGTCCCGCCCCACGACCTCCTCGGCCACCAGGGCATCTACCGCTACGAGGCGTAGCGCAGGTACCGGAGGCGGACGAGGGGGCAAGGGGAAGGGCCCCCGCCGGTCACGGCAGGGGCCCTTCCGGTGCGGCCTGGCTCAGTGGCCGTAGCCGCCGGAGGTGTGGTGGTCCTTCTTCTCCTCGCCGGACGCGTTCACGCAGGTGTTGCCGAACGCCGGGTTCAGCAGCGCGATCACGTTCACCGTGTTGCCGCAGACGTTCACCGGCACGTGGACCGGAACCTGGACCAGGTTGCCCGACAGGACACCGGGGGAGCCGACCGCCGCACCGTGCGCTCCGGCATCGGCGACGGCCACACCCGCACCGGCGGCCAGAACGGAGCCGGCGGCAGCGGTGAGAGCAGCTGCCTTCGCAATACGCGACATCAAGATCTCCTTGTGAGATGTGGGGCTGCCGCAAGGACTGCGGCATTTGACATGGCATACAACGCCGCTGCCGCCCAGGGGTCACGGCCGCTGGGCCTACCCGGTGAAACCCGGCCCCGCAGGTGCGCCCGCCCCACCGGCCCCGCAGGATGGTCTTCAGGCATATTCCGGCACCGCACCAACCCGGCGCGACACGATGCGACACGACGCGACACGACACGGCAGGAGAAGGCGATGGCACAGGCGGACGGCTCCCTGGTCAGGGTGGTCACCCGGCACGGCACGGTCGGCGGCCGGTACGAGGCCGAGGCCCGGTCCGGGCGGCGGGTCGCCGTGTTCCGCGGCATCCCGTACGCCGCCCCGCCCGTCGGCGCACTGCGCTTCGCCGCCCCGCAGCCCCCGGCGGCCTGGGACGGCGTACGGGAGACGACCGCGTTCGGCCCCACCGCGCCCAAGGTGCCCAATCCGCCGCCGTTCGACCGGCTGCTCCCCGACCCCGAGGTGCCCGGCGACGACTGCCTGAACCTCAATGTGTGGACCCCCGACCCGGCCCGGTCGGCCCGGCTGCCGGTCATGGTCTGGATCCACGGCGGATCTCTGACCCGGGGCTCCTCCGCCGTCCCCGTCTACGACGGGGCGTCCTTCGCCCGGGACGGCGTGGTGCTGGTCTCGCTCAACTACCGGCTCGGGGTGCTCGGCTACGGGCTGTTCCCCGATGCCCCGCCCAACCGCGGCCTGCTGGACCAGATCGCCGCCCTGGAGTGGGTCCGGGACAACATCGCGGCCTTCGGCGGCGACCCGTCCCGGGTCACCGTCTTCGGCGAGTCGGCCGGAGCCATCAGCGTCGGGGCGCTGCTGGCCGCCCCGCGTGCCGCCGGTCTCTTCGCCCGGGCCGTCCTGCAGAGCGGGGCCCCCGAGGTGCTGCCGCGCGACCGGGTGCGGACCATGGTCCGCCGGATGGCCTCCCTGCTCAAGGTGCCCGCCACCGCCGCGGCCTTCGCCGCCGTCGACCGGTCCGTCCTGCTCACCGCCCAGGCTGCCGTGCTGAAGCGCTCCGGCCTGCTCTTCGGCGGGCCCGCCTTCGGCCTGGTCACCGACCCCGGCTCGGTGCCCTCCGACCCGCTCGATGCGCTCACCGTCGCCGGCCCGGACCGGCTCTCGGACCGGATTCCCCTGCTGCTGGGCTGGACCACGGAGGAGTACCGGCTGTGGCTCGCGCCCACCGGCACCCTGCGGATCCTGGACCGGCTCGGCCCGCTCGCCCCCGCGCTGGCCCGGCTGCGCACCGGGAAGGACCGGGCCGCCGTACGGGCGCTGCGTACGGTGCATCCGGCGGCCGGCCCCGGGGAGCTCGCCGGACAGCTGATCACGGACCGGCTGCTGCGGGATCCGCTGCGGCGGCTCGCGGACACCCGGCGCACCGCCCCGGGCTATGTGTACGAGTTCGGCTGGCCCTCCGGCGTCCCCGGCATGGGCAGCTGCCACGCCCTGGAACTCGGCTTTGTGTTCGACACCCTCGCGGTGCCGGAGGCGGCCTGGCTGGCCGGCCCGGACACCCCGCAGGAGCTTGCCGACACCATGCACGCGGCCTGGGTGTCCTTCGCCGCCACCGGGAACCCGGGCTGGGCCGCCTGGGACGGCTCCGGCCCGCCGAGGGTGTTCGGCGGGCCGGTGGCCGAGTACGGGCAGGACTGGCAGGACGGGCCGGGCGGCGCTACGAAGCCGGAACGGGTCCTTCCATGACCTTGCTGATGAACTCGATGGCCTGCTGCCCCATCGCCGGCACATAGGTCTTCGCGTTGTGCCGGCCGCCCTGGATCACGTTCAGGTCGGTGTGGATGGGCCCCTTGCCGTAGGTGGCGATGAACTTCCGCACGTCCGGCAGGGTCTTCTTGTTGCTCTCGTCGGTGCCGACCTGGAAGGCGAGGTAGACGTCCGGGCCCTTGCGCCGGATCAGCTCCTGCGCCAGCAGCTCCGGGTTGTTCTCGGCCTTCTCCTTCTCGTGGCCCTTCCACAGCGGGGAATCCGGGACGATGTCCGGGCCGGAGGCGATCACGGCCTTGAACCGGTCCGGGTGCTTCAGCACGGCCTTCAGCCCGGCGAACCCGCCGGTGGAGGAGCCCATGAAGGCCCAGCCGTCCCGCGACTTGATGGTGCGGAAGTTCGCCTTCATCAGGTCCGGGACGTCCTCGGTCAGCCAGCTGCCCATCTTCGGCTCGCCGGGTATGTCGGAGCCGTCCCAGTAGATGCCCTTGTCGTCGGGGCCGGGGTTCAGCACGGGCATGGCCAGCAGGAACGGCTTGCCCTTGCCCTCCTTGTGCCACTGGCTGATGCTCTTCTGCAGCCCGAGGTCGGTGCCCATCCAGTAGTTCTTCGGGTATCCGGCACCGCCCGGCAGGGCGATCATCACGGGGAAGCCGCTGTTCGCGTACTGGGGGTCGCCGTACTCCTTGGGCGCCCACACCCACACCTTGCCCTTGAAGCCGGACTTCTTGCCGTCCAGCTCGGTGACGGCCACATGGGTGCCGTCGTCCAGGGTCATCGTGTTCTTGAAGGAGGCCGCCGGTCCGGTCGGCATCAGCACCTTGGAGTCGGCGGACTGGCCGGTGCCGCCCGCCCGGCCGCCGCCGCCCGGGGCCTGTCCGAAGGAGACCGGGTCCCCCTTGTCCGTGAACGGGGGTATCTCGAAGTAGGTCATCACCGCCGCGGCCCCCAGGCCGAGCACGGCGAGCGAGGCACCGGCCACCACCCAGCGGCGGACTCGGGACGGACGCCTGCGCCCCTCCGGCGGCTCGGACCGCGGGGCCTGCTCAAACTGCTCGGACTGCTCAGACTGCTGGTAGGGATACGACATCTGCCCTGTTCTCCGGCTGTACGTGGCTGTGCGTGAAGTGCTTCCCGATCGAGGATGCCGATCAGGGCCGCCGGGTTCCGTCGGGTTCCGTCCTTTTCCTTCTCTTGGCATGACCGAGGCAATACCTTGCCCGTCATGACGACACGCAGCCGGTTACTCGTCCTGTTCGCAGCCGTCGCCCTGCTCACGGCGGTGGCCGGGATCGCCGTGCTCCGGGCCGCCGAACGGGCCGAGGAGAAGACCCGGGCCCGGGACGGCGGCCCGGCGGTCACCCGGGGCCCGGTCTCCCTCGACCTCGGCGGCGAGCAGCGCATCGCCTTCCGGAACATGGCCTGGGGCCCGCACCGGGACGAGCTCACCACGGTGCCGGCCGCCCGCCCGGACGGCCCGCGGACCGCCTCCGGGGTGAACTGCCTGCGTTTCCACGCCGCCGCGGGCACCGGGATCTGCCTCCAGTCCGGTGGCCGGGTGGCGGTGCTCGACGTCTCCCTGAAGGAGATCGCGGCACATCCGGCGGCCGGCATTCCGACCCGGGCCCGGGTCTCGCCCGGGGGGCGGCTGGCCGCCTGGACGGTGTTCGTCGGCGGTGACTCGTACGCCGGGACGAACTTCTCCACCCGCACCTCGGTGCTCGACCTGCGCAGCGGCCGGCTGGAGGCCTCCTTGGAGGAGTTCACGATCCACAAGGACGGCCGGGTGTACCGCGCCGCCGACGTGAACTTCTGGGGGGTCACCTTCGCCGCCGACGAGCAGACCTTCTACGCGACCCTGGCCACCGGCGGGAAGACCCACCTGGTCCGCGGCGAGCTGGCCGCGCGGACCGTCAGCACGGTCCGCGAGAACGTGGAGTGCCCCTCCCTGTCGCCCGACGGCACCCGGATCGTGTTCAAGAAGCGGGTGGCCGGGCTGCCCGCCGAGGCGCCGTGGCGGCTGTACGCCCTGGACCTCGCCTCCGGCCGGGAGACCCCGCTCGGCGAGCAGCGGAGCGTGGACGACCAGGTGGTGTGGACGGACGCGAACACCGTCGTGTATTCGCTGCCCGGGGATTTCGGCGCCGATCTGTACGCCGTACCGGCCGACGGGAGCGGGTCTCCCCGCCGGCTGATGTCCTCGGCCCTGGCCCCCGCCTTCCTCGGCCCGAGATGAGCGAGGAGGGCAGGAGCACCCGCGGCAGCGGACATCAGCGGGCGCAGGACCGTTACGCCGGAACGAGCGTCTTGCGGCGGCGCCGGCGGGCCGGGGTCCGGGCGGCGACCCGCAGTTCGATGATCGACCGTACGGCCGGCCACTCCTCGTCCAGGACCGAGTAGAAGGCCGTACTGCGCACCGCACCGTCCAGCCCCCGCGAATGAGCCCGGCGGACCCCTTCGGAGGTGAAGCCGAGCCGCTCCATGGCGGCCCGGGAGCGGGCGTTCCGGGCGTCCGCACGCAGCGAGATGCGCCGGACCCCCCAGGTTTCGAAGGCGTGGCGGAGCATGAGCAGCTTCGCCTCGGTGTTGATGCCGGTTCCCTGGGCACTCGGCGACAGCCAGGTGTTCCCGATCTCGGCGGCATCGGGGATCGCCGTCACCGGATCCCCGTAGGGGACGCCGGGAACGGCGGGCCACACCAGCGGTCCCTGCCAGTAGTCGAGTTCCAGGAACCGGGTCGACCCGACCACACGCCCGTCCTTGGCTCTCACCACGGCGAAGGGGAGCGAGCGCCCCGCCGCCTGATCGGCGAGGGCACGGTGGATGTACTCGTGGGACGCCTGCACACCGTGGGGTACGGGAGTGAAGGCGTAAGTCGTACGATCCTCGGCCCCGGCCACGGCCAGGGCCTCGGTGTGGTGGGGGGCGAGGGGCTCGAGCCGCACGGTGCGGCCGGCGAGGAGTACGGGTACGGGCACGGCGCCGGTCCTTCTAGGCGGGTGGGTGGTTGCACAGTGTGCGCTCCGGACAGCGGTTCCCGGGCAAAACACGGATGAAAGGGAACAGGCGGTCAGGTGAACGCGAGTGGCTCAATGTAGCTCCTTCCCGTGATCACATGAACCCCCTTGCTGAGAACGGCACGACACAGTTTTACGACGAGGCCGGTCCGGGGGACGGACCGCCCGTACTGATGGTTCACGGACACCCGTTCAATCGCACTTTCTGGCACCCCCAGACGGCGGCACAGACGGCCGCCGGATACCGTGTCATCGCCCCTGACCTGCGGGGCTACGGGGAGAGCCCGGCGGTACCCGGGAAGACGCTGCTCGCCGATTTCGCCGCCGATCTCGCCGCCCTCCTCGACCGCCTCGGCATCGGCCGGACGGTGGTCGCGGCGTGTCCATGGGCGGGCAGATCGCCCGCCTGGGCACGGCCCGGAAATGGCCCACTCGAACGGCGGCGAAATGGACCTGCCGGGTGGGCCATGACCCTGGTGTGATCAGGGGGTGACGATACGGATCCTGCCCCCGCCCGGAGCGCCGCGCCGGCTGGCCGTCGCTCAGCTGAGCAATTCCGTCGGCGACGGCGCCTACTACGTATGTTCGGCCCTGTACTTCACCCGTGTGGTCGGACTCTCGCCCGCCCAGATCGGCCTCGGGCTGACGGTGGCCTGGGCCGTGGGCTCGGTGGCGGGGGTCCCGCTGGGGGCGCTCGCCGACCGCCGGGGCCCGCGTGGCACCTCGGTGCTGCTGGCCCTGGCCACCGCCGCCTCGGTCGCCTCCTTCCTGGTGATCCGCTCCTTCTGGCCCTTCCTGCTGGCCGCCTGCGTGTACGCGACCGCGCAGTGCGGGCTGGCCGCCGCCCGGCAGGCCCTGCTGGCCGGGCTGGTCCCGCCCGTCGGCCGCACCGGGGTCCTGGCCCACCTCCAGGCCATGCTGAACGCAGGGCTGGCGCTCGGGGCGGCGGTCGGCGGGCTGGCGCTGGGCGCCGACACCGCAGCCGCCTACCGGGCGGTGTTCGTGCTGGACGCGCTGAGCTTCCTGGTGTGCGCGGCAGTGCTGCTGCGGCTGCCGGCGGTCGCCCCGGCCCCGGTGCGGACGGCCGGGGAGCCCCGGCTCGCGGTGCTCCGGGACCGGCCGTACGCGCTGGTCACCCTGCTCAACGCGGTGCTGCTGCTGCGGATGCCGCTGCTCAGCCTCGCCGTCCCGCTGTGGATCGTGGAGCGCACGCAGGCCCCCGGCTGGCTGGTGTCGGCCCTGTTCGTGCTGAACACCGGTGCCGTGATGCTGTTCCAGGTGCGGATGGCCCGCCCGGTCACCGGCCTCGACAGCGCGCGGGCGGCGGTGCGCGGCTCGGGGGCGGTGATGCTGGCCTCCTGCGCGGTGTTCGGCCTGTCGGCGCTGCCCGGCTCGTGGTGGGCGGCCGGTGTGCTGCTGGTGCTGGGCGCCGCCCTCCAAGTGGTGGGGGAGATGCGGCAGTCCGCCGGGTCCTGGCAGATCGGCTTCGCGCTGGCCCCGGCCGAGCGGATCGGCCAGTACCAGGGCTTCTTCGGCACCGGCGTCCCGGTGGCCCGCACCCTGGGCCCGCTGCTGCTGACCTCGCTGCTGCTGCTCTGGGGCATCCCGGGCTGGCTGCTGCTGGGCGGGGTCTTCGTGGCCGCCTCGTACGCGATGGGCCCGGCGGTCCGGCGGGCCGCGGCGGCCGGGAGCGCCGTTGTAGGGTCGGCCTGACATGCTGTCATCGCCGAGGAGGACCGCCGTGCTGCGCGGACTGGCCACGATCAATTTCTGGGCGACGGACCATCCCGCCGCGATCCGCTGGTACACCGAACTGCTCGGCTTCGGCCCGTACTTCGAGCGCCCCGGCTACGCGGAGTTCCGGATCGGCGACCACCAGCACGAGCTGGGCCTGGTCGACGCCAAGTACGCCCCGCCGGGCGCGGCCGGCGGTCCCGCCGGGGCGGTGGCGTACTGGCACGTGGACGACCTGGAGGCGACCCTGAAGCGGCTGCTGGACCTCGGCGCCGAGGAGTACCAGCCGGTCACGGCCTGGGGCGATGCGGGCTTCGTCACGGCCTCGGTCACCGACCCCTTCGGCAACGTCCTCGGCATCATGACCAACCCGCACTACCTCGACATGCTGGGTCCCGAGGGCCCTGACGAGCCCGCGTAGCAAGCCCGCGTAGGCACCTGGGTACCGTCTCCGGTATGGAAGAGACACTGCGCCGGCTCGGCCGGGTCGGGCCGTTCTTCGCCGTGCGCTGCGGGGCGGAGCCGCCGCCCGGGGGTGGGTTCCGGACGCTGGCCGAGCTCTACGGGGGCGGCCCGGTGCTGGCCGGCTATGTGGCCGAGGTGGGCCGGCGGATGGGCGGGGCGGAGCCGCGGGTGGCCGCGTCCACGCTGCAGTTCGGGCTGGCCGCCCGGATGTGGTCCCTCGGCCTCGGGGCGGTGGCGCTGAGCGGCCGGACCCCCGACCTGGACCCCGTACGGGTGTGGTGGCGGCTGCCCGAGGGGAGTTCGGTGGAGCTGTGGCTGCCCGAACCCGGGTCCCGGCCCGGCGCGGAGCTCGGGGAGACCGTCCTCGGCCATCTCGCGCCCCTGGAGCAGGCCCTGCACCTCGGCTACCGGGTCTCGCCGCAGACCCTGCGCGGCAACTCCGCCTCCGGGCTGGTCGGAGCGCTGCGCGAGCTCACCAACCGGATGCCGGACGCGGAGCGGGCCGCCGCGGGCGCCGTCGCCGGGCTCCTGGCGGACGGCCCGCTCGCCGGGACCGGCACCTTCGTCCACGAGGAGGGCCTCGGTGCGGCCTTCGTCCGCCGCAGCTGCTGCCTCTACTACCGGGCGCCCGGCGGTGGCCTCTGCGGGGACTGTGTGCTGCGGACCCGGCAGCGGACGACCAACCGGCGGAGCTGAGAAGGGGGAGGCGGACGGGGGCCGTTCGGAGCAGCGGCGGGTGTGGCGGGCCGTGCCGCGCCCCCACCACCTCCTACGGTCCGCAGCATGAGCAACCCGCGCACCCCGAACACCCCGCACACGCCGAATACCGCGACCCCGCAGTCCGCGAAGGAGCCGAACGCCCGCCTCAGCCGCCGCACGGCGCTGGGCGGTCTCGCCGCCGGGGCCGGGGCCCTCGCCCTGGGAGGTACCGCCGTGGTCGCCGCCGCGCCCAAGCCGCCGGCCGGCTTCGCGAAGGGGGGCGGCACCGGCCCCACCCCCGGGGCCATGACCCTGTTCGCCGATCCGGGCTTCAACTTCGCCGGCCTCCTCGCCCTCGGCGGCGCCGGCATGCACGCCTCGGAGGTCGGCGAGGTGCTCACCATCGTCAACGCGATCAACGCGGCCGGCCTGTCCGAGCAGACCTTCAGCGACACCTTCCGCCGCTGGGGCGACCGGCTGCTCGCTCCGCCGCCGTCCCCCGACAGGTCCCGGCAGGGCCATGAAACCCCGTCCCAGACCCGCCGGTTCCGCTCCCTGCGGGCTGCCCAGTACTACGCCCAGTCGCTGTTCTACGTCCTCGGCACCGACTCGCCCGGCGACGAGGAAGAGGTCTACCGGGCCGGCCGCCGCGCCTGGGACACCTTCGCCAAGCTGTGCACCCCGCCCGCGGTCCGCGCCCGGGTCCCCTACGGCAGGACCGAACTCCCGGTGTGGTTCTTCCGCCCCGAGGGCCCGGAGAAGCCCCGGCCCACGGTGATCCTCACCAACGGCAGCGACGGCCAGAACGTCGACATGTGGACCTACGGGGTGAGCGCGGCCCTCGACCGGGGCTGGAACGCGCTGGTCTACGACGGCCCGGGCCAGGGCGAGATGCTCTTCGTCCACGAGATGCCGTTCACCACCCGCTGGGAACAGGTGGTCGGGCCGCTCGTCGACTGGCTGGACGGCCGCAAGGACGTCGACAGCGGGCGGATCGCCCTCACCGGCCTCAGTATGGGCGGCAACCTGGTCGCCCGGGCCGCCGCCTTCGAGCACCGGCTGGCCGCCGTGGTCTGCCAGCCCGGCTGTGTCAGCCCCTGGCTGGGCTTCGATGCCGAACTCCGGGAGATCGTCACCCCCGACAAGGAGGAGACCAACCGGATCTGGAACGAGGAGGTGGTCCCCGAACTGACCCCGCAGCTGGCCTTCACGGTGAAGAAGCGCTTCGAGATCTTCTCGAGGGAGGCCCTGCGGCAGGCCCGGGCCGGGCAGGTACTGACCGACCTGTGGACCCCGGCCCAGGTCGCCATCGGGCTCGACATCACCCGCGTGGTGCCGCGGATCAAGGCACCGACCCTCGTCCTCGACTACGAGGACGAGGTCTTCTACCCCGGGCAGCCGCAGCAGATGTTCGACCTGCTGCGGGCCCCGAAGGCGTACTACAAGTTCACCCGGGCCACCGGGGCGCAGCTGCACTGCTCCCCGATGGCCCCGCAGCAGCACTGCGAGTTGGTGTTCGACTGGCTGGCGGAAACCCTCAGAAAGTGAGGTTCCAGGCGTCGATCTTGCCGGTGTCCTGGCTGGCGTTGTCGTTCACGCGCAGCTTCCAGGTGCCGTTGGCCACCTCGGCGGAGGCGTTGACCGTGTAGGTCTGGTTGATGTTGTCGGTTCCGCCGCCGGTGCGGTTGTGCAGGGTGTAGACGGTGCCGTCCGGGGCGACCAGGTCGACCTTCAGGTCACCGATGTAGGTGTGCTGGATGGCCACGCCCACCTTGAGGGTGGCCGGCGCGTTGCCGGTCACCCCGGTGACCGCGATCGGGCTTTCCACCGTGGTGTTGTCGCCGACCGCGACATCGCCGGTGTTCTCGAAGTACTTCCCGGGCGGCGGGGTGGAGCCGCCGACCGCCTTCAGCGCGTCGACCTGGCCCTCGCCGAAGAAGCTGTTGTTGGCGGTGGTGCCGGTGCAACGGCTGTCGGACGGGCAGGCGATGTCATTGGCTTGGGTGGCCAGCCGGGCGCGGATGTCCGCCGGGGTGAGGGAGGGGTTCACGCTCGCGAGGAGCGCCGCCACGCCCGCGACATGCGGCGAGGCCATGGACGTACCGCTCAGCGAGGAGTACTTGCCGCCGGGAACGGTGCTGTAGACACCCTCGCCGGGCGCGGACACCTCGATGATGTCGCGGCCGAAGTTGGAGAACGAGGCCTTAGTGGTGCCGGAGCCGTTCGCGGCGACCGTGACCACGCCCGGCAGCTCGGCCGGGATGTCGAGGCAGGCGTTGGTGATGGTGCGGGTCACCGGGGTCGAGTCGTTCGGGCTCGCGGTGTCGGTGGTCTTGTTCGCCAGGTTGTAGTTGGCGTTGCCGGCCGCGGCGACCTGCAGCGAGCCCTTGCCCTCGGCGTACTTCTGGGCGCGGCCCACACCCTCCAGGATGGCGGCCTGGTCCAGGTTGTCGGGGCAGTTGAACTGCCACGGGTCGGTGTAGTAGCTGTTGTTGGTGACCTTGAAGCCGTGGTCACCGGACCACATGAACCCGCAGATGGTGTTCTCCGGGAAGAACAGCGTGGTGCCCGGCTCGGCGATGCGGACCGAGGAGATCTTCACCCCCGGGGCGACGCCGATGGCGCCCTTGCCGTTCTTGGCCGCCGCGACCGTGCCGGCCACGTGGGTGCCGTGCTGGTCCACGTCCCGCCAGGCACCGGCCCGGGTGTCGGGCTTTCCGTACGCGCAGGACACCGAGTCCGCGGCGTTGAAGTTCGGCGCGATGTCCTGGTGCTGGTCGTCCACGCCGGTGTCCAGGATGCCCACCTTGACGGAGGGCGAGCCGGTGGTGACGGCCCAGGCCTGGTCGGCCTTGATCTGGCTCATGTCGGCGCGGACCGGCTCCGTCGCAGGGGCCGCGGACTGCGCCGGGTTGGCCGGCAGGGCCGGGTTGTAGGCGTCCGCCGGCACGTCCGAGGTGCGGGTGGCGCCGACCTGCTGGACGCCGGAGACCCCGCGCATGGTGGTGGCGAAGGTGCCGGAGGCCGAGTGGGCCACGATCACGCCGATGGCGTCGAAGTACGAGAAGACCGTACCGCCGTTGGACGTGACGGCCGAGCGTACCGCCGAGGTGTCACCGGGAGCGGTGATCACCAGGTAGGCGCGGGTGCCGGCGGCCCAGGTCGCACTCTGGGCGGTCGGCGCGGCCGGTGCGGCCGGTGCCGCGGACCGGAAGGCCGCGGCGGGTGCACCGGAAGGGGAGACGGGAGCGGTGTCGGCGAATGCGGCCGGAGCCGCGAGGGTCAGGGCGGCACCGATCGCGGCCAGGGCCGCGAGGCTGCGTCGGGGGCGGCTGGATATGTGGGGTATCAATGCGTCCTCCGAGGACCCGGAGTGCGGATGGCACCTACCGGGTCGTACGAAACGAGTGGTGGACGCAAGATGGCAGAAAGATGCGCCTGGGCGGAAGTACCTTTCGGCGCACGTCAGTTACTGTCCCACTGGCCGAAAATGATCGTTCACGGGCAAAGCCGACCGGGCGGGGCGCCATGGGGGCGCGCCCTGCCCGGCCGGCCGGCCGGTGCACCTGCGAGGAGGGAAGGGGCGGTGCACCGAGGTCTCCGCGGGGGGCCGTTCGGGTCGGCCGGCCGCCTGCGGAGGAGCCGCGGGGATCAGACCCGGACGGGGTCCTTGGCCTCGGCGGGCGCGTCGGACGGGCCCGCTTCCTTGGGTACGTCCCCGTCCCCGTCCCCGTGCCCGTCCGGGCCGGGACCGTGGCCATGGCCGTCGGAGAGCAGGGTGGCCTCGTCGAACGGGAGGCGGCCCGCCAGGACTTCGGTCGCCCGTGCGCGGTCGAACTCCTTGGTCCAGGTACCCACCAGCACCGTTGCGACCGCATTGCCCGCAAAGTTGGTCAGGGCCCGCGCCTCGCTCATGAACCGGTCGATGCCCACGATCAGCCCGACCCCGTCGACGAGTTCGGGCCGGTGCGACTGCAGGCCGCCCGCCAGGGTCGCCAGCCCGGCACCGGTCACCCCGGCCGCGCCCTTCGAGGCGATCACCATGAACAGCAGCAGCGAGATCTGCTCGCCGAGCGCCAGCGGATCGCCCATGGCCTCCGCGATGAACAGCGAGGCCATCGTGAGGTAGATCGCCGTGCCGTCCAGATTGAAGGAGTAGCCGGTGGGCACGGTGATGCCGGTGACCGGCTTGGACACCCCCAGGTGCTCCATCTTGGCGATCAGCCGCGGCAGCGCCGACTCCGAGGAGGAGGTGGAGAGGATCAGCAGGAACTCCCGGCCCAGGTACTTCAGCAGTGCGAACACGCTGATCCCGGTGCATACCCGCAGCAGCGTGCCCAGCACCACGAACACGAACAGCAGGCAGGTGGCGTAGAAGCCCAGCATGATCACCGCGAGGGACTTCAGGGCGTCCATGCCGGTGGCGCCGACCACCGCCGCGATTGCCCCGAACGCGCCCACCGGCGCCGCCCACATGATCATCGACAGCACCCGGAAGACCAGCTGCTGCACATGCCCGATGCCTCGCAGCACCGGCTCGCCCGCCGTCCCCATGGCCTGGAGCGCGAACCCGCACAGCAGCGCCACCAGCAGCGTCTGCAGCACCTCGCCCTCGGTGAAGGCCGACACCAGGGTCTTCGGGATGATCCCCAGCAGGAAGTCCGCCGTCGACTCGGCACCGCCCGCCTTCGCCTGGGCCTCGCCCGCGCTGCGCACCGCCTCCGTCAGGTGCAGGCCGCTGCCCGGTTCCAGCAGATTGCCCACCAGCAGGCCGATCGCCAGCGCCACGGTCGACATCACCATGAAGTAGCCGAGCGCCAGCCCGCCCACCGCGCCGACCTTGGCCGCCTTGCGGACCGAGCCGACGCCCAGCACGATCGTGCAGAAGATCACCGGCGAGATCATCATCTTGATCAGGTTCACGAAGCCGGTGCCGAGCGGCTTCAGCTCGACGGCCACGCCGGGCGCGGCAAAGCCCGTCACGACGCCGAGCACCACCGCGGCGATCACCGCGATGTAGAGATAGTGGGTTCTGTCCCGGCGGGCGGCCACGTTGCCTCCTGGTATTGCTTGGTATTGCGAATGCGTTCCGGGAGACCATCGCCCAGTCCTGTGACCCCGGTCACCCTTGCGTTCATTGAGTTCACGGTCCGGTGCACACTGAACGCCATGTTCCGCATCCCCCGTCCGCGCAGCCTGGCCGGACAGCTGTTCGCCATGCAGGTCGTGCTGGTCGCGGTGGTGGTGGCCGGCTGTGCGGTGTTCGCGTACGCCACGGCGCGCCGCCAGGCCGAAGAGGCCGCCGAGCGCCAGGCGCGCGCGGTCGCCCGTGCCGTCGCCGACTCCCCGTCCGTACGTGAGGCCGTCCGCGGACCCGACCCCACGGCCGTGCTCCAGCCGTACGCCGAGCAGGTCCGCACCGGCGCGGGCGTGGACTTCGTCACGATCATGGCTCCGGACGGGCGGCGCTGGACCCACCCCGACCCCCGCCGGATCGGCGAGCGCTTCCTCGGCAACACCGGGCCCGCCCTGCACGGCAGGACCTTCACCGAGACCTACACCGGCACCCTCGGACCCTCCATCCGCGTGGTGACCCCGGTGCGCGACGGAGGCCGGATCACCGGCCTGGTCAGCGCCGGCATCACGGTCCGCGCGATCAGCGACCGGCTCGGCGGCCAGCTCACGGCGCTCGGCTGGGTCGCGGCCGGCGCCCTCGCCCTCGGCGGGGCCGGCACCCATGTGATCAACGCCCGGCTGCGCCGGCACACCCACGGCATGAACGCCGCCGAGCTCAGCCGGATGCACGACTACCACCAGGCCGCGCTGCACGCCGTCCGGGAAGGACTGCTGATGCTCGACGGGCAGCGCCGTGTCTCCCTGGTCAACGACGCCGGACGGGAGCTGCTCGGGGTCCGGGGCGAGGTGGTGGGCCGCAATGTCGCGGACCTCGGCCTGCCGGCCCCGCTCACCGGCGCCCTGCTGGCCGATCGGCCCCGGGTGGACGAGGTCCATCTGACCGCCGACCGGGTCCTCGTGGTGAACAGTGCACCGGTGGCGGGCGGCGGCCGGCGCGGCACCGTGGTGACCCTGCGCGACCACACCGAGCTCCAGGCGCTGACCGGCGAACTGGACCACGAGCGCGGCTTCACTCAGGCCCTGCGCTCCCAGGCCCACGAGGCGGCCAACCGGCTGCACACCGTGGTCTCGCTGGTCGAACTCGGCCGCACCGCCGAGGCGGTGGACTTCGCCACCGCCGAACTGGAGCTGGCCCAGGCCCTCACCGACCAGGTGCTCACCGCGGTGGACGAACCGGTGCTGGCGGCCCTGCTGCTGGCCAAGGCCGCGCAGGCGCACGAACGGGGGGTGGAGTTCGTGGTCACCGCGGACAGCCGGCGGCTGACCGCGGGATGCGGGGCGCTGCCGGCCCGGGACCTGGTCACCGTGCTGGGTAACCTGATCGACAACGCTGTCGACGCACTGACCGGGACCCCGGGCGCGCGGATCACCGTGACCGCCCGCCCCGACGGCGGAGACCTGCTGCTGCGGGTGGCGGACAACGGGCCCGGGCTGCCCGCCGGCGCCGATGTGTTCCGGCGCGGCTGGTCCGGCAAGGGGGAGGGGAGGGGCCTGGGCCTCGCCCTGGTCCGGCAGGCCGCGCAGCGGCACGGGGGCACGGTGGACGCTGCGGAAGTCCCGGGCGGGGGAGTGGAGTTCATCGTCCGACTGCCGATAGCGGTACCGAAAGCCGTGCCGTCCCCGGCCCCGGCCGCACGGCCGGCCGCAGGCACGAGTACACCCGAAGGAGGCCGCGGATGACCGGCGACAATGGCGGCGGCCGGGCGGTGCCCGGCGAGGCCGCGGTGCGGGTGCTCGTGGTCGAGGACGACCCCGTCGCCGCCGATGCGCACGCCCTGTACGTCGGCCGGGTGCCCGGCTTCACGGCCGTCGGCGCCGTCCACTCGCTGGCCGAGGCGGCCCGGGTGCTGGAGCGCACCCCGGTGGACCTGCTGCTGCTCGACCTCACCCTGCCCGACGGCCACGGGCTGCGCTTCGCGCGCGGTCTGCGGGCCGCTGGGCACCCGGTGGACGTGATCGTGGTGACCTCGGCCCGGGACCTCGCGGTGGTGCGGGAGAGCGTCTCGCTCGGCGTGGTCCAGTACGTACTGAAGCCCTTCGCCTTCCCCACCCTGCGCGAGCGCCTGCTGCGCTACGCGGAGTACCGCGCCGCCGCGGGCGCGGGCGAGGCGGCCGGCCAGGACGACGTGGACCGGGCACTGGCCGCCCTGCGCGCACCCCGCCCGGCTGCTCTGCCCAAGGGGCTGAGCGCGCCCACCCTGGACCGGGTCTGCGCCCTGCTCAGGGCGGCCCCGGACGGGCTCACCTCGGCCGGGGCCGCGGAGGCGGCGGGCATGTCGCGGATCACCGCCCGCCGCTACCTGGAGCATCTGGTGGACACCGGGCGCGCGGTACGCGCACCCCGGTACGGGCAGGTGGGGCGCCCTGAGCTGACCTACCGCTGGGTGCCGGAGGCCGGCTCGGTGTCGAAGGTGTAGAACTTCCGGTGGTCCAGCATGTCGGCGGGGGTGACATCGCCCCACGGCCGCATGGTGTCGTGCAGGTCGACCACGTTCGTGGTGCCCGCCGCCGGCAGGTACGGCGACTGCGGGTGCCGGGCCTGCCAGTCCGCCCACAGCTTGTCGATGTAGGCGTGGTGCATCCAGAACACCGGATCGTTGGGGGAGACCCCGGTGCCCATCTGGCCGCCGACCCAGACGTGCACCCGGTTGTGCAGGTTGGGGCCGCGCCAGCCCTCCAGGTGGTTGCGGAAGCCGCCGGAGGAGCTGTTCCAGGGGGCCATGTCGTACTCGGCCATGGAGAGGACGTTGTCCACCTCGGCCTTGGTGGGCAGCTGGGCGACCCCGCTGCCGAGCGCGCGCCGCAGGTAGGAGCGCCCGTCCACCCGGACGTTGATGTTCCAGGCGCCCGTGGAGTAGGCGAACGGCCCGTCCATGACCTGGCCGTCGCGGGCCCGGCCGGTGCCGCCGAGGAAGTCGGCGGCCCACAGGGAGGAGCGGGAGGTGCGGTCGGCCGTCCAGTCCCAGTAGGGCAGGGCGACCGCCGGGTCCACCTTCTGGAGCTCCTGCTCGAACTCGTTCAGGAAGCGGCGGTGCCAGGGCAGGAAGGAGGGGGAGCGGTGGCCGACCCGGTCGCCCGAATCGGTGTCGCCCATGATGAACCCGTTGTGGGTGGTGACGAAGCGGTCGTAGACGCCAGTGCGCTTGAGCTCGAGCAGGGCGGCGATGAAGCTCTTCTTCTCGGCGGCCGTCAGCGTGGCCTGGTTCTTGCGGACGGTCATACCGCACCGCCGAACGGGACGAGGGCGGCACCCTGGAGCTCGCGCACAGCGGCCCGGGCCAGCCCGCGGACCTCGGTGAAGGTCTCGTAGTGGTTGACCACGCTGATCCAGCTGCCGTCGGCGTTGCGCATCACATGCAGCTCGCGTCCGTCGATCCGGACCGTGGGGCCGCCGGGGGTGTGGTGGCCGCCGTGGTGACCGCCGTGCCCGCCCGTCGAGGCGGGCGTTATCTGTATCCGGCGGCCGAGGTAGACCTCGTCGACCGCACCCGGCGGGGTGGCGGCGGGGGCGGGGGCGGGCGCCGGGGAGGGAGAGGAGGAGGGTGCGGTGTGGCCGAGGGTAACGGCGTGGGCCGTCGTGGCGAGGCCGAGGGCCGTGAGGGTGGCGGCCGAGGTACCGAGTGCCCGACGTCTGGTGATCATGTTCATGAGGGGAAGAAGTACCAGGACCCGTGGGGCAGTTGGCGTAGATCCGGACATCCGCGGATATGTTGCCCATAGAACAAGATTGAGGATCTTCCCGTCCGCACCGGCTCCAGTGGCCCGGACGGGAAGATCTTGCGGCCTGAGCCTACCTGGCCGTAAATCCTCCGGAATCTGGGGGTCCTCATGAACGGGCTCGCACCACGGAGTCGACCGGAAGCCTCTGTTGCGAAATGTCCCATATAGTCCACCTATGGCACTTCATGAGATGAAGGATCCTCGCGCTCTGGACGCCGACGCGGACGTGTTCGCCTCCCCGATGAGCGGCCGGGTACTGCCCAAGTACCGCATGCCCGAGGAGCACACCCCCGCCGAGGTCGTCTACTCACTGCTCCGCAACGAACTGCTGCTCGACGGAAACGCGGCGCAAAACCTCGCCACCTTCTGCACCACCTGGTCGGACGACGAGGTCCGCCGGCTGATGGACGTCTGCCTCAACAAGAACATGATCGACAAGGACGAGTACCCGCAGACCGCCGAGATCGAGGCCCGCTGTGTGAACATCCTGGCCGACCTGTGGAACGCCCCGTCCGGCACCGCGGCCACCGGCTGCTCCACCACCGGCTCCAGCGAAGCCGCCATGCTGGGCGGACTCGCCCTCAAATGGCGCTGGCGCGAGCGCCGGCGCGCCGAGGGAAAGCCCGTGGACCGCCCCAACCTGGTCTGCGGCCCGGTGCAGATCTGCTGGGACAAGTTCGCCCGGTACTTCGACGTGGAACTCCGCCAGGTCCCGGTGGAGGCCGGTGCCACCGGGCTGCGCCCGCACCAGCTCGCCCAGTACGTGGACGAGAACACCATCGGGGTGGTGGCCATCCTCGGCGTCACCTACACCTGCGACTACGAACCGGTCGCCGAGATCGCGGCCGAACTCGACCGGATCCAGGCGGAACACGGCTGGGACGTCCCCATCCACGTGGACGCGGCCAGCGGCGGCTTCGTCGCCCCCTTCCTCCACACCGACGTGGTCTGGGACTTCCGCCTCCCCCGGGTCGCCTCCGTCAACACCTCCGGCCACAAGTACGGCCTCGCCCCCCTCGGGGTCGGCTGGATCGTCTGGCGCACCGCCGACCTGCTGCCCGAGGACCTGGTCTTCCGGGTCGACTACCTGGGCGGCAACATGCCCACCTTCGCCCTCAACTTCTCCCGCCCCGGCGGCGAGATCATCGCGCAGTACTACCTCTTCCTGCGGCTCGGCCACGGCGGCTACCGCCGGGTCCAGCAGGCCTGCGCCGAGACCGCCCAGTACCTGGCCGCCCGGATCGCCGAACTGGGGCCCTTCACCCTGCTGTACGACGGCAAGGGCGCCCTCCCCGCCGTCTCCTACGCACTGACCGACCCGGCGGGCGCCGGGTTCAACCTGTACGACCTCTCCGACCGGCTGCGGATGCGCGGCTGGCAGGTCCCCTCGTACCCGCTGCCCGCCGACCGCGACGACACCGTCATCCAGCGTGTGCTCGTCCGGCACGGGGTGACCCGCGACCAGATGGCCCTGCTGGTCGAGGACATGCGCCGAGCCATCGAATACCTGAAAACCGCAGGCCCCCGCGGCTCGGCCGCAGACACCCCACGGCAGTCCGGCTTCCACCACTGAGACGGGGCGCGCGGCGGGGGCGGCCGGGCTGACCGAGGCCGCCCGGAGCCGGCCGGAGGGCGGCGCCGCGTCGCGCCGGCCGCTTCGGCGGGGCTGAGCGGGCGGTGCCAGCCGGGCTCGCCCGTGCCGGGCTGGCACGGTTGTGCCCCGCAGGCCCGCTCGTGTCCTGAGCGGCTTGGCTGTGGCCTGACTGGCCCGGCCGTGCCGCGCTGCACCGGTGCTCCTGGCCGTCACCGGCCGCCGCCGGCCCGGCCAGGCCCCCCAGTGGGCCCGCACGCGCCTCATTGCTCCGCGCGTACGGACCAGCGCATGCCGAGGGCGTTCAGTTCCCGGACCCGGTCTGGGGGGAGTGAGGCGGCGCGGGTGCGTTGGTTGGCGATCCAGGCGCCGAGACGGAGGTCCCGCGTGCCCACCCGCTCCACATGGCCGCGCGGGACCCGCAGGTGCTGCTCGCGCTCCCGGAACTGCCGGGCCGCCGCCAGCTGGGCCGCCCACTTCTCGGCCTGGCTGCGGCGGGGTTCCGGGCGCTCCGACTCCGTCGCGGGGGCCAGCCCCAGGGTGTGTTCCAGCAGCCAGTGCTGGGCCCAGCCCAGCCGCTCCCAGCCGAGCCGCTGCGCACGCACCCAGGCGCCCAGGTCCTCGCCCTGCACCACGGCCTCGCCCGGGCCGGCCGGCACGGAGCCGCCCGCCGCCAGATGAGCCCGGGTCAGATGGAAGGCCCGCTGCCAGGAGATGTCCCAGGCCGGGCACCAGGACGCGTCGATCTCCTCCAGCGCCTCCCGCCGCTCCACCGGGAGGTCGCCGCGGCGGGCGGCGGCGCGGTTGTTCTTCATCCAGATCCCGACCGGAGCCCCGTTCCAGGTGGCGTCCGCCGGCGGCAGCAGATGGCCGTGTTCGGCCGCCCAGGCCCGGGCGGCCGAGAGCCCCTCGTCGAACGCCACGTCGAAGTGGCTCCACACCATGCCGAGCACGTCCAGCGAGGCCATGCGCTCCGCGCCGAGTGCGCCCCGCCGGTAGGTCCGCCGGGCGTCGGCGATCCACTGGCCGAGCGGGAACCCGGCCAGCGAGGCCGGCCACTCCGCCGCCCCCGGGCCGGCCGGCCCAGCCGGGCCACCCGCGCCGAGCCCGCCCGAGCCTGCCGGGCTAGCCGGGCCGCCCGAGCCCGGCCCGCCCGTGCCGGGCGCGGGTGCGCGGAAGCCGAACGGGACCCGCAGGTCCCCGGCCAGCCTCCGGTAGACGCTCGCCGCCGCCACCCCGCGCCGCCAGTGCTCGCGCTCCGGATGCAGCACCCGCAGCCGGATGAAGGCCGCCAGCAGGGCCGGATCCCGCGGAGCCGAGAAGGCCAGCAGGCCCTGCGCCTCCGGACTGACCCCGCCGGGCCCGGCTCCGGCACCCGCGCCGGCCCCGCCGGCCCCTGCACCGGACTCCCGCGCCGGCTTGGGCGTACGGCTCTGCGCCTGCGGCTGGGCGAGGGCCTCCACCAGCCGGGAGTCGTGCGCCCGCAGCGCCTCCAGCACCCGGGCCAGACTTCCGTACGCCCGCGAGGTCAGCATGGCCTCCGGCGTCTCGCCCGGGCCCAGCAGCACCGGCACCACCAGCGAGGCGACCTTGCCCTCGCCCGGCCGGATCCGCAGCGCCCGCCCCACCGCCTGTACGAGATCGGGCATGGAGCCGCGGACGTCCGCCCAGAACACGGAGTCGCACTCCCGGGTGTCCACCCCCTCGCCCAGCACCCGCACACTGCCGAGGAACGCCCGGTCGGCCACCCGCGGGTCCGCGAACGCGTCCAGTACCCGCCGCCGGTGTGCCGCCGGGTGCCGGCCGCACAGCCAGTCGGCCCACACGGTCCGCGGGTAGGCGGGCCGGACGGCCCGGCTCGACCGGCGCAGCCGCGCGGCGACCGCCGGCAGTCCGGCCGCGAAGGCCTCGGCCTCGCGGGTGAGGTGGTGGAAGACCAGGGTCCGCCGGAAGTCCTGTTCGGCCGCCGCCTTCACCAGGGCCGTCTGCAGGGCGGCCAGCCGGGGGCCACGCACCGCGTCCGAGCGGCCGTCGGGGCCCAGCAGCACGGCCGCCTGGAAGCCGGGGTCGGTGACGTCCACGCAGACCACCCGGTACGGCGCACAGATGCGTCGGTCGATGGCCTCGCTGAGGGAGAGAGTGTGGCAGCGGGCGCCGAACGGCCCGTCCGGGTCGTCCTCCATCGAGGCGACCAGCTCGCCCCGCCCGGCCCCGGGCCCCGCGCCGGTGGCTTCCGCGGTGCCGTCGGCGCCTTCGGGGTCACGCCAGACCCGGGGTGTCGCCGTCATGTAGAGCCGCCGGGCGGCCGGGATCCGGCGGTTGTCGTGCACCACCGCCCACGGTTTGCCGATCCGCCCCGAGGTGCGGTGCGCCTCGTCCACCACCACCAGGTCCCAGGCGGGCAGCCCGGCCCGGTGGGCCCGCTCCAGCGTGCCCAGGCCCAGGGAGGCGTACGTGGCGAAGACCGTGACCCGGTCAGCCGGCCCGGACCGGGAAACCAGTGCGGCCAGTTCGGCCGGATCGGTGGTGGTGGGGAAGCCCGCGTCCTCGGCGCGCAGCGAGCACACCCCGGCCATCCGCCCGGACCGGCCGCCCTCCCGCCAGGCGGCACCGGTCTGCACCAGCAGGTCGAGCGACGGGACGAGCACCAGCACCCGGGCCGCCCGCAGTTCCTCGGCGGACCGCACGGCCACCAGGGACTTGCCGGACCCGGTGGCCATGATCACCTGGGTGCGCAGCCCGCCCGCCGGGAGCGGCCGGCCGGGCGGCGGCTCCAGCGCCCGGAGCACCGCGTCGACGGCCTCCCGCTGGTGCGGCCGGAGCTGCTTCCTCGCCATGTTTTCCGCTCCCGCCCACGGTGATCAGCCATTTCGGCTCCAGTCTCCATCCTGCCCCGAAAACGAAGCGAACAGGCGCAGGCCGCGCGGCGGGGCGGGGCCTACATCCGGGCACCGAAGTTCTGGGTCCACCAGGGCCCGCCGGAACCCTTCCGGATGCCCACGCCGATGTCCTTGAAGGAGCAGTTGAGGATGTTGGCGCGGTGCCCGGAGCTGTTCATCCAGGAATCCATCACCTGCTCCGGGGTCTGCTGGCCCTTGGCGATGTTCTCGCCGTACGTGGACCAGCGGTAGCCGGCCGCGGTGGTGCGGTCGCCGGGGTCGCTGCCGCCCGGGGCGGTGTGCGAGAAGAAGTCCCGGTCCGCCATGTCGTCGGAGTGGCCCTGGGCAGCCGCCCGCAGCTGGGGGTCGTCCTTGAGCGGACCGCAGCCGGCCGCCGCCCGCTCCTTGTTGACCAGGGCCACCACCTGGGCCGCAGTGCCCTGCGGGGCGGGGGGCGCCGGGCGCGGGCTGGACGGGCGCGGGGCGGGCTTGGCGGAGGTCTTGCCCGGGCCGGCGGTCTTGACCGGGCTCGGGCTGGCGGACGCGCCGGCCTTGGCGGATGCGCTCGTGCCGGCGGAGGCCGAGGCGGAGGCGGAGGCGGACGGCGAGACGGAGGCGGAGCCGGAGGGCGAGGCCTCGGCGGAGGCGTCCGGCGCGGTCAGCACGGCCAGCGGGGAGGCGGGGGACGAAGCGGCCTCGTCCTCGCCGTCCCCCGGTCCGGTGCCGAGGTACCAGATGCCGCCGCTCGCCATGCAGGCCGCGACCACCGCCGCGCCGACCGCCCGGCGCCGGTTCTGCCGTCGTTTGCGGGCTGTGCCGCGGACGCCGTCCCGGCCGTCGCCCGCGCGGTGCCGCCCGGCCTCGGCGGTGCCGTGGCCGTCGGCCGGGCTGCCCGTGACGGCGTACCCGGCGTCGCCCGCAGCCACGTACGCCGCTGCGTCCGGACCGGCGTACCCGGCCCCGCCCGGACCGGCGTACGCCGCCGCGCCCGGATCGGCGTACGCCGCAAGGCCGGCCGGAGCGAACCCGGTGACGGCCGACCGCACGCCCGACAGCAGGGCCAGCGACACCGGGACCAGGGCCAGGCCGGCCAGCAGGCCCTCCGCCGGGACCAGGCCGTTCCACAGGCCGGCGCAGCGCACGCAGTCGCGCGCGTGCCGCGCTATCCGCTTGCGCCACAGCGCCGACGGCCGGCCGTCCCAGCTCGCCAGCACCGGCCGCAGGTCCTCGCAGGGCGGGACCGCGTCCAGCGCCCGTACGACCACCCGGGCCGCCTCCAGCTGCGCCTTCATCCGCTGCACCCGGACCGCGGTGTGCTGCGGCGACAGCCCCAGCGCCTCCGCGACCTCCGGCCGGCTCAGCTCGCCCGCGCACTCCAGCCACCACAGCGACAGCAGCCCCCGGTCGTCCGGCTCCAGCCAGCGGGTGGCCCGGGCGGTCTCCTGCCGCTGTCCGGCCAGCTGCAGCCGCGCCACGGTCAGGTCGACGAAGTCCGCCCCCGGGTCGGCGAGTTCCTCGGTGCCCTCCAGGCCGGACGGGCCGAACTCCCGCTCCCGCCAGTGCGCCCGGATCCGGTTCATGGTGATCGCCACCAGCCAGGACCGGAAGCTCTCCGGGGCGCGCAGGCCGCCGAGCCCGTCCAGCGCCCGCAGCATGGTGTCCTGGACCACGTCGTCCACATCGAAGGAACCGCCCAGGGCCCGCCCGACGATGTTGTAGACGAGCGGCAGGTGGGTGCTGACGAGCTCGTCCTGGGCCCGCGGATCACCCTCGCGGGCTGCCGCGACGAGTGCCGTGAGTGCTGCCGTGCCGTGCTCTGTGCTCATGTGATGATCCCTGTCCGTGGCGCCGGTCGATGATGCCCAATACCTGGGAGACCGTCGAGAGGGTCCCGGATAACAGTTATCGGATTGTCGGACTGGATGGGGACCGGACGGGGTACCGAACGCGCACGCAGGGTCAGAATGAGGAGCGGCGGCCACGGGACGCGTGTGGGGGGCGGCATGCCGGTGTTGCTCGTACGGGGACGGCGGGAGACCGGTCGTGCGCGCGGCTGGCCGGCGTATCTCGCGGCGGTGGGACTGGGCGCGGGCGCGCTCGGGCTCGCCTCGCTGTGGACCTCCGGGGCCTGGGCCACCGGCATCGGCGCGGCCGTGACCACGCTGTCCGGGCTGGCCGCCGAACGGCTCAACCCGGCTGAAGCCACCGCGACCAGGCGCGGCGCGCTGCTGCGCACGCCCGGCGGCCGGATCCCGCGTACGGCCCGCCTGCACCGCCCCGAACAGGCCGGCGCCCACCCCGCGGACCCGAGCCCGGGCGGCGGCCTGGCCGCGGGGCGGAGTCCGGCCGGCAGCCTCGCCGCGGGCCGGAGCCCGGGCGGCAGAAGCGCCGCGGGCCGCAGTCCGGCCGCTGGCAGCTCCGCGGGCCCGAGTTGGGCCGTCGGCCGCTTCGCGAGCCGGAGCCGGGCCGGCGCCCACCCCGCCGACTCGAGCCCGGCCGGCGGCCTCGCCGCGGGCCCGAGTCGGGCTGCTGGCCGCTTAGCGGGCCTGACTCGGGCCGTTGGCCGCTTCGCGGGTCGGAGCCCGGCCGGCAGCCTGGCCACGGGTCGGAGTCCGGCCGCCGTCGGCCGTTCCGCCGGTTCCGTCGCCGCACCCGCCACTCCCGGCTCTTCCACCTCGCCCGTCTACATCCGGCGCGATGCCGAACCCCGGCTGCGTGAGGCCCTCGGCCGGTCCGGGTTTGTGCTTGTGGTGGGGGAGTCCACGGCCGGCAAGACTCGGCTCGCCTACGAGGTGGCCCGCATGCTCTACCCACGGCACGCCTTCGTCCGCCCGCTGAACCGGGCCGCCCTGCCGGAGGCGTTACGCACCGCCGCGCGCCGGCGGCGCGCGGTGCTCTGGCTGGACGACCTGGAGGACTTCCTCGGCGCCGAAGGCCTGGACCCCGGCCGGCTGGCCGCACTGCTCGCCGGGCCCCCCGGCCGGCGCGTGGTGATCGCCACCCTGCGCTCCCAGGAGTACCGCCGCTACGAGGCCCGCGAGGAGAGCCGGCTCACCGGCTCCGACCGGGACGCCTGGCGGGCCCAGCGGGAGGTGCTGCACCTGGCCGCCGTCGTACGGCTGGACCGGCACTGGACCCCGGAGGAACGCCGCCGGGCCGCCGCCCACGCCGACGACCCCCGGATCGGCACCGCCCTGCGGGCCGGTGACCGCTTCGGCATCGCCGAAGTACTCGCCGCCGGGCCCGAACTGCTCGCCTCCTGGCACAACGCCTGGGCGCCCGGAGCCAATCCGCGCGGCGCGGCGCTGGTGGCCGCGGCGGTGGACTGCCGGCGCGCCGGACTGCGCCGCCCGGTCAGCCGCGACTGGCTCCGCGACCTCCACCCGCCGTACCTGACCGCCCGCGGCGGCGGCGACCTCCAGCCGGAGCCCTTCGCGGACGCCATGGCCTGGGCCTGCACCGCCGCCTACGCCACCAGCGGCCTGCTGATCGGCAACTACTCCCAGGGCTACACCGCCTTCGACTACCTGCTCGGAGACCCGGGGCTGGCTCCGGTGCCCGACCACCTGTGGCAGGCCTTGCTCGCCCGGGTGGAGCCCGCCGAGGCCTACGACATGGGCTTGCTGGCCCACCAGGAATCCCGGCTCGCCCGGGCCGCCCAGGCCCTGGCCAAGGCCCGCCGGGGCCGGGTGCCCGGAGCCGACTTCCTGCTCGCCATCGCGGTCGGCGACGCCGGCCGGCCCCGCCGCGCGGCGGCCGACCTCGCCGGGGTCGCCCACCGCCGGGAGGCCCGGCTCGGCCCCCGCCACCCCGACACCCTGGCCGCCCGGCACCAGCTGGCCTACTTCACCGGCGAGGCCGGGGACGCCCCCGCCGCCGCCGAACGGTTCACCGCCCTGGTCGCCGACACCTCCGCAGTCCTCGGCCCGGACCATCCCGACACCCTGGCGGCCCGGCACCAACTGGCCTACTTCACCGGCGAGTCCGGAGACCGGGCCGAGGCCGCCCGGCAACTGGCCCGGCTGCTCGCCGACCGGCTGCGGGTCCAGGAAGCCGACCACGCCCAGGTGCTGGCCACCCGGCGCAGCCTGATCTGGTACGGCGACCAGCGCCCCGCCGAGACGGCCCGCCGGCTGGACGAGCTGCTCGCCGACGCCCTGCGCAGCCTCGGCCCCGACGACCCGCACACCCTCGCCATCCGGGCCAGCCAAGCAGCCCTGGCCGCCCGGGCCGGCCACACCGCCGAGGCTGCCGCCGCTTGGGAATCCCTCGCCGCCGACCGCACCCGGCTCCTCGGCGCCGACCACCCGCACGCCCTCTACGCCCGGCTGGAACGGGCCCGGGCCCTGGCCGCCGGCGGCCGGCCCGCCCAGGCCCGAGCCCTGCTCCTTGGGACCCTG
This sequence comes from Streptomyces sp. NPDC002054, assembly GCF_040296685.1. Classification (NCBI taxonomy): domain Bacteria; kingdom Bacillati; phylum Actinomycetota; class Actinomycetes; order Kitasatosporales; family Streptomycetaceae; genus Streptomyces; species Streptomyces sp. NPDC002054. The sequence continues at coordinate 101,584 of NZ_JBEOXT010000016.1, forward strand.
TACGAGGCCGAACGCGTCCTGGAGCCCGGCCACCGCCACCTCCGGCTGGCCCGTGAGCTGCTGGCCGGCCTCAGAGCAGCGGAGCCGGAGCGGCCGTAGCCGCGCGCAGGGCCGGTGCGTATGGTCTGTACCAGCAAGTTCCGGTACGCGGTGCCCAGTTCCACTCCATGGAACAAAAGGGAGGGTTCCTTGTCGGACTCCTTGTCGGGTTGCTCGTCCTGCCATCCGTACGCGGTCATAGCCGCCCAGCGGCTGCTGCCGGTGCTGCGCACCGCCGACACGGACGAGGCCGTCCGGCGGACCACCGCCCTCCTCGCCGCCGGCTGCCGCGCCGTGGAACTGACCACCTCCACCCCCGGCTGGGCCGAGGCCGTCGCCCGCACCGTCCCGCTGGCCGACGCCCACGGCCGGCCCGCCCTGATCGGGGTCGGCACGGTGACCGGAGCCGCGCAGGCCGAGGCCGCGCTGGACGCAGGCGCCGGGTTCCTCGTCTCGCCCCACCCCGCCCCCGAGGTCCGTGCGGTGGCGCGGCGCCGCCACGCCGTCTTCATCGAGGGCGGGTTCACCCCCGGCGAGATCGCCTCGGCCGTCCGGGCGGCCGGCGCCGCCAAGGTGTTCCCGGCCCACGTCGGCGGACCGCAGTTCATCCGCTCCCTCATCGCCGTCCTGCCGGCGGCGCTGATCCTGCCGACCGGCGGCATCCGGCCCGCCGAGGTCCGGGACTGGCTCGACGCGGGGGCCGGGGCCGTCGGCATCGGCAGCGGCCTGCCGGCCGGCCCCGCCGAACTGGCCGCCCTCTTCGCCGGCCTGGCCGTGCCCTGCGGGTGCGGCTGCCGGTCCGGCCGTACCGCGGAGGCCGGGCGGTGAGCGGGGTCGCGCAGGGGATTGCGCACGCGGGGCCGTACGACGTGCTCGTCCTCGGTGAGGTCCTGGTCGAGATCCAGGCCGGCACCGCCCTGCGCGGTGCCGTCGACGGCACCGGCGCCCGGATCTCCTACTCGGGCGACGCACTCAACGCCGCAGCCGCCGCCGTCGCCGCCGGGGCCCGCACCGCCCTGCTGGCCGTGGTCGGGGACGACGAACTGAGCGAGCCCCTGCTGCACCGGGCCGCCGGACTCGGCATCGACATCGCCCACGTACGCCGCGCCCCCCGCCCCAACGGCGCCTATCTGCTCTCCGCCGACACCGAGGACGACCGCGCCTTCATCTACTGGCGCACCGGCAGCGCCGGTTCCACCCTCTCCCGTGCCCACGTCGAGTCCTGGCACGACCTGCTCACCGGCACCCCGGCCCTGATCACCAGCGGGATCACCGGGGCGCTCTCGCCGAGCAGCTGCGAGGCCGTGCTGGCCGCCGCCGAAGCCGTGCACCGGGCCGGCGGGCACCTCTCGTACGATCCCAACTTCCGTTCCCGGCTGACCGGCCGGACCGAGGCCCGGGAGCTGCTCGCCCGGATCGCCCCGTGCACCGGACTCCTCAAGACCTCCTGCCCCGCCGACGCCCTGGCCCTGGTCGGCACCGACGACCCCGCGGAGGCCGCCGCCCGCTACCGCCGGCTGGGCGCCCGCGCGGTGGCGGTCACCGCCGGCCCCGGACGGCTGCTGCTGCACGACGGGACCGGGGCCCGCTACCTTCCGGTCCCGGCCAACCCGGCCCCGGTGGACGCCACCGGGGCCGGGGACTGTTTCACCGGCACCGCCACCGCCCGGCTGGCCCTGGGTGACACCCTCGCGGACGCCGTCGCCTACGGCGTGGCCGCGGCCTCCCTCTCGGTGTCCGGCCGCGGCGGCACGGGACACGTTCCCGCCTTCGCGGACACGGCCGCCCTGGCCCGGATGCGAGCCGGCCCGGAGTGACCGGTCCGCGCCGGACTCACCAGGAGCCGGGCAGCGGGTCGGTGACCCAGCCCGCCGCCAGGACCAGCTTCGAGGTGCGGTGGACGGCGAGGAAGCCGAAGGGGCGGTCGACGACGAGGCCGATCCGGCGGGTCCGGTAGCGCGGGCGCGGCGGCGGTGCGCCGCCGGGCGCCATGGCGACGGCGGTGACGGCCGCCGCCTCGAAGCCCTCGGCGTGGAACCGGGCCAGTGCCGACTGCGCCGCGGCGCCGACGGCCAGGGGTTTGCCGCTGATGCCGGGGAAGTGCCCGAAGCGGAGGTCGGTGGCACTCTCCAAGCCGAACAGCCGCGCCTGCGGCAGCAGATCGTGCTCGGCCTCGACCGAGAACGCCACCGTCTGCACGGCCAGCCGGGGCTCGGGGGTGTACGACTGCTCCGTACGGATGTCCAGTCCCGGACCGGGAGTTCCCTCCGGCAGCGCCGACCCGGCCACCGGCGCGGCGGCGCCGATGCCGTCCCCGTACCCGGTCACGGCTGCGATGCCCGCGGCCAGCACCTCGCCCGGGCGGGCGGCGGACTCGCCCAGCACGAGATGGACGTCGACCCCGCCATCGCCCACCACCTCCAGCAGGGTCAGCGGACCGGCGGTGGTGTCGGCAACCCGCACCCGGTCCAGCAGCGAGGTCCAGCGGCCGAGGCCCCGGACCACCTGTCCCGCCCAGGGGCCCTCGGTGATCTCCTTCGGGCGCTCGGTGAACGGCTGGAGCCAGGTGAGCCGCAGGGCGAGCGCGGAGGCCAGCACCAGCAGGGTGTCCGCGGACACCGGCACCGGCATCCGGTCGATCAGCCCGCCGGTCCGCTCCGCCGCCCACCCGTCGAGGACTGCCCGGTCCGTGTCCGGCGACCCGGTCAACTCCCCGCGGGTGCCCGGCGGCAGGCCGGCCGCCCAGGGCTCCTCCAGGGGCAGGTCCCGCCGCGCCCACAGGCCGGTGGCCGTTTCCAGGCCCCGTACGCCGGCCAGTCCGGCGAGCAGCTCGCGGGCCGCCTCGGCCGCCGCCTCGGCGGGTATGCCCAGCGCTTCCGCCAGTTCGGTGCGGGCCGGGCCGTCCGCACCGTCCGCGAGCAGGGCCAGCAGCGGCCACAGCCCGGCGGCCGTCACCACCGTCCCGCCCTCTGCGTCGGCCGCCTCGCGGGCCCAGCGGGCCGTGAGCCGGTTGACCGCTCGTATCGTCGTCGTTCTCATGCCGGGCAGGGTACGGGGTAAGGGCACCGCCGGGCCGGGGCATTCCCGCGGCCCGGCGGCGCCGGTTCAGCGGCCCCGCAGGCCCCGGTCGACGGCGGTCATCAGCTCCCCGTCCGCGGTGTCCGCGTCCAGCGACCAGAACATCGCCCCGCCCAGGCCGTGTTCACGGATGTACGCCGACTTGGTGCGCAGCACCTGCGGGTCGTCGTATGTCCACAGGGTGGTGCCGTCGAACAGCCAGGCGTGGCCGCCGCGCCGGTCCCGGTGGACCTGGTAGGAGCCGCCCTCGGCCAGCTTCTTCAGCGCCTTGTAGTCCTCGTACCCCGCCGCCCAGGTGGCCGGGGCCGGTCCGGTCGCGGGCTGCCCCATGCCGTCCCCGCCGCCGCTCACACCGGTCCAGCCCTGCCCGTAGAACGGCATGCCCATCACCAGCTTGTGCGCGGGAGCCCCGCGCCGCAGCCAGGCGTCCACGGTGCCGTCCACGCTGAAGTCGCCCCGCGCGTACAGGGCGGACTGCTGGGCGGTGGTCTTCTCGCCCGACACGTGGAAGTCGTAGCCCTGGAGGGTGACGAAATCGAGGTCCCGCATGATCCGGGGGACCTCGAAGCCCGCGTCGATCTTCGCGGGGGCGGTCGGCACGAAGGCCGACAGCTCGTACTTCCGCTGCTGGGTGCGCCCGTACGCGTCCAGCTGGCTGCGGAACTCCCGGACCAGCGCGGTGAAGTTGCGCTTGTCCTCCGGGCGGAACTTCGTGTCGGAATCGCCCTCGGAGCCGGGCCACTCCCAGTCCAGGTCGATGCCGTCGAAGATGCCGGCCGCCGAGCCGGGGCCGCCGCGGCTGCCGTCCTGCGGCAGGTTCCCCTTGAGATAGAGGTCGATGCAGGATGCGACGAAGGCCTTGCGGGAGGCGGGGGTGAGGGCGGCGTCCGAGAAGTGGGTGGACCAGCTCCAGCCGCCCAGCGAGATCAGCACCTTGAGGTGCGGGTGCTTGGCCTTGAGCTCGCGCAACTGGTTGAAGTTGCCGGCGACCGGCTGTTGCCAGTCGTCGGCGACCCCGTCGACCGAGTTCGCGGCATCCAGCGGCCGGACGTAGTCGGCCCAGGCGTCGGCCTCACCCGGCACGTTCCCCGTGAAGCACCTGCCGTCCGGACCGACGTTGCCGAAGGCGTAGTTGATGTGCGTGAGCTTCGCGGCGGTGCCGCTGGTGTCGAGGTCCTGCACCTGGAAGTCGCGTCCGTAGACGCCCCACTGGGTGAAGTAGCCGACGCGCTTGAGGGAGCGGCCGTGGCCGGCTCCCTCGGCGTCGCCGGCATCGGCACTGGCGGCGGGCGCGAAGGCGGCCAGCAGGGAGAGGGAACAGGCGGCGACGGCCAGCCTGCCGAGCATGCTGCGGCGCATGGGCTTCCTTTGCTGAGGATGCGGGGAGTATGCGTCGTGCGGGCGTTGCAAGGTCCACGCCGGAAACTATTGGTCTGGACCAGCGGGGGTCAAGAGGGCGGTTCCCCTTCCACACCGCCTGACCGCCTGGCCAGAGCGGACCGGTGACTTCGGACGGGTCGCCGGGCCCAGCGCCCCGCCCGTCGTGGTCTCATGTTCCGTGTCCGCGTCCCGTGTCCGCGTCCTGCCTCCTCGTCCCGAACGGAGTCTGCCGATGAGCGCGCCGATTCCCGGGGGGCACCCCCTCCACCTCACCGTGCTGGGCAGCGCCACCCCGTACCCCGCTCCGGACAACCCCTGTTCCGGCTACCTCGTCGAGCACGCCGGCACCCGGCTCTGGGTGGACGCCGGTCCCGGCACCCTCGCCGCCCTGCAACGGCATGCCCGCCTCGACACCCTCGACGGCATCTGGATCTCCCACCTGCACGCCGACCACTGCTCCGACCTCCTCACCGCCTACTACGCCCTGCGCTACGCCGACATCGAACGCGCCGCCCCGCTCCCGCTGTTCGGCCCGCCCGGGATCGCCGCCCGGCTCGCGGACTTCCTCACCAACGGCCCGGACCGCAGCCCGGTCGAGTCCGCCTTCGCCATCCGCGAGCTGTACGACGGCCACACCGCGAGCCTCGGCCGGCTCCGCCTGACCAGCCGGGCCGTGGAACACGGGCTGCCCGCCTTCGCCCTGCGGATCGAAGCCGACGGCGCAGCCCTCGTCTACTCCGGAGACTGCGCACCCTGCCCCGCCCTCACCGGCCTCGCCGCCGGCTGCGATGTCCTGCTCTGCGAGGCCGATGGCACGCCCGAGGGTCACCACACGGCCGAGCAGGCCGGCGACACCGCCGCGACCGCCGGTGCCGGCCGGCTGATCGTCACCCACGTCGGCCACACCCTCACCCCGGACCAGGCCGTCTCCCGAGCCAGCACCCGCTACCCCGGCCCGGTCACCCACGCCACCCCCGGCCGGGTCTTCACGGTGAGGTGCACGGTCACCAGCTGATTCCCGCCCGCCGTTCCCGCATCCGAGGAAGTGATCATGAAGTACGCCTTCTCCACACTCGGCGTCCCGGGCCGGACCGTCGAGGAGACCGCCGCCCTCGCCGCCGAGCACGGCTTCGACGGCGTCGAACTACGCGCCCACCACGAGGAGCCGATGCACCCCGGCACCCCGACCGCCGACCGAGCCGCCGCCGTCCGGACCTTCGCCGCGGCCGGCATCACCGTGCTCACCGTCGCCGGGTACGCCAAGGTCGCCGCCGCGGGCGATGACGACCCGGTGCTCGCCGAACTGCTCTCCCTGATCGTCCTCGCCGCCGACCTCGGCGCCGCCTTCGTCCGGGTCTTCCCCGGCGGCGGCCACCTCCCCGGCGCGGAGGCCGACGCCCACGCGGTGCGGCGGCTCGCCGCCGCGGCCCCCTTCGCCGAACGCCACGGCGTGCGGATCCTGCTGGAAACCCACGACTCGCACCGCACCGGAGCCGCCACCGGCCGGGTGCTGGACCGGGTCGGCCATCCGGCCGCCGGCGCGCTGTGGGACGTACTCCACACCTGGCTGGGCGGCGAATCCCCGGACGACTCCCGGCAGGCCCTGGCCGGTCACCTGGGATACGTCCAGGTCAAGGACGTGGCCTCGGCGACGGAACTCACCCCGCTCGCGCTGGGCGCCGGGGTGTTGCCGCTCGCCGAGGCGGTGGCCGCCGTGCCACCGGACGGCTGGCTCTGCTGGGAGTACGAGAAGCGCTGGTACCCCGATGCCGCCGAGCTGCCGGGCCAGCTCACCCGCGGCCGGGAACACCTGGCGCAGCTCGCCCGGCAGACTCAGGCGGAGTAGGTCAGCGCGTGGCTCCGTCCGGCATCAGCGCGACCGGATGGTCAATCGGGGCAGCAATTCCAGATGCTGGCCTGGGCTCCGGTCCCCGTGGAGCAGCCGGTCCAGCAGCAGTTCCGCCGCCCGCGCCCCCACTTCGCGCTTGGCCGGGGCCACCGCCGACAGCGGTACGTCGGCCAGCCCGGCCACCTCGTCGTCGTACGCCACCACCGCCAGGTCCTCCGGCACCCGCACGCCCCGCGCCTGCAACTGCGGGATCAGCATGATCGCGTCGGCATCGCTGTGGATCAGCGCGGCCGTCACCCCGCCCTCGGTGACGGCCGCGCACAGATAGGCCAGGGTGCGGGCGAACCGGTCCGCCGCGCCCAGCGGGGCCGCTCCGGCCGGCGGCCAGGGTGGTGCCGGCGCCAGCCCGAGTGCGCCCACTGCCGCCTCGTAACCGGCCCGCAGCCGGGCCGTGGTCGGGGTCTCCCGGCTGGCCAGCGCGATCCGCCGGTGCCCCAGTCCGGCCAGGTGCTGCACCGCCCGGGCCGCCCCCTGCGCATGGTCCGAGGTCACCCGGTCCAGGGCCGCGGCCGGGTGCCCGGGCGGGGCCGAGCGCTCCACCAGCACCGTCGGGACCGGCAGTTCCGCGGTCCAGGCCCCCTCGCCCGGCGCCGCCGACCCCGACTCCCAGTTCGGGGTGAGCAGCAGCCCGTCCGCCCCGGTGGACAGCAGCCGGTCCGCCTGGGTCCGGTCCTCGCCCGGCAGGTATCCGGTCAGCCCCACGGTCAGCCGGGCGCCGCGCGCCTCGACCGCCTCCCGTGCCCCGCGCACCACATCGGCGTAGTAGTACTCGATCGTCGGTGCCACCATGCCCACCACCAGGCCCTCGGCCCGCCGGGCCGCGGCGGGCCGTCCGGCCGGAGCGGCGGCCGGCCGCCCCTCCACCCGGCTCTCCACCCGGCTGATCACCCCGTGCAGCCGCCGGATCTCGCCCCGGGCAGCCATCGCCTCGATGTCCCGGCGCAGGGTGACGGGGGAGACCCCGAGCTCCGCCGCGAGATCGGTCACCCGCAGGCTGCCGCGGACCTGGACGAGGGCGAGTACCTGTGCCTGGCGCTGATCCACGCGCGATCTCAAAGGACCCCCTCGGGTGGCTGCCGGTCTGCGGTCGGCTCATTATGTTCACCGCGGTCATTGACGGTGCGGTCGAGGGGTCCGGGACACCCCCGGCCTCGGCCGCCCCACCCTCGTCATCCTCGAGTAGTGACATGAACCGCGAACTGTGGCGGAGGTCACGCCTGTTGCCGGTCGCCCTCACCGAGAGGGCGGTGGCCGCGCGCCCGGGTGTGCGGACCGCCCCGCGGACGAAAACACGGGTGAGGCGCCGCACAGGCACGGGATAGCGTGTCGATCATCCACACGTGAGGAGCGGAACCCACCCATGCGCTATCTCCCCCTCGGCCACTCGGGTCTGCAGGTGTCCGCCGTCGGTCTCGGCTGCAACAACTTCGGCCGGACCCTCGACGCCGCCGCCACCCGTGCGGTCGTCGACGCGGCCCTCGACTCCGGCATCACCCTGCTCGACACCGCCGACATCTACGGTTCCCCCCGCGGCGGCTCCGAGAGCCACCTCGGCCAGGCCCTCAAGGGCCGCCGCGACCAGGTGGTGCTGGCCACCAAGTTCGGCTATGCCGGTGTCGACATGGAGTACGGCCCGGCCATCGGCTCCCGCGGCGGCCGGCGCTACATCCGCCACTCCGTCGAGGCGTCCCTGCGCCGCCTGGGCACCGACCACATCGACCTGTACCAGCTGCACAGCCCCGACCCGGCCACCCCGCTCGCCGAAACCCTGACCGCGCTGACCGAACTCGTCACCGAGGGCAAGGTCCGCTACATCGGCCACTCCAACTTCAGCGGCTGGCAGCTGGCCGAAGCCGCCCACCTGGCCCGCGAGATTGGTGCCGCCCCGTTCGTCTCGGCGCAGAACGAGTGGTCGCTGCTGGAGCGCACCGCCGAGCGGGAACTCGTACCGGCCGCCGTCCACTACGGCGTGGGCGTGCTGCCGTACTACCCGCTCGCCAACGGCCTGCTCACCGGCAAGATCCGCCGCGGCGCGTCCGTGCCGGCCGGCTCCCGGCTGCACGGCGAGGACGACTACCTCACCGAGCAGAAGCTCGACGTGGTCGAGGCCCTGGCCGACCTCGGCGAGAAGTACGGGCGCAGCGTGCTGGAGCTGTCCATCGGCTGGCTCTCCGCCCAGCCGGGCTGCGCCTCGGTGATCGCCGGAGCCACCTCCGCCGAGCAGATCCGCGCCAACGCGGCCGTCGCCGACCGCCCCTTGGACGCCGAACTCCTTGCCGCGGTCGACGCGATAGCCGAGGCCGCGGGCTTCGGGCCGGGCCGCGGCGCCGCCTGACGGATCCCGCGTGACGAATCGTCGGCTCCGCCGCGCGCTCCCGGACGAGTTCCGGGGCGTCGCGGCGGCCGATCGCCCCCATCCAGCATCGCATCAGGAGGTGCCGTGAACCGCAGGCGGCAGAAGAAGCTGTCGAGGCGGCTCGTCACCGCGGCCTGGCTCGGCCGGACCGCCGAGGCCGAAGCCCTGCTGCGGGCCGGCGCACCGCCCGGGACGCCCGATCCCGACGGCACCACCCCGCTGTACGCGGCAGCCGTGCACGGCGCCGACCCCAACCTCCGCGAGGACCACGGCACCGGCCACACCCCCCTCTCCTGGGCGATCCGCGGCCCGCACCCGGAAACCGCCGAGGCCCTGCGCGCCGCCGGAGCCTCCGACTGATTCGCGCTAGGACACGATGTCCTTGCGCGCGAACCCCCGGAACGCGAGCGCGAACAGCACCACCGCGTACGAGACCGACACCGCAGTGCCCTTCACCATGCCGCCCCACTCCAGCTGCGGCTGCAACGCATCCGCCCACGCGAACTGCCAGTGGGCCGGCAGGAACTCCCGCCAGTCGCCCAGCGCGGTCACCGCATCCAGCACATTGCCCACGATGGTCAGGCCGACCGCCCCGCCGACCGCGCCCAGCGGCGCATCCGTCCTGGTCGACAGCCAGAACGCCAGCCCGGCCGTCACCAGCTGTGACACGAAGACGAAGGCCACCACCAGCGCCAGCCGCGGCAGGATGTCCCCGGTCGGCAGCGCACCGCCGGTGGGCAGTTGGAGCGGACCCCAGCCGTACGCGACCGCGCCCACCCCCAACGCCACCACCGGCAGCAGCACCATCGCCGCCAGGCTGAACCCCAGCGCCACCACCAGCTTGCTCCACAGCAGCCGCGCCCGCGGCACCGGCGAGGCCAGCAGGTAGCGCAGCGAGGACCAGCTCGCCTCGGAGGCCACCGTGTCCCCGCAGAACAGGGCCACCGGCACCACCAGCAGGAAGCCCGCCGAGACGAACAGGCTGGTCGCGGCGAAGTTGGCGGCCGAGGCGGTGGCCGTGTCGATGAGGGTGATCCGGCCGCCCCCGTTCCGGTCGTCCTCCGGGCCGCCGCCCACCGCGAACGCGATGAGCAGGATGAAGGGGAGGGCGGCCAGCACCCCGCCCATCACCAGGGTCCGGCGCCGCCGCCACTGCCGCAGCGCTTCCACCCGCAGCGGCAGCGTCCGGCTCGCCACGTACCCCGGTGCCGTCTCGGCCCCTGCCGACCCGGGCGCCCCGGCCGTCGTCGCCGCGCCCGTCGTCGCCCCCGCCGTCGGGGGTGTCTCCACCGTACTCATGCCGCTCCTCCGATCAGGGTGAGGAACGCGTCCTCCAGTCTCCGGTGCGGGCCCACCGCGGCCACCGGCACTTCCAGCCGGACGAGTTCGGCGACCAGTTCGCTCGCGCTCGCGCCCTCCAGCCGTACCAGCAGCCCGAGCCCGTCCTCGGACCTCGCCACCGACCCCACTCCCTCCAGCGCGGCCACCTTCTCGACGACCACGTCCGCGACCCGTTCCGCCGGTGTCACCAGCAGGGTGTCGCCGCCGCCGGTGATCTCGGCCACCGGACCCGCCTGCACCAGCCGCCCGCGGTCCATGACCACCAGATGCGTACAGGACTGCTCGACCTCCGACAGCAGATGGCTGGATACGATCACCGTCCGGCCGCCGGCCGCGTACCGGATCATCACGTCCCGCATCTCCCGGATCTGCGGCGGGTCCAGACCGTTCGTCGGCTCGTCCAGGATCAGCAGATCGGGCAGCCCCAGCATGGCCTGGGCGATGGCCAGCCGCTGCCGCATGCCCTGCGAGTACGTCCGTACCGCCCGCTCCAGCGCATCGCCCAGCCCGGCGATCTCCAGGGCCTCGTCCATGTGCGAGTCCGCGGCCGGCCGGCCGGTCGCCCGCCAGTACAGCTCGAGATTGGCCCGCCCCGACAGATGCGGCAGGAACCCCGCGCCCTCCACGAACGCGCCGACCCGCGACAGCACCGGCGACCCGGCGCGGACCGTATGCCCGAACACCCGGATCTCCCCGGCATCCGGCGCGATCAGCCCCATCAGCATGCGCAGGGTGGTGGTCTTGCCCGCCCCGTTCGGCCCGAGCAGACCCAGCACCTGCCCCTGCTCCACCCGGAACGACAGGTCCCGCACCGCGTAGCGGTCCTTGGACTTCTTGTACCGCTTCGTCAGCCCGGTGATCTCCAGTGGTACGTCGGCCCCCGCGGCCACCGCGTCCGGCCCGGGCCGCACCCCCGCGGCCGGAGCCCCGCCCGGCCGCGGCCGGGGCCGCCGCCGGACCGTCAGCAGCACGGCGGCCAGCACCGCCGCCCCCGCCGGCAGCCCCCAGGTCCAGGCGGGCAGCGCGGCGGCCGAGGTCCGCACCCCGTTCGCGACCGGAACGGACAGCGGACCGAGCACCTCCACCGAGTAGCGGGCCGGGGCCGCCGGCGTGGCAAAGCCGAGGTCGGTGGCGGACAGCACCAGGCGCAGCCGGTGTCCGGCCTCCACCGCATGGTCGACGGCCGGCAGCCGCAGCTCGACCTCCGCGCCGTTCTGCGCGTTCTCCACCCGGACCGGGGCCACCAGCTGACTGGGCAGCAGCTGCTGCCCGCCGGGCCCCACGTCGTACACCTTGCCGAACAGCACCGCCGAGCCGTCGGCCGCCGTCGACTTCACCCGCAGCCGGACGGTCGGGGTGCCGGTGATGCGGAGTTCGCCGCCCAGGGGCGCGGAGTCGAAGCGGGCGTACTGGCCCGGGAAGTCGAGGGAGAGACCGGTGCCGAACGCCCCGAGCTGCGCGCCGATGCCCGGCAGTGAGGACATCGAGGGCGGGGCCCCGCCGGCCGGGTTGACGAAGCTCTGCTCACGGCCGGCCAGGGCGACCGGGCGGGGCGTGGACGTCAGACCGGGGTAGCGGTCGCCGCCCGCCCCCCGGATCTGGATCTCGCCGTTGGTCGTGTCGATCCCGCCGGTGCGGGTGACCTGGAAGGCCGGACCGGTGTCCACCGAGGTGTCGCCCTTGAGATGGCGGTCGAACCAGGACGTCACCCGGGCCTCGATCCGGCCGCTCTCGCGCATACCGCCGTCGTGGCCGCCGGCCGCCCAGTCGACGGCGACCGGAGCTCCGTTCGCGGCGATGGCCCGGGCCATGGCGTCGGACTGGTCCAGCGGGAACAGCGAGTCGGCCTGGCCCTGCACGATCAGTGTGGGCACCTTGATCCGGTCGCCGACCGCCGAGGGGCTGCGCGCCTCCAGGAGCCGGCGCGCCTCCTCGTCGGGCTTCCCCGCCACCGCCACCCGCTCGTACATCGCGCACAGCTCCGGCTGGAACCGGCCGCAGCCGGGGGCCGCGGGGGCCGCGCCGGGCGGTGCGGCGGTGCCGTCGGAGGGCGGGCCGGCGAGCTGTACCCCGCCGGCCGATCCGGTGGTGAAGAACACCCCGGCCCACAGCTTCTTGAACACCCCTTGGGGGAAGAGGGAGTCCGCGAGACTCCAGTAGGTGATCTGCGGGGCGATCGCGTCCACCCGGTGGTCGTGGCCGGCGGCGAGCAGCGAGATGGCACCGCCGTAGGAGGCGCCGGCGATGCCCACCCGGGGGTCCCCGTCGGCGTCCAGCCGTACCTCGGGGCGCTTGGCCAGCCAGTCGATCAGCCGGGACACGTCCTTGACCTCGAAGGCGGGATCGTTCAGGCCGATCTTTCCGCCGGAGTCGCCGAAACCGCGCGCCGACCAGGTCAGCACGGCGTACCCATCGCGGGCCAGCCGTTCCGCCTGCGCCCGCACGTCGTCCTTCGAGCCTCCGAAGCCGTGGCCGAGCAGCACGGCCGGCCGCCGCTCCTGCGCCGCGCCGGCGGATCCCGGGGCGACAAAGTACGAGGTGTCGATGCCCGTGCCGGACATGTCCAGCACCTGGTCCGTGCGGCGCACGGCGGGCGCGTCATCGGAGGCGGCGACGGTCCAGGCACCGGCACCCGCCAGGACGGCGAGCGCGGCGGCGCCCGCGAGCGCGCGGTGCCGGCGGCGCCGCGGCAATCGGAGTTTCATACAGGAACCCTAAAGGGGCGCGCCTCTCACTCCGAGCAACCGCAGGCGGAACTCCGCACCTTCTCAAGGAGTACGTTCCGCCGCCCGTGTACCGCACCTGCGGTACACGGCCCCCAGCTCCCGCCCACCTCCCGACCTGCGTCCGCCCGGAGTCGGCGGGACGATGGCGGCATGCTGCTGGCCGAGGTCGCCCGCGTGTCCCGGGAGGTCGCCGAAACCTCCGCCCGGTCCCGCAAGGTCGCCCTCCTCGCGGAGCTCTTCGCCGCTGCCCCCGCCGAGGAGGCCGGCCTGGTCATCGCCTACCTCGCCGGCCGGCTCCCGCAGGGCCGCCCCGGCATCGGCTGGCGTGCCCTGAGCCGGGACACCGCGCCCGCCGACCGGCCCGTACTCACCGTGGCCGAGGTGGACGCGGCCGTCACCGCCCTCACCGATGTGGCGGGTACGGGCGCCCAGGCCGAGCGGCGGCGGATCCTCGACGGGCTGCTCGGCGCGGCCACCGAGCCCGAACAGCGCTTCCTGCGCAGCCTGCTCTCCGGGGAGGTGCGCCAGGGCGCGCTCGACGCGGTCGCCCTGGAGGCGGTGGCGGTGGCCGCCGGGGTGCCGGCCGCCGCACTGCGCCGCGCGGTGATGCTCGACGGCTCCCTGCCGAGGGTGGCGGGCGCGATGCTCGCCCGGGGCGCGGCGGCTCTGGACTCCTTCACGCTCCGGGTCGGGCGGCCCGTACAGCCGATGCTCGCGAGCACCGCCGCCTCGGTGGCGGAGGCGATGGAGACCCTCGGGCCGTGCAGTGTGGAGGAGAAGCTGGACGGCATCCGGGTACAGGTGCACCGGGACGGCGACACGGTCCGCGTCTACACCCGGTCCCTGGACGAGATCACCGAACGGCTGCCGGAGGTCGCGGAGCTGGCCCGATTGCTGCCCGAGGCCTGTTTCATCCTGGACGGGGAGGTGATCGCGCTCGGGCCGGGAGGCCGGCCGGTGCCGTTCCAGGAGGTCGCGAGCCGGGTCGGCTCGCGCCTCGACGTGGCGGCAGCGCAGGCCGCCCTGCCCGTCACCGCGTTCTTCTTCGACGTCCTGGCCACCGCGGACCGGGTCCTGCTCGACCTGCCGCTGCGCGAGCGGTACGCGGCCCTCGCCCGGCTCGTGCCGCCGTCGGCCCGGGTGCGGCGGCTGGCGGCCGAGGACCCGGTGGCACAGCGGCCGGCCGCCGAGGAGTTCCGGGACGAGACCCTGCGGCGCGGCCACGAGGGGGTGATGGTGAAGTCCCTGGACTCGGTGTACGCGGCGGGGCGGCGCGGCAAGCTGTGGCTGAAGGTGAAACCGGTGCACACCCTCGACCTGGTGGTGCTGGCGGCGGAATGGGGGCACGGGCGGCGCACCGGGCTGCTGTCCAACCTGCACCTGGGGGCCCGGGCGGCCGACGGGACGTATGTGATGCTCGGCAAGACCTTCAAAGGGCTCACCGACGAGATGCTGCGCTGGCAGACCGGCCGGCTGCGCGAACTGGCCACCGAGGACGACGGGTTCACCGTGCGGGTGCGGCCCGAGCTGGTGGTGGAGATCGCCTACGACGGGGTGCAGCGCTCCCCGCGCTACCCGGCCGGGATCACCCTGCGGTTCGCCCGGGTGGTGCGGCACCGTCCGGACAAGCGGGCCGCCGAAGCGGACACGGTCCAGACTCTGCTCGGCGGTCGCGCCGACTGACCTGTGGTGATTTTGCCTCAGAGGCAAGAGGAATTGCCAAGCAGGCAAGGCTCTGGCTCAATCGGAGCATGAGCACCGACCACGGGCCCGACGAGCTGCCCAGCGTCGCCCCGCAGCTGCGGGAACTGCGCCGCCGGACCGGACTGACCCTGGAGGCCGCAGCCGCCCGGGCCCGGCTCTCCCCGGCCCACCTGTCCCGGCTGGAGACCGGGCAGCGCCAGCCCTCGCTGCCGCTGCTGCTCGGGCTGGCCCGCACCTACGGTACGACCGTCTCGGAACTGCTCGGCGAGACGGCGGGCCCGCCCGATCCCATCGTACGGGCCGGCGGCCCGGGGGCCCAAGAGGCCGACGGCTGGACGTACTGGCAGGCGGGCGGCTCCGGCCGGGGCATGCAGGCCCTGCGCGTGCACGTCCCGGGCGGCCGAAGCCAGGGCGAGCTGGTCCGCGTCCACCCGGGCGAGGAATGGCTGTACGTGCTCGGCGGGCGGCTGCGGCTGCACCTGGGGGAGACCGAGTACCTGATGGAGCCCGGCGACAGCGCCCACTTCGACTCCCTCACCCCGCACCGGATCGCCGCCGCCTCCGCCGGGGGCGCCGACCTCTTGTTCATCCACACCCTGCTGCAGAGCAGCCTCGCCGGCCTCTGCCTCGGCGGCACCGCCACCGGCGCCGCCGGCACCAGCACCAGCACCCACCACTGACCAAAGGAGCCTGCCATGCCCTCGGACATCGAGTCGAAGTTCCCCCGCGGTCTGGTGATCCGACTGATCGCCTACCTGTTCGTCGGTCACCTCTTCGCCTTCTTCGTCTACCTGCTCTTCGTCCTCGGCGGCCAGAACCAGTAGCGGCCGGACGTTCAGTCCATGCGCTCGACAAGGGAGGCGCGGGAGCTCTCCGGCGGGAACGGCCGCCCGTAGTAGCGGGTGTCCCGCAGGATCCGGCCCTCCTGGTCCAGCTCGAAGACGGCCACCGCGTGCCAGATCTCGCCGCCGTAGTCGTTGACCGTCTCCAGCACCCACACCGGGCCCGCACCGGTCACCCGGCGCACGGTGATCGTCGGCGGCACCGGATAGTCCTCCTGCATCCGCCGCATGGCCTCCCGGCCCCGGATCCGCTCGCCGGACTGCGGCATCTCCATCACATACTCCGGGTGGCGCAGCTCGTACTCGGTGGCCGCCGAGAGGCCCTCGGGGCCCCCGCCGAACAGCCGGTCGACCGCCTCCCGCATGGCGCTCGCGTCATTGCGGGTCACCGCGCGGCGCAGCAGTTCCCGGACTTCGGCGATCTCCGCGTCGGACATGCCCACCTCCGCAGACAGCCCCTTCCCACCGTACGTGCGTCCTCAGCGGCCCGCCTGCGGCGGCGGCTCCGGCTTCCCCGGCTGATCCGCGCACTCCTGCGACGGCTCCAGCGGCGGTGCGGTCACCGGGCACTGCACATGGCACTGCGGATGCGCGGCCCCCGGCGCGGGCGCCCGTACGGTGATCCACGCCACCACCGAGCCCAGCACCAGCAGCCCCGCGCACCAGACCATGGACTGCCCGAACGAGGCGTCGAACAGGTCCGCCGAGAGGTAGGACTCCGGGCCCATGCCGACCAGCAGCGGCAGCGCGGCCACCGCGAGCAGGCCGGCCACCCGCGCGGCAGCATTGTTGATCCCGCTGGCCAGCCCCGCCCGCCCCGGGTCCACCGAGGCCAGTACGGTCGCGGTGAGCGGTGCCACCAGGGTCGCCATGCCCAGGCCCAGCACCAGCATCGCGGGCAGTACGTCCGCCCAGTACGAGGCCCCCGGGCCCACCCGCAGGAACAGCAGCATCCCGGCCGCACACAGCAGCGGCCCCACGGTGAGCGGGATCCGCGGCCCGATCCGCTCCCCGAGCTCGCCCGCCCGGGCCGACAGCAGCAGCATCAGCGCGGTGGTCGGCAGCAGGGCGGCCCCGGCGCCCAGCGCCGAGTACCCGGCGACCACCTGCAGCTGCAGCACCGACAGGAAGAAGAACCCGCCGAAGGCCGCGTACACGCACAGGGTCACCAGGTTGACCGCGGTGAACTGCCGGGAGGCGAAGATCCCGGGCGGCACCATCGGATCCGCCCGCCGCCGTTCCACCAGCACGAAGCCCGCACCGAGCAGCACGCCCACGCCCGCCGCGAACGGCACCGCGGGCGCCCCGGACGGCGCCTCGATCAGCGCGTACGTCACCAGGGCGAGGGCGCACGCGCCGAGCACCGCGCCCAGCACGTCGAACCGGCCGTGCGCCGACGGATCCCGCGACTCCGGTACGTGCCGCAGGGCGACCGGCACACACACCGCGGCCAGCGGCACATTGAGCAGGAACACCCACCGCCAGCCCGGCCCGTCCACCAGCCAGCCCCCGAGGAACGGCCCGACCGCCGCTCCCACCCCGCCCCACCCGGACCACAGACCGACCGCCCGGCCCCGGTCGTCCGGATGCAGCGAGGCCTGGATCAGCGCGAGCGAGCCGGGGGTGAGCAGCGCACCCCCGACGCCCTGGAGCGCCCGGGCCGCGATCAGTACCCCGGCATTCGGGGCCAGTCCGCAGAGCAGTGACCCGACGGCGAACCACACCACCCCCAGGACGAAGATCCGGCGCCGGCCGAACCGGTCGCCGAGCGCTCCGCCGACCAGGATCAGCCCGGCCAGCGTGAGCATGTACGCGTTGACCGTCCACTGCAGTACCGCGAGGTCCGCGTGGAGGTCCTGGCCGATCCGGGGGAGGGCCACATTGACCACGGTCGAATCGAGCATCGCCATGGTCGAGCCGAGGACGGTGGTGAACAGGATCCACCGCCCGCGCGGGGAGGAGAGCCGGACATCGGGCGAGGCCATGTCTCCAGGCTGGCGGCCCCGGCCCCGCCGGGCCACCCGGAGCGCCGGCCCAGCGCTCCGCTCCGGCGGCCCCGGACGCGTCGGCCGGGCGCCCCCGCAGCCCCGCGCGCGCCCCCGCGCACCCCGGTCGCGCCCCCCGGTGCGGGCGCGACCGGGGAGGCCCTCTTGTACCGGCGACGGCACATGACTCACCATGACGCGCACACGTCACGCACATGGCATGCACAAACCACCCGCATCACCTGCACGCGACGTACTGACACGCACGAGGAGACCCCACGTGGCCCAACGGAACATACCGTTACGCGCGGCGCTAGCCGCCCTCACCTCGCTCCTGCTGCTCCCCGCCGGAATCGGCGCGGCGGCAGCGGCCCCGCCGCCGGACCCCGCGGCGAGCGCCATCGAGCGGAAGATCGAACCCCAGCTCCGCAATGAGCTCGACAAGACCGACAAAGCGGTCTTCTGGGTCTACCTCGACAGTGCCGCCGACCTGACCGCGGCCACCCGGCAGAACACCCGGGCCGGCAAGGCCGGGGCCGTCTACCAGGCCAAGAAGTCCCACGCCGAACGCTCCCAGGCCGACCTGCGCAAGGCCCTGGACGGCGCCAAGGCCGAGTACACCTCGTACTGGATCGTCAACGCGATCCGCGTGGTCGGCGGCGAGAAGCTCGCCGGCACCCTCGCCCAGCGCCCCGAGGTCGCCCGGATCGACGCCGACGACAAGGTCAGCATCCCCAAGCCCGTCGAGGGCAAGCGGGAACCGGCCGCCGACGCCGTCGAATGGAACATCGACCGCATCAACGCCCCCCGGGTGTGGGAGCAGTTCGGCGTCCGCGGCGAAGGCATCGTGGTCGCCAACATCGACAGCGGCGTGGACTACCAGCACCCGGCGCTGGCCAACCAGTACCGCGGCCGGGCCGCCGACGGCACGTACAACCACGCCTACAACTGGTTCGACCCGGCCGGCGTCTGCGCCGGCGGCGCGCCCTGCGACAACAACGACCACGGCACCCACACCATGGGCACGATGGTCGGCGACGACGGAGGCGCCAACAAGACCGGCGTCGCGCCCGGCGCCAAGTGGATCGCCGCCAAGGGCTGCGAGACCAACTCCTGCTCCGAGGCCTCCCTGCTCGCCTCCGGCCAGTGGATCGTCGCCCCGACCGACGCGGCCGGCCAGAACCCCCGGCCCGACCTCGCCCCGCACATCGTCAACAACTCCTGGGGCGGCCCGGGCGGCGACGCCTGGTACCGCGAGATCGTCGACACCTGGCGGGCCGCCGGCATCTTCCCGGCCTTCTCCAACGGCAACGCCGGCCCCGGCTGCGCCACCAGCGGCTCGCCCGGCGACTACGCGAGCTCCTACAGCTCCGGCGCCTTCGACATCAACAACGCCATCGCCTCGTTCTCCTCGCGCGGCGCGGCCACCGGCGGCGGCATCAAGCCGAACATCGCCGCACCCGGCGTCAATGTCCGCTCCTCGGTGCCCGGCGGCTACGACTCCTTCTCCGGCACCTCGATGGCCTCCCCGCACACCGCGGCCACCGTCGCCCTGATGTGGTCCGCCTCGCCCGCCCTGGACGGCGACGTCGCCGCGACCGAGGCGCTGCTCGACGGCACCGCGGTGGACACCGACAACACCACCTGCGGCGGCAACGCAGCCGACAACAACGTCTTCGGCGAAGGCCGCCTCGACGCCCTCGCGGCCGTCACCTCCGCCCCCCGCGGAGCGCTCGGCGCCCTGGCCGGAACCGTCTCCTCCGGCGGCGCGCCGGTAGCCGGCGCGCAGGTCACCGCCGACGGCCCGATCGACCGTACGACGACCACCGCCGCCGATGGCTCCTACAAGTTCCCGGCTCTGTCAGTGGGCGACTACGCCCTGACCGCCGCCAAGTTCGGCTACGGGCAGCAGACCGCGACGGCCACCGTCACCGAAGGCGCCACCGTCACCTCGGACTTCACCCTCACCCAGGCCGCCTCGGGCCGGCTCACCGGCACCGTGTCCTCGTCCGCCGGCCCGGCCGCGGGCGCGGCCGTGACCGTGTCCGGCACCCCCGTGACGGCCACCGCCGACGCGCAGGGCCGCTTCGAGGTGACCGTCCCGCACGGCACGTACGACATCCAGGCCACCCACCCGTCCCGGTGCCTCACCGGCGGCAGCACCCACGTCACCGTCGCGGGCGACACCACCGCCGCCGTCACCCTCCCGGACCGCACCGACGGCTACGGCTACGCCTGCGCCGCCGCCGGCGACCGCCCGTACCAGGCGGGAGACCGACGGATCGCGCTGACCGGCGACAACACCACCGAACGCGTGGACCTTCCGTTCCCGCTCCCGCTGTACGGCAAGACGTACGGCCAGGCCTGGATCAGCACCAACGGCACCGTCAGCTTCGGCGGCGCGCACGGCGGCGACATCAACGGCGACCTGCCGAGCACGACCACGCCCAACGCGGCCCTCTACCCGTTCTGGGACGACCTGGTGGTCGGCGCCGCCGACACCGGCTCCGGCGTCTTCACCAGCGTCACCGGCACCGCCCCGCACCGCAGTTACGTGGTCGAGTGGCGCGAGGTCGCCCACTGGTCCGCGCAGGGCGACAAGTTCTCCTTCTCGGCCGTGATCGGCGAGGACGGCACCGTCTCCTACCACTACAAGGGCACCGGCGGCACCGGCATCAAGGGCGGCTCCTCGGCCACCCTCGGCGTCGAGAACCCGGCCGGCACCGACGCCTTCAAGTACTCCTTCAACACCCCCGTCGTCACCGACGGCCTGTCGATCGCCTTCCGCACCACCCGCAGCGGCGTGGTCTCGGGCCGGGTCCTCGACGCCAACGACGGCGGCGGAGTGGCCGGCGCGACCGTCACGGTCGGCACCGGCGACACCGCGGTCAGCGCCACCACGGCGGCCGACGGCGGCTATGTCATCCAGTCCCCGTCCGGGGCCCTCACCGCGACCCTGACCGCCCCCTCGTACGAGACCGCGCAGATCCCGGTCGAGATCAAGGCGGCGGACGTCACCGCGCTCACCCGCTCGCTGCGCACCGGCAAGGTGACCGCCTCCGCGCCCTCCGTGGAGCTGGTCGTCACCCCGGACCAGCAGCGCACCCGCACCCTCGACCTCACCAACCCGGGCCTCGGCACGGCGTACCAGGTGTCCGAGGACGCGGCCTGGCTGACGGCGACCCCGGTGTCCGGTGACATCCCGACCAACGCCAAGGCGTCCCTCACCCTGGCGGTGGACACCACCGGAGTGGCACCCGGCACGGTCCTGACCACCGGCCTGAAGATCACCTCGACCAGTGGCCGCAGCCCGGTCCTCACCGTCCCGGTCAAGGTCGTCGTCCCGCGCTACCAGGTCGCCCTGGATGCGGGCGCCGACTACCCCGGCCCCGACGCGCTCGGCGACAGCTGGGCCCCGGACCGCAAGTACACCCCCGGCTCGTACGGCTACCAGGGGAACTCCTCCGCCAAGTCCACCGGCCGCACCATCGCCGGCACCGCGGACCAGCGGCTGTTCCGCAACGCCCGTGAAGGCATGTACGAGTACCGCTTCGACAACGTGCCCAACGGCACCTACACGGTGGAACTCGGCTTCGCCGAACTCTCCTCCACCAAGCCGAACAAGCGGGTCTTCGACGTCCTGGCCGAGGGCAGCCAGGTGCTGCCGTCGCTGGACATCTCCCTGGAGGCGGGCACCTACACGGCCCTCAACCGCACCTACACGGTCACCGTCACCGACGGCACCCTCAACATCCGCTTCGTCACCCATTCGGGCTTCGGGAAGCCGCTGCTGAACACGCTGCGGGTCACCGAACGCCCCGACCGCACCTGACCACCACCCGCATTCGAGTGGCAGGCGGCCCCTTCACGGGCCGCCTGCCGGTGGGTGGGCGGGCGGGGTGCTTAGCGTGGAGGCACGATGACCAGTGCGATGACCAGTGACGCGCAGATCCCCGTCCCGCCCGGCGGCGCCTGGGCGATCGGCGACTCCGCAGGAACCCGCCTCCACGGCACCCACGCCTCCACCGCCCCATGGCCACCCGCCGCCCCAGGCGCCGGCCCGGCCCAGGGCCCGGACCGGGGCCCTGCCCCGCACTCGGGCTCCGGCCCGGGCTCCGGCCTCCGGGCAGGGGGGCGGGTTGAGGTGGCTGGGCTGGCTGCTGTGCTGGCCGTTTGGCCGGTGCTTGGCACGCTTGTTGACGAGGGGGCCCTGCGCCTGCACACCCCCCTCGCCGCCTACGGGCCCACCCTCGGCCGGGCCACCGCCCACCAGCTCCTCACCCGGACCGGCGACCACGACCTCCTCGCCCGCCTCGCCGAGCACGTCACCGGCCGGTCGCTGGCCGACCTCGCCGCCGAGCGCATCTGGCGACCGCTGGCCATGAGCCGTACGGCCTTCACCCCCACCCTGCACACCGCCCTGGAGGACACCGCCGCCTTCCTCCGGCACCTCCTGGCCCCCGGCTCCGGCCCGCTCAGCCCGGACTGGATCGCCGACTCCCTGCGCATCCGCACCGGCGAACTCGCCCCGTCCCGCGGACTCCTGTGGCGTCCCGCGCCGGGAACCGACCGCCGCCAGGACATCTGGGTCCACCACGCCACACCCGGACCGACGGCCCTGTGGATCTCCCCCCGGCACCACCGCTGGGCGGCCCTCCTCACCCCGCCGGCCCCGCACGCCCCACCCCACACCGGGCTGCGGGACGCCTTCCGGGCGTTTGCCTTCGGCCCGTTCGAGTGATGAGCCGGCCCGCACCGGGCGGGCCGCGCGGCGGGGAACAAACGTTTGCCCGCCCGCCCGGTACGGCCTGAAGCCCCGCGGCCGAACCCCGTTCACACCCCCGAGTGGCCGAGCGCACCGGCCGGTTCGCGCCCTGCCTACGGTCCGCGACACCAGTTCGGGAATGCCGGGAGAGATCGTTTCCGGGTGGTTGGGTACGGGGCGTCACCCCCTCCCCCCGATCGGAGTGCCATCCCCATGGCCCTGCTCGCCCGTGCGGCCACCGCCGCCCTGCTCCTCACCGCCCCGGCCATGGCCGGCCCCGCCTCCGCAGCTGCACCGGAGCCGACCCCTGCGCCCTTGTACGCCTCGGCGAACGCGGTGCCCGGCAAGTACATCGTGACCCTCGACCAGGGCGTGGACGCGGCCCGGCTCGCCAAGCGGCTGAACCTGAAGCCGAACTTCGTCTACAGCAACGCCATGAACGGCTTCGCGGTACCGCTGACCCCGCTCCAGCTGAGCATCCTCCGGGTCAGCCCCGGGGTGAAGTCCGTCGAGGAGGACTCCGTGGTCTCCGCCCCGAAGGCATCCGGCGCCGGCGCCGGCGCCGGGCCCACGTTCCGCGGGCCGTCTTCCACCTGGGGTCTGGACCGCATCGACCAGCATCCCCTGCCCCTGGACAACAGCTTCACCACGGCCGGCAACGGCTCCGGGGTGACGGCGTACATCCTCGACACCGGAATCGACTACAACCACGAGGAGTTCGACAAGCGGGCCACCTTCGGCTTCGATGCCATCGGCGACGGCCGGGCCGGGCAGGACTGCCAGGGGCACGGCACGCACGTCGCGGGCACGGTCGGCGGCAAGACGTACGGCGTGGCCCGGAAGGTGAACCTGGTCAGCGTCCGGGTCCTGAACTGCGAGGGCAGGGGCGAGTACTCGGGGATCATCGCCGGCCTGGACTGGGTGGCCAAGAACGCCAAGCAGCCGGCCGTGCTCAACGGCTCCCTCGGCGGACCGAAGTCGACCGCGCTCAACACCGCAGCGGACGCCCTCTCCGACAAGGGCGTGCTGCCGGTCATCGCAGCGGGCAACTCGGCGCAGGACGCCTGCAGCGTCTCACCCGCCTCCGCGTCCCGCGTGGTGACGGTGGCCGCGTCCAACAGCTGGGACGAGGAGACCTCCTTCTCCAACTGGGGCGGCTGCGTCTCCCTCTACGCACCCGGACAGGGCATCGACTCGGCCAAGCTCGGCGGCGGCTCGGTAGCGCTGAACGGTACCTCCATGGCCGCGCCGCACGTGGCCGGAGTCGTCGCCCTCTACAAGCAGGAGCACCCGACGGCGCTGCCGCCGGAGATCGCCGAGTGGCTGGAGGAGGAATCCACCAAGGACGTTCTGACCAGCATCAGCAAGAGCAGCCCCAACAAGCTGCTCTACACCGGCGGCAGGTGACACGCGCCCGTCAGACCGCCGGCCCGTCCTCGACGGGCAGACCGACCGCGGTGCCGTCCGGCTCGACCGCCGTGACGGCGGGGTGTGCGCCGACCGCGGCCAGCTGCCGCTCGTCCAGGTCGGCGACGAAGCCGCGTACGGCACTGCGGTAGACGAAGTGGGCGGCGGCCACACCGGTCTCCTGCATCACGGCGTACGGATCGGCGTCCGGGGCGAGCGTGACCATGAACCGGCCGACGGACACGCTCTCGGCGAGCCGGTACGAGGCGGTGTCGGGAGCCGGTGCGGCGAAGGCGGCGGACGCCGCCGGCACAGGGACGAGCAGCAGAACGGCGACAGCGGCCAGGACGGGGCTCAGTACGGGATTCAGGACGGGACTCAGGACGGGGTTCGGGGACACGCGCATGGGAGATTCCGTTCCGATGGGGCGGACACACGGCCGGCGCGCGGCCCGGGCCGCGCGCCCACCCGGTCCTTCGGCTCCTCGGCCACCCCACTTGAGCCCCGCGAGGCCCCGCCAGGCCCCGCTAGGCTCCGCGGCGGACGCGGGCCGCGCGGCGGGCCTCGGCCGTCTTGCGGGCC
Source organism: Streptomyces sp. NPDC002054 (assembly GCF_040296685.1). Lineage (NCBI taxonomy): Bacteria > Bacillati > Actinomycetota > Actinomycetes > Kitasatosporales > Streptomycetaceae > Streptomyces > Streptomyces sp. NPDC002054. The sequence continues at coordinate 125,698 of NZ_JBEOXT010000016.1, forward strand.
TCCGCCGCCTTGCGGGATTCCTTGGCCGGGCGGGTGCCCAGGCCGCGGAAGGCCCGTTCGGGTGCCTCCTTGCCCTTGCCCCCCACCGGGGCCGCCTTCGCGCCGGTGATCCGGGTCAGCTCCGCCTCACCCGAGCGGACCTGGGTGACCTCCGGCCGGATGCCCGCCTCGGCGAGCAGCCGCGCCAGGTCGCGCCGCTGGTTCGCGGTGACCAGGGTGACCACCTTGCCCGACTCCCCGGCGCGGGCCGTCCGGCCGCCCCGGTGCAGATAGTCCTTGGCATCCGCCGGCGGGTCCAGGTTCACCACCAGGTCCAGCTCGTCCACGTGGATGCCGCGGGCGGCCACGTTGGTCGCCACCAGCGCCGTGATCTCGCCCTTCTTGAACTGCGCCAGGGTGTGCGTGCGCTGCGGCTGGGACTTCCCGCCGTGCAGCGCGGCGGCCCGCACCCCGCTGTCCCGCAGGTGCCGGGTGAAGCGGTCCACCGCGACCTTGGTGTCCAGGAAGAGCAGGACGCGGCCGTCCCGGGCCGCGATCTCCGTCGCCGTCGCGTACTTGTCGGCCGCGTGCACCTGGAGCACATGGTGCTCCATCGTGTTCACCGCGCCCGCGGACGGATCCACCGAGTGGACGGTGGGATCGTTCAGGTACCGGTGGACCAGCAGGTCGACATTGCGGTCCAGGGTGGCGGAGAACAGCATCCGCTGCCCGTCCGGCCGTACCAGGTCCAGGATTTCGGTGACCTGCGGCAGGAACCCCAGATCGCACATCTGGTCGGCCTCGTCGAGCACCGTGATGCCCACCCGGTCCAGCCGGCAGTCCCGCCGCTCCACCAGGTCCTTCAGCCGGCCCGGCGTGGCGACCAGGACCTCCGCCCCCTCCTTCAGCGCCGCCGCCTGCCGGTTGATCGCCAGCCCGCCGACCGCCGTGGCGATCCGCAGCTTCAGTGCCTGCGCGTACGGGGCCAGGGCCTCGGTGACCTGCTGGGCCAGTTCCCGGGTCGGGACCAGGACCAGAGCGAGCGGACGCTTGGCCTCCGCCCGGCCGCCCGGGGTGGCGCCGGCCGCGGCCGTACGCACCAGCAGCGCCAGACCGAAGGCCAGGGTCTTGCCGGAGCCGGTCCGGGCCCGGGCCAGCACGTCACGGCCCGCGAGCGCATTCGGCAGGGTGGCCGCCTGGACGGGGAACGGCTCCGTCACCCCCAGCTCGGCCAGCGCCCGCTGCACGCCCGCCGGCAGGTCCAGCCCGGTGAAGGAGGCGACCGGCGGCAGCGCGGGGGTCACCGTCTCCGGCAGCGCGAATTCGCCGGTGACGGGACGAGTACGAGGTGTGTGGGTCACGGAAATGGAATGCCTTCCCCGGCATCAGACGCATCGAGGAGGTCCCGTGCGGTGTCAACTTTAGACGACACGCCGTCGCCGGGGCCGCCGTGCGACCGGGCCCGGGCTGAGCGACCATGCAGATATGGCCGGTGACCTGGCAGACCGGGCTCCCGCGAACCCCGAGCTGAAGCACGACGCGATCGGGTTCCTGGACGCGCTCGTGATCGGTTTGAACTCGACCTCGCCCGCGTACTCGCTCGCCGCCGCCATCGGCCCGATCGTCGCGCTCGTCGGGATCTACGCGCCGGGCGTGATGCTGGCCTCCTTCGTGCCGATGCTGATGATCGCCACGGCCTTCTACTACCTCAACAAGGTGGACCAGGACTGCGGCACCACCTTCTCCTGGGTGACCCGGGCCATGGGCCCCTGGGCGGGCTGGCTCGGCGGCTGGGCGATCTTCATGACCGGTGTCCTGGTCATCGGCTCCCTCGCCGACGTCGCCGTACGCTTCGGACTGCTCACCGTGGGCCTGGACGGCTGGGCCAACAACGAGACGATCCGGCAGATCCTCACCGTCGTGGTGATCCTGGTGATGACCACCATCTGCGTCCTCGGCACCGAAATGTCGGCGCACCTGCAGAACGTGCTGATCCTCGCCCAGGTCTTCTTCCTGCTGCTGTTCGCCGTGATCGCCCTCTACCGCCTCTACACCGGCACCAGCACCCTGGAACCCGTCAAACCCGCCCTGGCCTGGCTGAACCCGTTCGGCGCCGGCGGCGCCGCCCTCACCGGCGGGCTGCTGCTCGGCGTGTTCATCTACTGGGGCTGGGAATCGGCCGTGAACCTGACCGAGGAGGTCAGGGACTCCGCCACCGCCCCCGGCCGGGCCGGCCTCTGGTCGACCGTCATCCTGCTCGTCACCTACCTCTCGGTGGGATTCGCGGTGGTCGCCTACGCGGGCACCGCCTTCCTCACCGAGAACGCGGGGGAGGAGGAGGCGGTCTTCGCGCTGCTCGCCCACGAGGTGATGGGCGGCTGGGACTGGATGGTGCTGCTCGCCGTCTCCACCTCCGCGCTCGCCTCCACCCAGACCACGATCATCCCCGCCTCCCGGACCGCCCTGTCGATGGCCCGCCGGAAGGCCTTCCCGAGCCACCTGGCCCATATCCACCCCAGGTTCCTCACCCCCGACGTCAGCACCTGGTGGGTGGCCGGCATCGCCATCGCCTGGTACCTGATCGTCAACCGGATCAGCGAGAACGCGCTGTTCGACTCCCTCACCGCGCTGTCCCTGCTGATCGCCTTCTACTACGCGCTCACCGGGCTGGCCTGCGCGGTCTACTACCGCCGCCACCTCACCGAGAGCCTGCACAACTTCCTGTTCATTGGGGCGGGCCCGATCCTCGGGGCGGGCCTGCTGACCTGGCTGCTGGTGGAGTCCGTCAAGGACATGTCGGACCCGGCGAACTCGTACAGCGGCGTCTCCTGGTTCGGCCTTGGCCCGCCGCTGGTCATCGGCATCTGCATCGTGCTGATCGGCGTCGTCGTCATGGTCTTCTGGCGGCTGCGTTCCGGCGTCTTCTGGCAGGAACGCCGGAGCGTCGCCGACCCCGACCTGGTCCACGGCCGCCCGAGCGGCTCGCCCGGCGACCCGCATGGGGAGTCCTGAGATGTCCGTGGTCCTCGGCTACGACGAATCGCCCGGCGCGGAACGAGCCCTGCGGGTCGCCATCGAGGTGGCGGCGGCCTTCGGCGAACCGCTGGTCCTGGTGTACGGGGCGGCGGCGCCCGGACTGGGCGGCGCGGAGTACCGCTCCCACCAGGAGGCGGTCCGCCAGGCCGGCCGCACGGCCCTGGCGCACGCGGTCGAGGCCGCGGACGCCGCCGGCGTCCCCTCGGCGGTCGAGATCGTGGACGAGAAACCGGCGCAGGCGCTGCTGGAGGCGGCGGACCGGCACAACGGCCGGGTCATCGTGGTCGGCAGCTGGGGCGAAAGCCCCTTCCGCGGCGCCCTCCTCGGCTCCACCCCGCACAAACTGCTCCACCTGTCCCGCCTGCCGGTGCTCTGCGTGCCCACCGATTAGTGCCGGCCCTCTTCTTCGTGACAGCCGTCTGCCCTTTCTGCGTACGTGTTACGTTGTGCGTATCACATACGCAGAAGGGGGTCCGTGGTGGACCAGTCCGTCATACGGCGCCTCACCGGCGCCTCCGGCATCGCGGCCGGCGCCCTCGCCGTCATCACCGTTCCGCTGTACTTCGTGTACTCAGGGCCGCCCCCGGCCGGAAACGTCCTGACCCGGATCCTGGTCAACCTGCTCACCTGCGGCGCCCTGCTGGTCTTCCTGGCCGGCCTCAGCCGACTTATCCGGGCCGCCGGCACCGGGTACGACTGGCACGCCGGACTGGTCCTCGCCGCGGGCACCGGGTATGTGGTGGTCACCCTGGTCGCCGCCGCCCTGGAGGCCGGGGTGGTCCTCGAGCACCCCGACGGGCGGCTCGACCCGACCGTCGACGGGCCGCTCGCCCACGCGAACATGCTGCTGCACGGTTCCGTCGCCCGGCTGCTGACCGCCATCACGCTGTTCGCCGCCGGCCATGCGATCCGGCACGGCGGGGTGCTGCCGCGCTGGACCGCCCACACCGCCTATGCCGTCGCGGCCGTCAACCTGGCCTTCGTCCCCTCCCTCTTCTTCGGGACGGACGCGGCCGAGTTCTACAGCGCCGTCGGCTGGGGCAATACCGCCCTCACCGGGGCCCTGGTCGTCTACTGGGCGTCCGCCGTCGGCGTGGCCGTACGGCGGGGGACGGTCTGCTGGACCGCCCAGCGGTTGCCGTCCGGGTCGGCGAAGTGGACGAAGGAGCCGTAAGGGAGGTCCTCGATCGCGCCGACCTCGATGCCACGGGCCGTCAGGTCCGCATGGGCCGCCTCGATGTCCGCCACCACCACCTGCATATTGTCCAGCGAACCGGGCGCCATCGCGGTGAGGCCCTGGCCGAGGGCGATGGAGCACGCCGACCCCGGCGGGGTGAGCTGGACGAACCGGGTGTCCTCGCTCACCGTGATGTCGTGGTCGGTGTGGAAGCCCACCTGCTCGTAGAAGGCCTTCGCCCGGTCGACATCGGTGACCGGGACGATGACCAGCTCCAGCTTGATGTCCATACCGGCATCATGCGCCCGACGGCAGCGCCCCGCTCGTCGCTCCGCCCGTTCCCGCCGCGGCGAACTGCGTCCGGTACAGCTCCTCGTACCGGCCGCCCGCCGCCAGCAGCTCAGGGTGGGTGCCCCGCTCCACGATCCGGCCGTCCTCCACCACCAGGATCTGGTCGGCCGCCTGTACGGTCGACAGCCGGTGGGCGATGACCACCGCGGTCCGCCCGTCCAGGGCCTCGGCCAGCGCCTCCTGCACCGCCGCCTCGGACGTGGAGTCGAGGTGGGCGGTCGCCTCGTCCAGGATGACCACCCGCTGTTGGGCCAGCAGCAGCCGGGCGATGGTCAGCCGCTGCCGCTCCCCGCCGGACAGCCGGTAGCCGCGCTCACCCACCACCGTGTCCAGGCCGTCCGGGAGCGAGGCCACCAGCCCCTCCAGCCGGGCCCGGCGCAGCGCCTCCCAGATGTCCTCCTCCGCCGCGTCCGGCCGGGCCAGCAGCAGGTTCGCGCGGACCGACTCGTGGAAGAGGTGCCCGTCCTGGGTGACCATGCCGAGGGTGTCCCGGATCGAGTCGGCGGTCAGCTCCCGTACGTCGATCCCGTTCAGCCGCACCGCCCCGGAGTCCGCGTCGTACAGCCGGGGCAGCAGCTGCGCGATGGTCGACTTGCCCGCGCCCGAGGAGCCGACCAGGGCGATCATCTGCCCCGGTTCGGCGCGGAAGGACACCTCGTGCAGCACCCGGGTGCCGCCGCGGGCGTCCAGGGTCGCCACCTCCTCCAGCGAGGCCAGCGACACCTTGTCGGGGGAGGGGTAGCCGAAGGACACCGCGTCGAACTCCACCGACACCGGCCCCTCCGGAACCCGGCGGGCATCCGGCCGCTCCGCGATCAGCGGCTTCAGGTCGAGGATCTCGAAGACCCGCTCGAAACTGACCAGTGCGCTCATGACCTCCACCCGCGCCCCGGCCAGCGCCGTCAGCGGCGCGTACAGCCGGGTCAGCAGCAGGGACAGCGCGACCACCGAGCCGGCGTCCAGGCTGCCGCGCAGCGCGTAGAACCCGCCCAGCCCGTACACCAGGGCCAGGGCCAGCGCCGACACCAGCGTCAGCGCGGTGATGAACACCGACTGGGCCATCGCCGTACGGATCCCGATGTCCCGCACCCGCGCGGCCCGGGCGGCGAACTCCGCGGACTCGTCCGCCGGCCGCCCGAACAGCTTGACCAGGGTCGCACCGGGCGCCGAGAACCGTTCGGTCATCTGCGTGCCCATCGCCGCGTTCAGCTGAGCCGCCTCCCGCTGCATCTGTGCCATCCGGGCGCCCATCCGGCGGGCCGGCAGCACGAACACCGGCAGCAGCACCAGTGCCAGCAGGGTGATCTGCCAGGAGATGCTCAGCATCACGGTCAGGGTCAGCAGCAGCGTCACCGAGTTGGCGACCACCCCGGAGAGGGTGTTGCTGAACGCCCGCTGGGCGCCGATGACGTCATTGTTGAGCCGGCTGACCAGCGCGCCGGTCCGGGTCCGGGTGAAGAAGGCCACCGGCATCCGCTGCACGTGGTCGAAGACGGCCGTCCGCAGATCCAGGATCAACCCCTCGCCGAGGGTGGCCGACAGCTTGCGGGTGAGCAGCCCCAGCCCGGCCTCGGCCACCGCGATCACCGCGATCAGCAGCGCCAGCCGGGTCACGAGGCCTTCGCTGCCGCCGTCGACGATGGCATCCACGACCCGGGCGGCGAGCACCGGAGTGGCCACCGCCAACAGCGCGGTGACCACGCTCAGCAGGAGGAACGACAACAGGCCACGCCGGTGCGGGCGGGCGAAGGAGGCGACCCGGCGCAGGCCGGCCCGGGAGAACGGGCGACGGTCTGCTTGCGCGGTGATCGCACTGTGCAGAGAGGTCCAGGCGGTGACTTCCATATCCATGACGCCGACGCTATGACCTCAACCAAACTTGAGGTCAACCGCCTGGGGCGCCGGAAGTCAACTCCCTTCCCCGCCAATCCCTTTCCCGCCGATGACTCTCGTCCACTGTCAGTGACCGATGGCATCATCGGCCCATGACGCAGGAACCCGATTCGCACCGATCCGGCCCGCGCACCACCGACACCGTCCTCCACCTGTTCGAGCAGGCGGCCCGCGACACCCCCGAGGCCGTCGCCGTCAGCGCCGGCGCGCTGGACATCAGTTACGGCCAACTCGACCGGCAGGCCAACCGGCTGGCCCACCACCTGCTCGCCGCCGGACTGCCGGCCGGCGGCACCGTGGCGGTGGGCCACACCCGGCAGGCGGACGTGCTCACCGCGGTCCTCGCCGTCCTCAAGGCGGGCGGGACGTACACAATCGTCGACCCGGCGCAAGCCGGCCCGGCCCGGATCCAGGTGCTCAGGACAGGCCCGTTCGCCCTGCTGACCGACACCGCCCTGCAGGCCGCCCTGGATTCCGGCGACGGCCTGCGGCTGATCTGCCCCGACGCCGAGGCGGAGGCGATCGGGGCCCGGGCACCGGAAAGCCCCGGCATACCCCCTGCGCCCGTCGCCGCCCTCCTGTGGACCGGGGGAGAGGTGCCGCGCGCCGTCCCGGTCGGCCAGGCCCGGCTGCTCGCCGCCCACCGGGGCTGGGCCGAGGTGGGCGGGCTGACCCCCGCGGACCGGCACCTGATCACCTCCCGGCCCGATGTGACCGCGTTCGCCGCCGGCTGGACCCGCGCCCTCTGCTCGGGCGCCACCCTGGTCCTCGCCGAGCACACCCCCGGGGACGGACGGACCGAGGCGGAGGAGATCCGCCGGCTCATCGGCACCGCCGAGGTCACCGCGGTCCACACCGACCCGGCCGGGGCGGCCTCACTCCTCGCCCAGCCGGATCCGCAGGTGCGTCCGCTCCGCCTGGTCACCGTCACCGGCGACCGGCTCTACCTCGACGAACAGGCCGCCCTGCAGGGCGGCCTCCTCCCCGGAGCGCGGCTGGTCAGCGTCTACGGCACCGCGGAGACGGCCGGGGTCGGCAGCTGGTTCGAACTCCCGCAGCTGACCGGCCCGGTCGACCGTCCGGAGGGCACCGCGCCGGCCGGCACCCCGTTCCCCGGCTGCCGGCTGGAGCTCCACGACGGGGAGATCCACCTCACCCCGCCCGACGGCGGAGCCGCCGTCCCCACCGGGGACCTCGGCCGGCTCCGCCCGGACGGCCTGCTGGAGTTCGCCGGCCGGATCCGGGACCGGTTCACCCTCGGCCGCCGCACGGTGGACCCGTACCGGCTGGAGTCCGCCCTCCGGGAACACCCCGCCGTCGGCGGGGCCTTGGTCCGCAGCGTCAGCCACGGCCCCCTGCAGGAGCGCCTGGTGGCGTACATAGCCCCGCCCGCGGTTCCCGTCGCCCAGACCGCCGACTCGCGCGTCGGGTACGCCTGGCTGCCGGGCGCCGACGAGCTGCGTACCCGTCTCAAGGGCCGGCTGCGTGAGGAGGACCTGCCGAAGACCGTGGTGCGGCTGCGGAGCCTGCCGCGCAACCGGGCCGGCCAGGAGGACCGCAGTGCCCTCCCGATGCCGCCGAAGCCCACCGGCGGCTACCGGGGCAAGTACAGCAGCAGCAGCGACTACGACGACTACTACGCCGACACGATGCACGCCCCGCTCCGCACGTCCGGGGGCAAGGGCTCGGTCGAGGGGGCGGGTTGCTGCTCCGCCATCGTGCTGGCCGTCGTCGCCATGCTCTTCACCGATGCCCTCTGGCCGGGCTCCACCGAACTGTCCGGGGTGCCCGCTCCCTGGTCGGTGCTGTTCTTCCTCCTCTACTGCTTCGAATGCCTGGCCTTCGCGACCGGGGTGGTCTTCCTCTTCACCGGACGGTCCAGGATGCTGCGCAGCGGGCGGTCCAGGGGCTTCACCCGGGCCGCCCATCTGGCCGTCGTGTACCTGCTGATCGCCTGGTGGCCGCAGGACAACCTCTACCGCCTGGCGGCCAAGAACGACTGGCCCCAGCAGGCCGCCCTGGTCTACACCTTCAACATCCCGCTGATGATCGCGGCGGCGATCCTCGCCGTGTACGTCACCCGCAGGCCGGTGGTGCCCCCGGAGCCGGAGCCGGAGCCGGAGCCCGAGGACCAGGAGCCGGAGGATGAGGGGCCGGAGGATCAGGGGTTGGAGGTCACCTCGAAGCCGGCGCCGTAGACGTCGGCGGGGTCCGCGGCGTCCCGGCGCGCAGGTCGGCGAGGATGTTCGCCGAGCTGGTGTACACGTAGGGCGGGGGTAGGGGGTCCCGGGTACGTGCCAGATGGCCGGGCCGCCCGAGTCGCCGGCCTGGTGGGGGGGGGCGTGGGACTGGTGGATGGCCCGGTCCCGGTCACTCCGGTTCGAACATGGCTCCCAGCAGCCGGGCCTCCTCGCGGACCAGTTCCGCCGCCGCGTCCACCGCCGCCGCGGTGTGCGCGGCCACCAGCACCCCCAGGAAGGGGGCCGGTTCGAAGGCCGCGGTCGGGATGGCCGGCAGGAACACCGCCCCGAGGGCCGCGCAGCCCCGGTCCAGATCCTGCAGGAACCCGGTCAGCTGAGCGTCCGGCAGGCGCGCGCCGAGTTCCACCCGGTCCAGGATCCGCACCAGGTGCCGGCCGCCGCGTACCTCGTCCAGCCGGGCCGCCACCATGAACGCGATCGACGGCCCGGTCAGCCGCAGGTTGGTCTCGGTCGGCGCGAGCCGCCCGGCTCCGTCCGCCACGAAGTCCACGTCGAACCAGCCGCGGTACCCGGACGCCGCCAGCTCCGCCCCCACGGCCCGGCCGAACCGGAGCAGCGGGCCCTCGAGGGCCGGCGGCACCACCCCGGGGCCCACCGTCGCCCCCGCGTACCCGGTGCCCGCCACGTCCATCACCGCCGCCCCGGCCTCCCACACCCGGCCCGCCGCGTCCACGAACCCGTCGTACGTCAGGTCCCGTACCGCGTCGGCGGCCTCGTCGGACCCGCTCTCCACGTACTCCTCGACCAGCTGCGGCCCGCGCGGCAGCCGCCGGAGCGCCGCCCGTGCCCCACCCGCCGCCCGGACCTCCCGGGCCGTCAGCACCAGGGTCCCGGAGCCGCCGACCCCGTGCTCCGACTTCAGCACCGTGGTCAGACCCGCCCGGGCCCGCTGCCTCAGCAGCCGGGCCGCCGCCCGCCGGCTCCGCGCGTACCACTGGGCCGGTACCGCGATCTGCGGATGGCGGCCGGTCCCGGTCAGCCGGAGGAACAGTTCGTGCGAGGCCGCCTTGGACTCGTAGCGCAGTGCGCCCGCGGGCAGCGGCTGTCCGGACAGCCGGCCGAACGCCTCGGTCTGCCCCCACGGTACGAGTGGCAGCCCGAGCGCGTGCAGCCGCCCGGCCAGCGCCGGCCGGGCCAGCACGGCCGCCGACACCTCGGGCCCGCCCGCCGCCCCCGGACCCGCCCCCAGGCCCGCTTCCGCCACCGCGTCGTACACCTCCACTGCCGGCCAGTCCAGCCGCCGGGCCAGCAGCTCCAGCCAGCCGGGTGGGGCCGGCCGGGGGAGTACGAGTGCGGCGGGGTGCGGGCTGTAGAAGGCGGCCAGCGAGGCGTAGTGGTGCGCGGCGCTCTGCACCGCGTCCAGCGAGGCATCCCGGAACTGCGCGTTGAACTCGGCGACATTGCCCACGTGTACGGCCGGCCCGCCGCCGGTCCAGGGCGCCACCCAGTCGGCCGGCCGGGGCAACTCCACCGAAAACCGGACGAGTCCGCTCGGGGTGCCGCCCGACGGCTGCCCCGGGGCCTTCTCGCACACCGCGCCCATGGCTTGGTAGAAGCCCACCGCATGCGGGTCCGCATCGATCACCAGCCGGGCGATGCCCAGCTCCCGCGCCCGCCGCAGCACATGCCGGTACAGCGCCCGCCCCACCCCCCGTCCGAGCGCCGCCGGTTCCACGAACAGCAGCCCCAGCACGGCCTCCGCGGGGCCGCCCTCCAGCGAGGCGACGCCCAGCACGGACCCGTTCGCGTCCTCGGCGACGGTGATCCGCCGGGCGAGGGTGTCCTCGGCGCGAATCCGTAGTTCCGCGGCGCAGTCGGCCAGGAAGGCAGCGTCGTACCCCCAGTGCGCCTTCGAGCGCATGACCAGCGCCGACAGCGCCTCGGCCTCCGCCGCGCGTGCCCCCCGGATCCGCACCATGCACCCTCCCCGGCCATCGGCTTTACGCCATCCGTGCGATAGATTCAGCTTCCCATCCTCACCCGCCCCACCCACATCCGGAGACAGGCTTCTCAATGAGCGACATCATCAACGGACTTGGCCGCACCTCTGCCTACGGTGCCCTCGGCCTGGTGCTGCTGATCCTCGGCATCGTCCTGGTGGACGTGCTGACGCCCGGGAAGCTCGGCCGGCAGATCTGGGAGGACCGCAACCGGAATGCGGCCGTCATGCTGAGCTCGGCGCTGATCGGCATCGGCGGGATCGTCTTCACCTCCATCTGGACCACGTACGACGACTTCGGCAAGGGCCTGGCCGCCACGGCCGCCTTCGGTGTCCTCGGTCTCGTCCTGATGGCCGTGGCCTTCCTGATCGTGGACCTGGTGACCCCCGGCAAGCTCGGCGCCATAGTGGTCGACCCGCACCCGCACCCCGCGGTCTGGGTGACGGCCTCCTGCAACATCGCGGTCGCGGCCATCGTCTCGGCCTCCATCGCCTGACGCGACAGCGCACACCGCACACACCCCCGGGCCCGCCACGCGGACCCGGGGGTGTTGTCGTGTCCGGCCCCCGGGGACCGGCAGTCGGCGTGTCGGCCAACCGTCCGGATTGGGCTCGTTCGTGAGGAGTACGCGGATTGACCCTCCGGAATGATTCGCCCCGCCGCCGGGTGCAACAGGGTAAAGCGCGGACCCAACTCCAGGGAAAGAAAGGGCTCTTCGTGCGCCTGAAACGCCTCGGCACCCTGCTCGCCGCCGCCGGCCTCGCCGCCACCACCGTCCCTCTGCTGTCCGCCACCCAGGCCTCCGCCGACCCGGCGGACGCCTACCGTCCGCAGCGCCCGCCCGCCTGGCACCGCTGCAGTGACGACCAGCCGGCCTACGAATGCGCCACCATCAAGGTCCCGCTCGACTACCGGCGCCCCCAGGGGCGCACCATCGACCTCGCCCTGTCCCGGATGAAGAGCGAGAACCCGGCCAAGCGGCACGGGGTGCTGCTGCTCAATCCGGGCGGCCCGGGCGACTCCGGGCTCGGCCTGCCGCTGCTGATGCACGAGACGATGCCCAAGGAGGTCCGCGACCAGTACGACCTCATCGGCTTCGCCCCGCGCGGGGTCGGCGCCAGCAGCCCGATCAGCTGCGGACTGAGCGAGGCCGAGCAGACCATCGACCGGCCGTACCGCCAGGAGACGTACCGGTCCGACGTGGCCTGGGCGCGCACGGTCGCGGACAAGTGCCGCGCGAAGGCCGGTGCGGTGCTGCCGCACATCACCACCCGGAACACCGCCCGCGACATGGACGCCATCCGCGCCGCGCTGGGCGAGCGGAAGATCTCCTACCTCGGGTACTCCTACGGGACCTACCTCGGCGCCGTCTACACGCAGATGTTCCCGCACCGGACCGACCGGTTCGTGCTCGACAGCGGAGTGGACCCGCAGCGGGTCTGGCGCGGCATGATCCAGGTGTGGGCGACCGAGGCCGAGCCCGCCTTCGCCCGCTGGACCCGGTGGACGGCCGAACGCGACGGTGAATTCCACCTCGGGAGCACCCCGCAGGCCGTGTCCCAGACCTTCTGGGGCCTGGTGGCCCGGGCCGACCGGGAGCCCATCGAGTACGAGGGACAGAAGCTGACAGGCGACGACATCCGGACCGCCCGGCCGCTCTTCTTCTCCCCGGAGACCGCGGCCCAGACCGTCGCCGGCCTGAAGGCGGCGGCCGAGGGCCGGCCGACCACCCTGCGCCTGCCGCCCGGCCTGCTGCGGACGCCGGCCCCCAAGCCGGCGCCCGCAGCGGCCTCCGCAGCGGCTTCGCTCGGGACCGCCGGCCCCGCTTCCGAACCGGCCCCCGACAACGGGACGGCCGTCTTCTGGGCCGTGGTCTGCGGGGACACCGGCGCCTGGCCCCGCTCCACCGAGCAGTACGCGAGGGAGGCGGCGAAGGACAAGAAGAAGTACCCGCTGTACGGGGACTTCGCCTCCAACATCAAGCCGTGTGCCTTCTGGCAGCGCCCGCTGGAGCCGGCCACCCCGATGAAGACCGCGGCCCCGGTGCTGACCGTGCAGAACGAGTGGGACTCGCAGACCCCGCTGGTCAGCGGTCAGGGCCTGCACCGCGCGCTCAAGGGTTCACGGATGGTGCTGGCGGCCGGCGGTGAGGGCCACGGCGTGTACCTGGTGGACCCCGCGTCCTGCGCGAACGCCCCGGTCAACACCTACCTGGCCACCGGCCGGCTGCCCGCCGCCGACGTGACCTGCCGGACCGCGCCGGGCGCGGACCGGCGCGAGGGGCTGGTCACGCCCGAGCAGCAGCGCTTCCCCGTCGCCGGGTCCACCCGGTTCTGACGCGGTTCCAGGCCCGCGGGGCGTTCCGGCGGCTGTCTCAGCGCTGGAGCGCCTCGCCGACCAGGCGTATGCCGCGGGCGAGCCGGTTCAGCTGCTCGACCTCTACGGCGTACATCCGGATCGCGTTCTCGATCACGGCCTCGGCGACACCCAGCGCCGGCAGCTCCTGCCGGCTGGTGTGCAGGGCCACGCGGACCGCGCGGAGCTCGTGCTGCACCTGGAGGTGGGCGTGCCGGGCGAGCAGGACCGGGTGGCGGGTGAGGGTCGAGTAGCCGGAGTAACGGGCCGGCAGCAGGTCCCGCAGCCAGCGGGCGGCCGAGCGCTCCCAGTCGTGCGTTCCGGGGGCCTTCACCTGATGCGGCCAGTCCGGGCTGAGCGTGATGCGTGCCGTCTGTGCGGTCTGAGGCATTCTCGTCGCTTCCGAAGGATGTCGAACGGGTCGAACGGTGATCGAGAGGGGTGTGGCGGCCTCGGCCCAGGGGTTGACCGAGGCCGCCCGCGCCGTCCGGGCTGTGAGGGCCCGATCTGGCGCATGTCCGGCCGACGTGAGGAGGAGGAACGCCGGCCCGAGTGGTTCGTGTGGCCTGAGTAAACATATATACCGTCGAGTAAGCAAGCGTATGAAAAATTTCATGCCTGGGCCGGTGCTGAATATCCTCGGTCAGAACCGACCGGGAGGGGCGGAAATCCGGTGCGAAACCGCCCTCAGAGGAAGAAACCGTGCTGCTCGGCGACCTGCTCATAGCCCTCGAGCCGGGCCTGCGTCCGCTCCGGGTCCGCATCCGCCATGGCCTGGAGCACGGCCGCGGACAGGATCCCCGGCGCCGCGTAGGAGTCGAAAACCAGCCGTGATCCGGTTCCGGCGGTCAGCGCCACGTCCGCCTCGTCCACCAGCGGCCCCAGGGTGAGATCCGTGATCAGCGCGACCCGCAGCCCCGCGCTCCGCGCGGCCTGTACGGCGGCCAGGGTCTCCTTTGCGTGCCGCGGCATGGCGAAGGCCAGCACCCAGGTCCCGCCCGCCGCCCGGGCCTGCATCAGCGTGTCGTAGGCCACGCTGCCGCCCTCGGTGATCAGGCGTACGTCGGGATGGATGCGCCGGGCGGCATAGGCGAAGTAGTGCGCCAGCGACACCGAGATCCGCAGGCCGAGCACCGTCAGCGGCACCGACCGGGCCAGCTCGCGCCCGAGGTCCAGTACCTGGTCGGTGTCCGCGAGCAGTCGGCGGACGTTCTCCAGATTGGCGATCTCGGCGTCCACGGCCGCCTGCAGGGCGTTGCGGCGGATCTCCTTGCTGCTCTCCGGCGTCCCGGCCACCGCGCTCAGCGCGATCGGCTGGAGCATGTCCCGCAGCGCGGGATAGCCGCTGAACCCGAGCGCGGTGGCGAACCGGGTCACGGACGGCTGGCTCACCCCGACCCGCTCGGCGAGCTCCGTGATGGACAGGAAGGCCGCCTCGGTGAGGTGGTCGATCAGGTACTGGGCGATACGGCGCTGGCCGGGGGAGAGCCGGTGCCCGTTGAACAGCGCACGGACCCGGTCCGCCGGGGCACGCTCGTACTCCGGCGCCTGGCCGCTGGGTGTGATCGCGGCCGCTTGCGCGCGTGCCCGCTGCCCCGATGGCACCGTCGTGCCTCCTTCTCCCTGCGACTCGCTTCCAACATAGCTCACCACCCGGCGTTGACGATCTTTATCCGCGCGCGCGTAGGGTCCGGGCTGCGGCAGGCGAGACGAGACGTGACGAGGGCAGGGGCGGAACGGGTGGGGACGGCGGCGGCGTTGGACAAGCTCATACCGGTGGTACTGGCCTTCGGCGGGGGAGTGCTGCTCGCCCGCCGCAAGGTGGTCCCGGCCGACACCTCCAAGGCCTTCGCCGACTACGCCTTCCTGTTCGCCGTCCCCTGCTACCTGTTCGGCAGCATCTACGCGAGCGACCTGGGCGCGCTGTTCCGGTGGCGGGCGATCCTCGGCTACGCGACCGCCGCGGCGGTGGCCGTCCTCGCGGTCGGCCTGGCGGCCCGGTTGCTCGGCCGCCGTGGGCCCCGGGCGGCGGCCCTGCGGATCATGGCCTCGGTGCAGGTCAACACCGCGTACTTCGCCGTGCCCGTGTTCATCACGGTGTTCGGGACGGCGGCGCCGGTGTTCCCGGTGCTGCTCTTCCAGGTCTGCGTCCTGTCCATGGTCGTCATCACGGTGATGGAACTGGGCCGGCCCCCGCACCCGGGCGCCGGGCCGGGCACCGCCGTTCGGGGGCTGCGGGCCGTGGTGCGCGCCGTGGGCGCCTCCCTTGCCACCCCGCTCGTGCTGGCCTGCAACGCGGGTCTGCTGCTGAACCTGCTGACCGTGCCGGTGCCCGGCGCGGTCCTGGACGGCCTCGCCTTCGTCGGGGACAGCGCCTCCCCGGTGGCGCTGTTCGCCCTCGGCCTGCACCTCGGCGGACTGGGCCTGAACCTGCGCGGCACCACGTGGGAGGAGGCCGGCATCATCGCGTTCAAGTGCCTGGCCTTCCCGCTGCTCACCTGGGCCGTCTGCGGGGTGCTGTTCGGAGTGACCGGTGACTGGCTGGCCTACCTCGTCCTGATCGCGGCCATGCCCACCCCGCAGAACCTGTTCGTCTTCGCCCAGCGCTACGACGTCGACGTCGACCTCTCGGCGGCCCTGGTGATCAAGAGCTCGGTGGCCGCCCTGCTGCTGCTTCCGCTGTGGCTGCACTGGGCGTCCCTCGTCCGCGGCTAGGCCCCCCTAGTCGTCCGTCTCCTGCCGTTCGGCCGGAACCGGCGGCAGTGCCGGCCAGCGTTCCAGCATCCGGGTGCGCAGCGTCGTACAGAGGAGGGAGGTCGCGCCGAGCAGGGGTGTGCCCGCGGTCATCCCGGCGACCACACCGAGCCGGTGTGCCAACCGCTGGCGGGCCGTCGCGGTGCCCCAGGTCCAGTCCCGGCGCACCATCCGCGCCAGCTGGTCCGGGCCCTCCCGGCGGGCCCGCGGCACCAGTGCGTCCCCGCGCACCAGCCAGCCCGCGCAGGCGTCGGCGAGCCCCGAGCCGCCCTCGCCGCCCGCGTCGACCTCGACGCCGGTCTCCGCCCGCCACACCCGCCGGTACGCCTCCTCGGCCCGCGCCTGAAGCGGACCCGCGGCAGCCGTCACGCACCAGCAGGTGGGGAAGCCGATCCGCAGGTACGCGAGCTCGACCAGCCCGCTGCCCAGCGAGGCCTGCTCGAAGTCGACGAACCTGATCCCGTCGTCGGTGTGCAGGTCGTTGCCCGGGCACGGGTCCCCGTGCAGCAGCGCATTCCCCGGGGCTTCGGCCAGCCGCCGCACCAGCCCCGCCAGCTCCTCCGGCACCCCGGTCGGGCAGGGTACGCCCAGCCGGTCCGCCAGCCTGAGGAAAGCCGCCACATCCTGCTCGCCTGGCCCCTTCCAGCGCGGCAGCACCCCGGCGGCCCCGGCCTGAGGGCACTGGCCCGCCGCATGCAGCCGGGCCAGTGCCGCCGCGTACCCGACGATCCAGTCCGGGCCGGGCCGCCGGTGCTCCAGATACTCCAGTACGAGCACCTGCGCGGCCGTGTCCACGGCCAGCAGCTCCGGCACCACGCCCGGCGCGCGCCGCCCCGCCAGCCGCAGCGCCGCCACCTCGCGCGCGAACCGCTGCCCGGCATCCGCCCCGCCGACGCTCTGCTTCAGCACCACCGGCCCGCGGGCCAGCTCCACCCGCCACACCCGCGACCGCGGACTGCTCCCGAGCCGCCGCGCCTGACCCGGAACCCCCAACTCCGCCCGCAGTTCCTCCCCGTACGGCACCCGCCACCGACTCACCGAACCCCCAGCGCTCCCGATTCCGGCCCGGCCCGATCCCCGCCCGGGCCCCGCCCGATGCTGGCACGGGCCCCGGCCGCCCGGCCGGGAATTACGCCCGGGCCCGCCGGTCGTTGATCCCGACCGGCCCCGGCGCCCCGCTGATCCTCGCGACCCCGCCGGCGGCCCGGGCACCGGGCCCGTGAGCCCATCCGACGCCCCATCACATTGCGCTGTGTGTTCATCCGGTTACAGCACAGTCATATGCCGTCATAGAGGTGGCAGAGTTGACGCAAAGCCATTGCACATCGCGCGTTCCCGCATAGGGTCGGAGGTGCTGATGATCCCCGTGCAGAGATGCTGTGCGGCGGATCTGCCACTTTCCTGGAGGACGACCGCTCCATGTCTGAAGCTTCCCCCGCCGCCCTCACGGCGCCCACCCAGCTCGAAGACGTCAAAGGCTGGTTCTGGGCAGTCGACCAGCTGCTGTTCGACTGGTTCCTGAAGAGGCAGAACGAGGACCCGGCGCAGGGCGGGAACCTGCTGGAGATGGGCGCTTACATGGGGAAGAGCGCCATCTTCCTGGGCAGTTACCTGCAGAAGGACGAGGAGTTCACCATCTGTGACCTCTTCGACTCGCCGGCGCCGGACGAGTCCAACGTGGAGGAGATGCAGAAGTCGTACTCCACGCTCACCCGGCGGGCGTTCGAGGCCAACTACCTCGCCTTCCACGACGAGCTGCCGACCGTGATCATGGCTCCGACCTACGTGGTCCCGGAGAAGGTCCGCGAGGCGAGCTGCCGGTTCATCCACATCGACGCCTCCCACCTCTACGAGCACGTGCACGGGGACATCGCGGCCTCCAAGGTCGTCGGGGCCCCGGGCGCGGTCGTCGTCTTCGACGACTACCGTTCCGAGCACTGCCCGGGCGTGGCCGCAGCCGTCTGGGGCGCGGTCGCCGCCGACGGCCTCCAGGCCATCTGTGTGACCGGGACGAAGCTGTACGCGACCTGGGGCGACGCGGAACCGTTCCGCAAGGAACTGCTGGCCTGGCTCGAGACCCGCAAGGACCTGTGGCACGGCGTGGAGGAGGTGGCCGGCGCCCCGCTGATCCGCATCGGCGGCCAGCACGCCATCGCCCCGGCCCTCCCGCAGTCCCGCTACAAGGCCCCCGAGCCGGCTCCGGCGCCCGCCCCGGCCCCCGCGCCGAAGGCCGCCAAGCCGGCCCCCGCCCCGGTGCGCCGCCCGCAGTCCAAGGTCAAGAAGCTGGCCAAGGACCTGCTGCCGCCGATCGTCACCCGCGCGATCGTGGCCCAGCGCCGCCGCTGACGTCCCGCCCAACCGTGTCCCGCCTCCTGCCGGCAGCGGGACACGGCGGGCCCGCCCGCTCAGCCCGACGGCTGGGGCACCGTGGTCCACTGATCACCCGTCACCCCGGGACTCAGCCGCATCAGGGTCAGCGCCTTCGTGGGCAGCGGCCCGGCCAGCACCGCCCGGCTGTCCTCGGTGGCCGGCAGCCCGTCCGTGGCGGCGGCGAGGACCTCCGCGAAGGCCGCAGCCGAACCCGCCGCGGCCCCCAGCGCCCCGGTCAGCAGTGAGCCGAACAGCTTCCGCCGCAGCGTCGTCTCGTCGTCCGTGATCAGCCGCCCGGCCACCGGCGGCACCGGCAGGCCGTGCCGCGCCAGCCGCGCCGGGCTGATCCGTACGTCGGCCAGGTCGCGGTACACCAGCCGCAGCGGCTCGCCCTCGGCGGAGAGCACCACCAGCAGGTTCTGGCCGTGCGCCTCCAGCGCCACGCCCAGCTCCAGCACCCGCAGGCACACCGACAGGGCCAGCGGGGCGAACCGGTTCAGCCAGCCGGGGGAGCGGGTCAGGCCGGCCGCCTCCAGCGCCCCCACCGGAACCACCCGCTCACCCGCGGCGGCATCCGCGTACACCTCGGGCGCCTCGCGCAGCACCGCCGCCAGATCCGGGCTGTGCGCGGTGGCCGCCCCCAGGGTCCGGGTGAAGTGCAGCTGCCCGTCCAGCCGTTCGGACAGGGTCCGGGCGAACTCCGAGACCGCCGCGGCCGTTTCGACGGAGTACACCGAGATGTCCCGGACCGAAGAGGTCAGCCGGCTGCTCAGCGCGGTCTTGATATGCGGGGCGGGCCCGGCCGCCGTTCCCGAACCCGCGCCCGGCCAGGCGCCGGCTGCCGGGGCGAGGGTCCGCAGGGACATCAGGGGGTGCGCGGCGATGTTCCCCGGCCCGTCCGGGGGAGACTTCAGCACGTGTGCAGCCTGCCACGGATGCACCGGGATCAGCAGCCGGTTCCCGTCCCGCAGCGCCTCCGGCCAGTCTCCGGTCACCAGGCTCCCGTCCGCCGGTACGGCCGCCAGCCCGAGCTCCACCACCGCCCCATGCTCGGGCGCGTAGGCCAACTGCTCGGCCACCGAAAACCCGGGCCGGGAACGGCAGTTGGGGTGGTAGGGGTGGCCGTCGACCACCCGCTGCTCCCACTCCCACCCGGCCTCCGGCGCCGGCCGGCCGCCGCCCGCGGAACCGGCCCGGGACAGCGCCAGCGAAGCCGTGCTGTGGTCGAGCTCCTCGGCGAACCCGGTCGCGTACGGCAGCCTCAGCGCCCGCACCAGCGCGCCCGCCTGCCGGAACTCCTGCCCGTCCAGCTCCACTCCCGTCACGTACGGCGCCGTCGCATACGGATCCGGGTGCGGCCCCCGCAGCCGGAACCCGCCGGTCAGATGCATCGTCAGGCCGGCCGCACCGCTCTCCCGCCGCACCACCCAGGGCAGCGGGTCGATGGCCAGCCCCCGCCACAGCCGGGTCAGCACCGCGGCCCGTGCGCCGGGCAGGGCAGCCCGGTAATCCGGGATCAGATCCGGGCGTACGGCGGCCAGCTCGCCGGCGATCGCATCCTCGGCCGACGAGGCCGAGACGTACCGGTCATCCATGTTCGTGTACCCGCTTCCGCTTCGGTCGCTCTCACCACGCATACTAGGAATCCGTGAACCACATCTCCGACGCCGCTGACGCGTATGCCACCGTGCCGCTCCTGAACTGTCTGCTCCAGGAGGCGGCCGAACCGCTCGACGGCAGCGACGGCCGCGACGGCCGCGGCAGCAGCGGCGGCGGCAGGGTTCACCGGCTGCTCGGCAGCGGTCGGCTGCTCCGGGCCACCGGCGGGCGCCGGCCGGTTCGGCCGGAACTGCGCACCGCCGCCGGCTGGCAGCCGCTCGGCCACGCCGAGCTGGTCAAACTCACCGCCGAGGAGCTGCGCCGCAGCACCGGAATCGCCAACGACGAACTGCCGGCGGAGATGGCCGACAGCCGCGATGTGGTGGCCGCGCTGCTGGCCGCCCGGGAGGCGGCCCGGCCGCCCGCGGACCCGTACCTGCGCTCCGAGCAGTCCCTGCTCATGGGGCATCCCTGCCACCCCGCGCCGAAGACCCGCGGCGGTGGACCGGCCCGAAGCTGGCTGCCGTACGCACCCGAGGCGTACGCGAGCTTCCCGCTGGAGTTCCTCGCGGTGCGCGCGGAGGACGCGGTGGAAGAGGGCGGCGAGCGGGCCGCCGCGTCGGTCGACGCACTCGCGGCGCTGCTGGACGGCCCGGCCGCCCCGCCCGGCTACCGGCTGCTGCCCGCCCACCCGTGGCAGCTCGAGCTGATCGCGGCCACCCCGGCCGTGCGGGCCGCGTTCGAGGACGGCCGACTGCTTCGGCTCGGGCGGACCCGGCTCCCGGTGTGGCCCACCGCCTCGGTGCGGACCGTCCATGTGCCGGGCCGGGACGGGGCCGCCGATCTGTTCGTCAAGTTCAGCCTCGATGTCCGGATCACCAACGACGTGCGCCGGCTGTGGCGGCACGACCTGCTGAAACTGCGCGACACGGATGCGGCCGTCGAGGCCGCGTTCGCCGCCCGTCCGGGCGCCGTTGCCGGCTGGCTGAGCGACCGCGGCTACCGGACCGCGGGCTTCGCCTTCGAGGAGCTGGCCGTCCTCGTCCGGGACGGACTGGCCGGGCGCCTGGTCCCCGGCACAACCCCGCTGCTGGCCGCCTCGCTCGCCGAGGGCTTCACCGGCGGTCCGCTGGACGACCTCGCCGACCCGGTCGGCTGGTGGGTGGCGTACCTGCGCGCGGTGATTCCACCGGTGCTGGACCTGTTCGCCCACGAGGGCATCGTGCTGGAAGCCCATCTGCAGAACACGGTGATCGCCCTGGACCCGGCCGGCCTGCCGGTGCAGGCGCTGTTCCGCGACGCGGAGGGGGTCAAGCGGGTGCCCGAGGTGAGCCGCGCGGCCGGCTGGCAGCGGCTGGTCTACTGCCTCCTCGTCAACAACGTGACGGAAATCGCATCTGCAATCGGTGCACGGCACCGGGGGGTGGCTGGGTCGCTGTGGCCCGCCGTACGCCGTGAACTGCTGCGGTGCGCGGCGGCGTACGGGCTCCCGGAGGCCCGGGAGCTGCCGAACGCCATCGACCTGCCTGGAAAGGCCAATCTGCTGCTCCGCTGGACCGGCGCGAACGGCGCATCGGCGCGCTACCTCCCCCTCCCCAACCCAATGCGGTCCTCGGCCATCTGACGGAGCCGGCGGTCGGGCCGCACGCGGGCCGCGCGTGATCCGCACGCGGCCCTGCCCGGTGCAGCTGTCCCGAACGCAAACGCCGTCACCGGCGGAGCCCGGTACAGCGCCATGGCACGGCCGGCCTGACCCCACGCCGTGCCCCCGCGCTCCGCCGGACTCCGGGCCGACTGTCCTCGGACACCCGGCGGAAGCCGGGAACGGCATTGTCAGAGCCCCCGCCTAGCGTTCCGGGACATGACGCGAACCGCTCACACCTTCGCCTATGCCCGCCCGTCCGCCCTGACCTCCTCCGGCGCCGGCCGGGCCCTCGGCCTGGAGACCGCGGGCGGCCTCACCCCCGTCGGGCCGGAGGCCCATCCCCGGTTCTTCGCCGGGTTCCTGAGCGAGCCTCAGGCCGCGGCCCGCGCCCTGCTCGCGGTCGCCGACGTGGCCGCCGCCCGCTACTACCGGCGCACCCTGCGCGCCTCCCTCGACCCGGTGGTCACCGGCAACGGCGACCGGCTGCGCTTTGAATCCTTCTCCGGCTGCTGCGGGGTGTACGCCCGGCTCGATGTGCTGCCCGAGGGCCTGCGCGGCGCCGACACCGGGCACGGCACCACCAACGTGGACGTCAACCACCCACTGCGCGCGGCGCTGTCCCGGCTGACCGGGAACGACCCGCTGCACCTGCGGGTCGGCCCGGACGAGATGGCGGTGACCACCCTGGACGGGCCGGTGGTGGAGAAGAAGGTGCCGCTGCCCGACCGCTGGCTCCGCGGCTTCGCCGAATCCCAGGTCGCCACCACCGGATTCGACCTGCGCGCCGAACTGCCCGCCGCCGAGGCCGTACGGTTCCTCCGCTCGCTCCCGCGCACCGCGCCGGGCGGCGGCTCCGCAGGCGGCCCGATGTGGGTGGTCCCGGCCGGCCGCACCCTGCGGCCCACCACCCGTCCGGTCCCCGGCGCGGTCTGCCTGCCCGGGCCGGAACGCCTGGCCGCCCTCCAGCAGGTGCTCCGGCACGCCACCGGCCTGCGCGTGTACGGGCCGGCCCCGGACGGTGCCCTGCCCACCGCGAGCGCCTGGGAGCTCACCCTGCCCGGCATGCGGCTCACCCTCACCCTCTCCCCGGAGGCCGACCGCGGATTCTCCGGCGAGGGCGGGGTCCTGGAGGCCCTCGCCACCGACGAGGCCGCCGCCGACGCCGAGCTGATCTCGGTCCTGCTCGCCTGGGAACCGCGGATCGACCCGGCCGAGCTGGCCGAACAGTCCGGTCTTCCGGTGCCCCGGGTCCGGGCCGCCCTCGCCCGCCTCGGCACGGCCGGCCGGGTCGGGTACGACATCGCCGACGCCGCCTACTTCCACCGCGAACTCCCCTACGACGCCCGGCGTGCCGAACGGCACAACCCGCGGCTGACCGCGGCCCGCGCCCTGCTGGACGCCGGAGCGGTCGACCTCACCGGATCCGGCGGCACCGGCACCGCCGTCGTCACCTCCGGCGAACGCCGCTACCAGGTCCGCGAATCCGGCGGCGCACTCGGCTGCACCTGCCAGTGGTGGGCCGACTACCGGGGCCGCCGCGGCCCCTGCAAGCACGCCCTCGCCACCCGCATGGCCCAGCGCGCCGCCGCCACGAACACCCTGACCACTGCCGCCATGACCGGAGCCACCCGATGAACGCCGTCCTCGAAGCCGTCCGCGACGGCCGCACCGCCGAGATCCCCGGCCTCCTCAAGGACCTCGACCGCACCCAGCGCCGCGAGCTGCTCGCCGAACTGAAGGAACTGCGCCGCGAGATGCGCGGCTGGGACTGGAGCCGCTGGCAGGACCGGGACGTCCGCGGCCGGGCCCTGCTCATCGCCGGAACCGGCTGCCACACCGGAGCCGCGGCTGCCGCCGCCTGGATCGGCGCCCGCGACCTGCGCACCTGGCAGGACCTCCCGTACGACACCCTGCTCGACCTGCTCTCCGGCCGTGACCCGCAGTGGCTCGGCGACCTCGCCCACCGGCTGGCCGGCCGGACCGCCACCGCCCGCCAGGACTACCCCCTGATCAGCGAACTCGTCCGGCTGGCCGACTGCCCCGCCCCGCTCACCGACGGCTATGTCGAAGGCTGGGCGCTCGCCGTCGGCGGCCCGACCCACCACCGTGCCGGGCGCGGCCCGTCCGTCCCCCTCGCCGCCGCCCTGCGCCGCGACCCGCACGTGACGGACCTCGTGCCCCGCCTCTTCGAGACCGCGGAACCGGTTGCCGCCTTCTCCTGGCGGTTCGAGCCGGACAACCCCGAGCACTGGCCCGCCGCGCTGGCCGCCCTCGCCGAGGACGGCACCGTGGACCGCGCCACCCTGATCGACGGCTGCACCGGCCGCCTGCTCCGCGGCGGAAAGGCCACCGACCTCAAGTACTACCTCGTCCTGCTCCAGCGGCTGAACCCCACCGCGGACGAGGAACGGGAGCGGACCGCCGACTGGCTCGCCCTGGCCTCCGACGCCCCCTCGGCCGTCGCCGGCCACGCCCAGCAGATCCTCGCACGGCTGGCCGAGGCCGGACAGCTCGACACCGGCCTGCTCGCCGAGATGTCCCAGGCCGCACTGTTCCGCCCGGAGAAGAAGCTCGTCCGCGCCCAACTGGTGCTGCTGGGCCGGATCCTGCGCCGCGAGCGGACCGCCGCCGCCGAACTGCTGCCGGTGCTCGCCGGAGTCTTCGGCCACCCGGACACCGACATCCAGGAACGCGCCCTGAAGCTGGCCGCCGCCCACCTCCACGGGGACGAGATGCTGCGCGCCGAACTCGCCGACGCCGCCGCGCTGCTCAGCCCCGTACACCGGACCCTGGCCGGTGAACTGCTCGGCGCCACCGCCCCCGCCGAGGACACCGAGCCCTACCGGGAGACACTGCCCCCGCGCCCCGTCCCCGCCCGCCTCGCGCCGTCCCCCGACACGGTCGCCGAGACCGTGGAACTCGTCGCAGCCGTGGTCAACTCGCGCACCGCGACCGTCGCCGAGTTCGAACGCGCCCTCGACGGGCTGGTCCGCCGCGCCCACCGGGACCGTACCGAACTGGCCGAGGCACTGCGCCCCGCGCTCGCGGACCGCTGGTGGCTCGACGGGGAGCCGCATGCCGCCGACCGCCTGACCGGTCTGGAACTCGTCGCCGCCGCCGTCCTGGACCGGGCCGCCCCCCGGACCCGGCGGCGCAATCACCACGGCGCGTCGCTCCCGGAGTTCCACAAGCACTGCGCCCATGTCGCCCTGGAGCGGGTGCCGGTCCGCCGGCTGCGCGAGGCCGCCCACCGCATCGGGTCCGCCCCGCTGCCGTTCCTGCTGGCCACCCCGGTGTGGGAGACCGGCTCCATCGATCCGGAGGAGCTGATCCGCCGGCTCGCCGCCTACCACCGCCTCGGCATCACCCCTGCCGCCGCCGACTTCGCCCAGGCTCTGTTCCGGGTCCGCCGGGACCCGGCCGCTGCACCCGCGGCCACCGCACTCGGCACCCGCGAGGGCGACCGGCTCGCCGCCTGGCTCGGCACCGAGGGCGCACCGCCCACCCTGATCCGCTCCACCGTCGTACCCAGGGACCACCGGTTCGGATACACGTTCGGCAACAGCGGATTCGACGTCCCGCACCTCGCGCTGGACACCGGCGAACGCCCCTTCGCCCAGCCCCAGTTCCCCGAGGAGTTCCACGCCCTCGGGCGGCCCCGCACCGGTCTGATCAGCTGCTGGTGGCGGCCCTCCCCGGCCGACCTCGCGGTACTGCCCGAGGACCGGGAGACCCTGGCCGCCTGGCTCCTCCCGGAACTCGCCGCCTGCGCCGCCGGCTACGACGACCGCGGGGCGGTGGAGGCGCTGGCCCGGCTGGCCGAAGCCGGCGGCCCGGCCGGCCAGGCCCTGCACCTGGCGGTCGCCACCGCACTCGGCGCCCGCTACCCCGAGGACCGGCTGGCCGCCGTGGACGCCCTGCTCACCCTCGCAGCCCGGGAGGAACTCGACCCCGTACGCCTCGGCACCGACCTCACCGAACTGCTCACCCAGGGCACCGTCAAGCCCAACCGGCTCGCCGACTCCCTCCGCACCGCCGCCGCGACCGGCGCGTACGCCACCACCTGGGCCGTGCTGGCCACCGCGCTGACCGCCGCGCTCGACGGCAGCCTCCAGGCAGCCGCCGCCGGGGAACTCCTCGAGGTCGCCGCCGACTGCGTGGAGCACTGCCGGGTCCAGGGCCCCGAACCCGCCGGGCTCGCCGCGACCGCGGACCGGGGCGGCCGGACCCGGCTGGTCACCCAGGCCGGACGGCTGCGCGCCGCCCTGCGCTCCCACCCGGCACCGCCTGCGGGAAGCTGAACAGCCGGCCCGGATCGTAGACGCGCTTGACCTGCTCCAGCCGGGGCAGGTTCGGCCCGTAGTACGCCCGGGCCCAGCCGGTGAGCTTCGGATCGGCGTAGTTCTGGTAGGCCCGGCCGCTCGCCCAGGGCCGCAGCCGCTGCCACAGCCGGTCCAGCCAGCCCTCGTGCCGCAGCACCTCCGCCCGGGCCGCCCCGGGCGGCCAGTACACCAGGTACTGCCCGAGAAAGGCGCTGTCCCGGTGCACGAAGGCGGTGGCGCCGGCCGCCACCCGGTTGAGGGCACCCCCGCAGACCCCGTCGAACTGCACCACCCCGCGCCCGCCGGCCGGCACCTCCGCCGCATACCGGCCCAGCGCGGCCAGCACCTCCTCGACGGCGGGCGCCGACAGGCCGCCCGCCGCCCAGAAGTCGGACCGGGCCGTGTAGTCCTCCCGCTCCAGCCGGCCCTGCGGATCCCGGCCCGGCAGCCCGCCGGGGAGCCGGCACTCGGCGGGGGACAGGTCCAGGCAGCCCGACAGGGCCCGCATGGTGTCCCCGTACCCGCGCTCCACCGCATGGTGGCTCCGCGGCTGCGCCCCCACCAGGCCGATCAGCCGCGCCACCTCGCGGTCCAGCTCCCGGCGCCCGTCCAGCGCCACGATCCGTACGGCGGGCCCCGGCACCGCCGGCCCGTCGAGCACGAACTCGACCTGGCTCCACAGCGGATCGGGCAGCGCACCGAGCCAGCGCTGCCAGCCGGCCAGCACCGCGGCCGAGTTCCGCGCCTCCCAGCCCAGCTCCGCGACACCGCAGGCCGCGACGGCATGGGTGCGGAACCGGAACTCGGTGACCACCCCGAAGTTCCCGCCGCCACCGCCCCGCAGCGCCCAG
The DNA here is from genome assembly GCF_040296685.1 of Streptomyces sp. NPDC002054. Classification (NCBI taxonomy): domain Bacteria; kingdom Bacillati; phylum Actinomycetota; class Actinomycetes; order Kitasatosporales; family Streptomycetaceae; genus Streptomyces; species Streptomyces sp. NPDC002054. The sequence continues at coordinate 152,231 of NZ_JBEOXT010000016.1, forward strand.
AACAACTCCGGCTCCTGCCGGGCGTCCACCTCGCGCGCGATCCCGTCGGCGGTGACCACCCGCGCCCCCGTCAGCCGGTCACTGGTGGCCCCGTACGCCCGGCTGCCCACCCCGAGACCGCCGCCCAGGGCCAGCCCCGCGATCCCCACCGTCGGACACAGCCCGGCCGGAATCCCCAGCCCCCGGCCGGCCAGCGCCGCATGCACCCCGCCCAGCCGCGCCCCCGCCCCGACCCGCACTTCACCGCTCCCCGGAATCACCTCCGCCATCGCCCCCACGTCCACCACCAGCCCGGGGCAGACCGCCCAGCCCGCATAGCCGTGCCCGCCGCCGCGGGCCACCACCGCCACCCCGGACCGGCGGGCGAACTCCAGGCACACCGCCACGTCCCCGTCGTGCGCCGGATAGGCCACCGCCCCGGGCGCGATCCGGTCGTACCGCGGCTGGTACAGCTGCCGCGCCATCGGGTAATCGGCATCCCCGGCGACCACCAGCCGCCCGTCCAGGGCCGCCCCGAGCGCCCGGTAGTCCGGCCCGCGCCGGGAGCCCGGCCACAGACCCGCCGCTGCCGCCAGCGCGCCCCGCACCACCTGCCGCCGCTGCACACCCATGACCCCATTACGCGCAGCCCCGGCCCCGCCCGGCCGCCCAACCGGTCCGGGGTCGGCCGCACCATCCAGCCGTCCGGCCGAACGCCCGCCCCGGACCACCCCGTTCCAGCCCCTTCCCCCGGCGTCCTCCGTGTCCCTGCCGTACTCGGGCCGGTCCAGGCCATAACCTGCGCTGCGCAGGTGTCCGTTGTCACCCAGTACCACGGAGCACACAGATGGACATGCTGTCGAGGCGTGCCGTTCTCGGAGCGGCCGGGGCGGTGGGACTCGCCGCCGGACTCCCGGGCGACCCGCCCCCGGCCGCGGCGGCCCCCCTACCCGCCCCCGCCCCCGAAACCGCAGCCCCCGACCGCGGCGGCCCCGGTACCGCCGCCGCCCACGAGGCCCTCCACCGGCTGCTGCCCCGGCACGCCGCCCAGTTCGTGCTGCGCACCGTACCCGCCGGCACCGGACCGGACCGGTTCAAGGTCACCGGCACCGACGGCCGGATCGAAGTCACCGCAACCGGCCCGGCCGTGCTGCTCACGGCCGTCCACTGGTACCTCAAGTACGTCTGCCGGGCCCACCTTTCCTGGGCCGGCAGCCGGCTCGACCTGCCCGACGTACTGCCCGCCCCCGACCGGCCGCTGGAGCGGTCCGCCACCGTCCCGCACCGGTTCGCCCTCAACGACACCCACGACGGCTACACCGGCCCGTACGCCGACTGGGCCCACTGGGAACGCCTGATCGACGACCTGGCCCTGCACGGCTGCAACCAAGTCCTGGTCACCGTCGGCCAGGAAGCCGTCTACCACCGGGTCCTGATGGAGTTCGGCTACACCGACGCCGAGGCCCGCGCCTGGCTGCCCGCCCCCTCCCACCAGCCCTGGTGGCTGCTGCAGAACCTCAGCGGCTACGGCGGCCCGGTCTCCGCCGGGCTCCTCGCCCGCCGCGCCGCCCTCGGCCGGCGGATCACCGACCGGCTGCGCGCCTACGGCATGTCCCCGGTGCTGCCCGGCTGGTTCGGCACCGTCCCGGACGGCTTCATGACCCGCAACCCCACCGCCCGGGTGGTCCCGCAGGGCAGCTGGTGCGGGCTGCCCCGCCCCGACTGGCTCGACCCCCGCACCCCGCCGTTCGCCGAAGTCGCCGCCTCCTTCTACCGGCACCAGCGCGAACTCCTCGGCGAGGCCCGCCACTTCAAGATGGACCTGCTGCACGAGGGCGGCAGCCCCGGCGACGTACCGGTCGCGGCTGCCGCTCGCGCCGTGGAACGCACCCTGCAGACCGCCCACCCCGGCGCCACCTGGGTGCTGCTGGGCTGGCAGCACAACCCGCTCCCGGAACTCCTCGACGCCGTCGACCGCCGCCGCCTCTTCATCGTCGACGGGATCTCCGACCTGGACACCGTCACCGACCGGGACCGCGACTGGGGCGGCACCCCGTACGCCTTCGGCACGATCCCCAACTTCGGCGGTCGCACCACCCTCGGCGCCAACACCGACCGGTGGGTGCGCAAGTTTCCCACCTGGCGCGACAAGCCCGGCAGCGCCCTCACCGGCACCGCCTACATGCCGGAGGCCAGCGGCCGGGACCCCGCCGCCTTCGAGCTGTTCAGCGAACTCGCCTGGCGGAAGGAGACGGTGGACCGGACCGCATGGTTCGAGGGCTACGCCGCGTTCCGTTACGGGGCCGAGGACCCCGCCGCCCGGACCGCGTTCGCCGAACTCGCCGCCACCGCCTACCGGCTGACCGGCCGGGACGGCCGCCCCCACGACTCGCTCTTCACCCGCCGCCCCCGCCTCTTCTCCTCCTCCGGCACCATGTTCGACCAGGCCGGCTTCGACCGGGCCTTCGCCGCCCTGCTCCAGGTCCCGCCCGCGCTGCGCGACTCCGACACCTACCGGCACGACCTCACCGACCTGACCCGCCAGGCCCTCGCCAACCGCTCCCGCACCCTCCACCCGTCCCTGCGCGCCGCCTGGCTCAGCCGGGACGCCGACACCTTCCGGGCCCTGTCCGCGCTCTGGCTGAAGCTGATGCGGCTCAGCGACACCGTGGCCGGCTGCCACCGGAACTTCCTCCTGGGGCCCTGGCTGGAGGCCGCCAAACGGCAGGCCGGCAGCCCGGCCGAAGCCGTGGAACTCGAACGCACCGCCCGCGTCCTGATCACCACCTGGGCCGGCCGGCCCGCAGCCGTCACCCTGAACAACTACGCGGGCCGGGACTGGCACGGCCTGATCGGCGACCTCCACCTGCCCCTGTGGGAGGAGTTCCTGCAGGAGCACGCCGAGGCCCTGGCCGGGCAGCGCACCCCCGCCGCCTTCGACTTCTACCCGCGCGAGGAGACCTGGACCACGGAGCGGACGCGCAGCCACCCGGTCCGGCCGACCGGGGACCCGTACCGCACCGCCCGCAGGGTGTACGACACCCTGGCCGAGGCCCCGTACCAGGCGTTCACCGCCCTCACCCTGCAACCGCCGACCCTCAGCCCCGGCGGCACCGCCACCCTCACCGCGGCCTTCCGCAACCACAACGGCCTGAACGCCACCGGACCGGTCGGGTTCACCCTCACCGGCCTCGAGGCCACCGCCCTCGGAGCCACCTCCCTGCCGGACGTCGAGGCCGGCGGCAGCGCCCGGGTGAGGTGGCAGGTCACCGCCCCCGCCGTGCCCCTCACCGAACCCCTGCAACCCGTCCCGTACACCCTCGTCACCCGGTACGGGACGGCCGGCCGCGACCCGGTCACCGTCACCCAGCGGGCCAACCTGGTGCTCGCCGGCCCGCTCGGCGAGGGCTGGCGGACCCACACCACCAACGCGGCCCTGTTCGGGCAGACCGGCGACCGGTTCGCGATCAGCGGCGGCGGCGAGGACCTGTGGCGGCGCGTCGCGCAGTTCGGGACCGCGTACCGAGAGGCCGTCCTCACCGAAGGGACGGTCATCCGGCTGCGGGTGGACGCCCAGGATTCCACCGGGGGCTGGGCCCGGGCCGGCATCGCGGTCCGCAACCACCTCGCCCGTCAGGGATCCCCCGGGCTCCTCACCCTGGCCGTCACCCCGGCCCAGGGCATCGTCCTGTCCTGGGACAGCGACGGCGACGGCACCCTGGACTCCCTGCACCGCATCACCGGCCTCAAGGCGCCCGCCCTGCTGGAGCTCACCAAGCACCCGGGCGGCTCCTTCACCGGGACCTGCTCCACGGACGAGGGCCGCACCTGGCAGACCATCGCCACCGTCTCCGTCCCGGGCGCCGCGGCCACCCAGGACGCCGGCCTCTTCATGACCGCAGGCAACGCCGGCAACGGCGCCCGCGGCACGGCCCGCTTCAGCGGCTGGCAACTCGGCCGGACCGCCGTGCCCTAGGAGTGCTTTGTCAGGTGGTGTCCGGGCCGGTGGCCCGGGCGGCCCGGTCCAGCAGCAGGGCCCGCTCCCGCGCGTTGCGGGTGAGGGAGGCCGCCCGCTCGAACTCCGTGCTCGCCTCCGGGCCCCGCCCGAGGCGCTCCAGCAGATCGCCCCGCACGCTGGGCAGCAAGTGGTAGCCCTGCAGGGCCGGTTCCCCGGCAACGGCGTTCACCAGTTTCAGCCCGGCCTCGGGGCCCTCCGCCATGGAGACCGCCACGGCGCGGTTCAGCTCGACCACGGGGGAGGGCACCAGCTGCACCAGGCGCCCGTACAGCGTGGCGATCATCGCCCAGTCGGTGTCCTCGTAGCGGACCGCCGCCGCATGGCAGCCGGCAATGGCCGCCTGCACGGCGTACGGTCCACTGCCCGCCCGGGCCAGCGCGTCCATGCCCCGCCGGATGAACAGCCGGTTCCACCTGGCCCGGTTCTGGTCCGCGAGCAGCACCAGCCCGCCGTCCGGACCGGTGCGCGCGGCCGTGCGCGAGGCCTGGAACTCCAGCAGCGCGGCGAGGCCGTGTACCTCCGGCTCCGCGGGCATCAGCCCGGCCAGGACGCGGGCCAGGCGGAGCGCGTCCTCGCAGAGGGCCGGCCGCAGCAGGTCGTCTCCGGCTGTGGCGGAGTAGCCCTCGTTGAAGATCAGATAGACGACCTCGAGCACGGAGGACAGCCGGCCGGCCCGGTCGGCGCCGTACGGGACCTCGAACGGCACTCCGGAGCGGGCCAGGGACCGCTTCGCCCGGACGATGCGCTGGGCCACCGTGGGCTCCGGGACCAGGAACGCCCGGGCGATCTCCGGTGTGGTCAGCCCGCCGAGCAGCCGCAGGGTGAGGGCGATCCGGCCCTCGGTGGGCAGCACCGGATGGCAGGCGGTGAAGATCAGCCGCAGCAGGTCGTCATCGATGTGGTCGGGGTCGCCGATGCCGTCGATGTCGGCCGGGCCGGGCGGGGGCACGTCCTCCAGCGCCCGCCCCACCTCCGCCAGCTTGCGCGCGTACGTCTCCTTGCGGCGCACCAGATCGATCGCCCGGTGCCTGGCCGTGGCCATCAGCCAGGCGCCCGGGCGATCCGGGACACCCGACTGCGGCCACTGCTCCAGGGCGGCGACCAGCGCGTCCTGCGCGAGTTCCTCGGCGATGCCCACGTCCCGCACGATGCGGGTGACACCGGCGATGATCCGCGCCGACTCGATCCGGTAGACCGCCTCCACCGCCGCGGCCGGGCCGGGTGCCGTCATACGACCGGTCAGCCCTCCACGATCTCGCGGACCTCGCAGGTCACGTTCCACTCCGCGGGGTGGATCTCCAGGAACCGCTTGGCCCACTCCACCGCCTCGGCCTTGTCCTTGGCCTGGATCAGCGAGTAGCCGCCCACGACCTCCTTGGTCTCGGTGAACGGTCCGTCCGTGAAGCCGATCCGGCCGCCGGACCAGGTGACCCGGGTGGCCTCGGAGGTCGGCGTGAGGCCGGCCGTGTCCAGCATGACCCCGGCCTTGGTGATCTCCTCGAAGAGGGCGCCCATCCGTTCCTCGAACTCGGGGCCGGGGCCCTCGGCGGGCAGGTTCTGCTCGTCGACGCGGACCATCGTCAGAAAGCGCGGCATGGTGACTCCTCGGTCGTGAGGGCGGGGCCGTTCCCCGCCTTTCACCCTTGCGTCGAACGGCGTCGGCCCGGATCGACAGATCCCGGGAAGATTCTTCCGGGAAATCCTCTCACTCGGACTCGGTGCGGTCGCGGAGGCGGCGGGTGACCTCGCCCAGGCCGTCGGCGATCGCGGTGAGCTGCTCCGGGCTCAGGACGTCGATCAGCAGGTTCCGCACCGTCGCCACATGCCCGGGCGCCGCCTCCACCAGCCGCTCCCGGCCCGCCTCGGTGAGCACGGCGAAGACCCCGCGCACGTCGGAGGGGCAGGTCCGGCGGCGCACCAGCCCGGCCTTCTCCAGCTGGGTCACCTGATAGGTGAGGCCGCTCTTGGTGTTGATCAGGGCGTCGGCGAGCTCCGTCATGCGCAGCTCCCCGTCGGGCGCGGCGGACAGCCGGACGAGGATCTCGTACTGCGGGTGCGAGAGGTCGGAGTCCACCCGGAGCTGCTGGTCCAGCCGCCGGCCCAGCAGCGCGGAAGCCGCCAGGAAGCCCTTCCAGGCGCGCATCTCTTCCTCGTCCAGCCATCTCGTCTCAGCCATGGGTCCAGACTACGGCAGCTTGTTCAAATTCGAATCACAACCTAGAGTCCAGGTAATGGTTCGAATTTGAACACCGATCGGAACGTCGATGTGGACATGGGAAGGAGTGCTGCCGTCATGACCACGCCCGCTCCCGGCCGTATGCCGGTGCTGTACCTGAGTCACGGCGCGCCCCCGCTGGCCGACGACCCCGTCTGGCCGGGCCAGCTGGCCGCCTGGTCCGCCGGGCTGCCCCGCCCCCGGGCGATCCTGATGGTCTCCGCCCACTGGGAGGAGGCCCCGCTCGCCCTCGGCGCCACCGAGCAGGTCCCGCTGGTCTACGACTTCTGGGGCTTCCCCGAGCACTACTACCGGGTCCGGTACGACGCCCCGGGCGCCCCGGAGCTCGCCCGGTCCGTCCGTGCCCTGCTGCGCGCGCCCGGTACCCCGGTCCAGGACATCCCGGACCGCGGGCTCGACCATGGTGCCTACGTCCCGCTGGTCGAGATGTTCCCCGCGGCGGACGTTCCGGTGCTCCAGGTCTCCATGCCCACCCTGGATCCGCGCCGGCTGATGGACCTCGGCCGCAGGCTCGCCCCGCTGCGCGACGAAGGGGTCCTGATCGTCGGCAGCGGCTTCTTCACCCACAATCTGGCCGCCCTGCGGCATTCCGGCCCCGGGGTGCCCACCTGGTCGGCCGAGTTCGACGCCTGGGGCCGAGAGGCGCTGGCCGCCGGTGACGTCGATGCCCTCCTCGACTTCGAACACGCCTCCCCGGCCGGCCGACTCGCACATCCGGGTACCGAGCATTTCGCCCCGCTTTTCGTCACTCTGGGCGCGGCTGACGCCACCGGAGACCTCGGTGCCCAGCGCACCCCGGTGGACGGTTTCTGGATGGGGCTGGCCAAGCGCTCGCTCCAGTTCGGCTGACCGTCCTCCGTTCCTGCCCCTCCCGTCCCTCCCACAGAAAGCACCTTGATGACCATGACCTCGACCACCCTCCCGGGCACCGACCGCCCGTCGCCCTCCCTCACCCCCTATGACGTCGGCCTGCCGGTCCTGCGCATCGTGCTCGGCGCGATCATGGTGGTGCACGGCACCCAGAAGCTGTTCAAGTGGTTCGACGGCGGCGGCATCAAGGGCACCGGCGCGTTCTTCACCAAGGCGGGCTACCCGGCGGGCGAGGCCATGGCGGCCATCGCCGGTCTGACCGAAACCCTGGGCGGCCTGGGTCTGATCCTCGGCCTGGTCACCCCGCTGGCCGCGGCCGGGATCGTCGGCGTCATGATCAATGCCATCGCGGTCAACTGGACGGGCCACCTGATCGGGCAGGACGGCGTCGAGTTCGAGCTCCTGATCGTCGCCGGTGCGGCCACCCTCGCCCTCACCGGTCCGGGCCGGCTCGCCGTGGACCACTACCTGCCGGTGCTCCGCAACCACCGCCTGGTGTACGGAGCCCTGGCCCTGGTGCTGGCCGTCGTCCTGGCGGCGCTGGTCCTGCTGTTCCGCGACTGACGGACGGTCACCGGCGGCTGGTACAGACAAAAATTACCAACAGGTATCTATCGACTTACCTCACGGGCGGAGCTAGAACTCGTTTCTCTTCCGCCAAGAGTGAGGAAGGACACATGGGTACCAACACCCCCCGCAATATGGGATCCAATGGCATGTCCCGCCGTGGATTCATCGCTGGAACAAGTTCCATTCTCGGAGCCGTGGCCCTCGCCGGCCACGGCTCCGCCGCGTATGCAGGACCGGCGGTCATCCCCGCCGCCGGTCCGGCCATCGACAGCGGAGCCCACGTCCCGGCCCTGATCATCGGCACCGGGTACGGCGGCTCCGTGGCCGCCCTGCGGCTCGCCCAGGCCGGCGTCGACGTCCACATGATCGAGATGGGCATGGCCTGGGACACCCCGGGCTCCGACGGCAAGATCTTCGCCAACACCACCAAGCCCGACTACCGCTCGTTCTGGCTGCGCACCCGGACCAAGCAGCCGCTGAGCAATTTCCTCGGCTTCCCGCTGGACAAGGACGTCCCCCGCTACACCGGCATCCTGGACGCCGAGGAGTTCGGCGGCATCACCGTGTACCAGGGCCGCGGGGTCGGCGGCGGCTCCCTGGTCAACGGAGGCATGGCCGTCACCCCCAAACGGGAGAACTTCGGCGCCGTACTCCCCTCGGTGAACGTCGACGAGATGTACGACACCTACTACCCGCGCGCCAACGCCGGACTCGGCGTCACCCCCGTCGACCAGGCCTGGTGGGAGTCCGCCCCCTGCTACCAGTACGCACGGGTCGGCCGCAAACACGCCCAGCGCTCCGGGTTCCCCTTCGTCTTCGTGCCCAACGTCTACGACTGGGACTACATGAAGCAGGAGGAGGCCGGCACCGTCCCGAAGTCCGCGCTGGCGGGCGAGGTCATCTACGGCAACAACCACGGCAAGAAGTCCATGCAGAAGACCTATCTCGCCCAGGCCAGGGCCACCGGCCGGGTCGCCATCTCCCCGCTGCACAAGGTCACCTCCGTGGCCCCCGCGGCGGCCGGCGGCTACACCGTGACCATCGAACAGATCGACACCACCGGCACCACCACCGCCGTCAAGACCGTCACCGCGGACAAGGTGTTCTTCGCGGCCGGCAGCGTCGGCACCAGCAAACTGCTCGTCCGGCTCAAGGCCACCGGCGCTCTGCCCGGCCTCAACAACGAGATCGGCAAGGGCTGGGGCGAGAACGGCAACGTCATGTGCGGCCGGGCCAACCACATGTGGGACCCGACCGGAAAACTCCAGTCCGCCATGCCCACCGCCGGCATCGACAACTGGGCCGCCGGCGGCGCCTTCGCCGAGGTCGCCCCGCTGCCCACCGGCATCGAGACGTACGCCTCCTTCTACCTGTCCATCACCAAGAACCCCCACCGCGCCGAGTTCACCTGGAACGCGGCGGCCGGCCGGGTCGATCTGAACTGGCAGACCGCCTGGAAGCAGCCGTCCATCGACATGGCGAAGACCATCTTCGACAAGATCAACGCCAAGGAGGGCACGATCTACCGGACCGACCTGTTCGGCGCCTACAAGATCTGGGGCGACCACCTCACCTACCACCCGCTCGGCGGCGCAGTGCTCGACAAGGCCACCGACAACTACGGACGCCTGCACGGCTACTCCGGCCTGTATGTGATCGACGGCGCGCTGATCCCGGGGAACGCCAGCGTCAACCCGTTCGTCACCATCACGGCCCTCGCCGAACGCAATATCGAGAAGATCATCGCCACCGACCTCTGACGGGGGTACGGGGGCACGGGGCCGGCCGGTACGACCGGCCGGCCCCACGCCCTGCGCCTGCTCAGCCCGTCGGCAGTACGCACACGCTGTCGAGGCCCAGCACATGGTTGAGCCGACCGAACGCCAGCCACGAGCCGATGCTCATGCTCAGCTCCACGATCTCGACCTGGCTGTAGTGCGCGGTCATCCGGGCCCAGAACTCCTCGTCCAGACCGTGGTGGTCGAGGGCGTACCGCTCCGCGTACTCGGCGGCCAGCCGGGTCCGGTCGTCGAAGGCGTCCGTGGTCCGCCACTGGGTGACCGCCTCGGCGAACTCCTCCTCGACCTTCACCCCGTCCCGCTCGGTCCGCCAGTCCAGACAGAACACGCACCCGTTGACCTGCGCGATGCGCAGCCGGGCCGCCTCGAACTCGCGCAGCCCCAGGGTCGTATGGGCGTACACGGACAGCGAGAAGTTGGCGGCGGCCATCCCGATTCCGGGGACCAGATCGCCCCAGACGTACTCGATCGGGTGCTGCCCCTCGGGAACGTCGATCCGCATCATGTTGTCCTCCCCAGTTTTCCGATTGCGGGACGCAGCGGGACGTCCAGCGCGTCGTAGAGTCCGGGTTCCGCGTCCACCAGCCAGTCGATGGCACCCACCAGCCGGCCCACCGCCGTGGCGTTCCCGCCCGCCGACCGGTTCTCCCCCTCGTCGGTGGCCTCCACCGTGACCTCGATCCGCGGACGACCCTCGATGATCACCCGGTGTGCTCCGGCGCCGTCGGGCGGCACCGGCCAGTCCGGGGCGCAGGACGGGTGGATGCGGGTCACGTGCTCGATGACGATGCGGGGTTCGCCCCCGACGATGCCCTGTACCTCGAACCGCACCGCACCCTGGGTGCCCGCCTCGAACTCGCCCATCGTCCGGGTGGTCACCGTCGTCTCCAGCGGGCGCCGCTCGAGGGTCTCGCACACGCCGTCGAGCTCCACCCCCAAGGCCCGCGCCATCAGCCGGATCTGACCGCCCCACACCATGGTCGGGACCGATTCGATGAGCATCGGCGGCTGGTAGTCCATCGGCTGGCCCATGCCCACCAGGTAGCGGACCGAGTCGGGCTGCTCGTACGTCGAGTAGTCGAAGATCTCCTGGCAGCGGATGGCGTCCACCTCGCTGCCGAGCCCGCTGATCAGCAGCGGCAGCACGTCGTTGCCCCAGCCGGGATCCACCCCGGAGACGAACAGCGAGCCGCCGCCGTCCGCCACCGCGGCCAGTACCGGATCCCGGAACTCGGGCGGGGCGTTGCGCTGGTCGTAGAGGGGGTACAGGGCGGGGGTCACGACCACTGCCCCCGCCCGGACGGCCCGGGCGATGTCGGCGAGGGCCTCGTCCGGCCGGATGTCCCCGGAGGCGGCGTACACCACCGCCTGCGGACCGGCCTCCAGCACCGCGGCGATGTCGTCGGTCGCCGCCACCCCCAGTTCGTGGTCGAGCCCGCCGAGCTCGCCGGCGTCGCGGCCGACCTTGGCGGGGTTGTGGACGAGCACAGCGTTGAGTTTCAGCCTCGGGTGGGCCTCGACGGCACGAATGGCCGCACGTCCGACGTTGCCGGTACCCCAGACAACCGTGGAAATCATGCGGCGGAGGGTAGCGCGCACCCCCTGCGGTTCCCAGCCCCGTGACGGCCTCCGGTCAGCAGTCAGGTCACTTCCGTTGTCCCTTCCGTCATTCCGGCCGTGACCAGGCCCACCACCCCCGGCAGCCCGTCCCGCTCGAACGCCCGCCGCTGCCGGTCGGCGGCAGTGCCCTCCTGCAGCAGTTCCTCGGCCAGCCGGCTGACCTGCTCCCGGTCTCCGGCCTCCGCCAGGGCCTGCGCGACATGGGAGAGCAGCCCGCCGACCGCGGCCTCCGCCCGGACCAGCGTGCCGTGGTAGGGGCTGAGCAGCCCGCCGCTCAGGCCGTACCGGGCCGCGTGCCAGTTCGCCGCCTGGAGCAGCTCGTGAGGGCATTCCGGGACCGGCAGTCCGGCCTCCGTCTCCCGCAGTGCCGTATCGACCAGGGCCCGCACCAGCCCCGCGAACCGGGCCGCGTCCTCGGCCCGCAGCTGGACGTCCATGCAGCGCACCTCGATCGTCGGGTAGCGCTCGGACAGCCGGGCCTGCCAGTAGATCTGCCCGGTGTCCATGATCAGGTCGCCCGACACGAGGTCCTGGATCCGGCGGTCGTGGTCGGCGAGCGAGGCGAACCGGGGCGGCGGGCCGCTGACCGCCCACCGCCCGAACACCACCGTGCGCCAGCTGGCGTACCCGCTGTCCGAGCCCGCCCAGAAGGGGGAATTGGCCGCCATCGCCACCAGGGTCGGCAGCCAGACGCGCACCCGGTTGAGGACCTCCACTGCCCGTTCCCGGTCGGGCACCCCCACATGGATGTGCATTCCGCAGATCAGCTGCTCCGCCACCAGCAGCTGGGCCTGTTCGGTCATGGCCCGGTAGCGCTCCGTCCGGGTCACCGGAATCGGATCCTGTCCGTGGATCGGCGGGGTGCCGCAGCCGGCCGGCCGGCACCCGAAGGCACCGGCCGCCTCCGCGACCAGCTGCCGCATCCGGTTCAGGTGTCCGGCTACCTCGTCGAGGGCGGTGCACACCGGGGTGGCGACCTCCAGCTGCGCCTGGAGCAGCTCGGTCTGCACCTCGCCCTCACCTCGTTCGGGCCGGCACCGCAGACCGGCTGCCGTCCGTACTTTCCCCGCCAGCGGGACAGGCAGACCTGTCGCCGTATCGAGCAGCAGGAACTCTTCCTCGACCCCGACCGTCATCATTCAAAGCCCCTACCCGCCCGGCGGCCGGTTGAGACTAGGGCAAACGGCTCACCGCCAGACCGCGACGGCGGCGACTGCCAGCAATGCCAAGCCGGCCAGGCCGGCCAGGGCGAAGACGGCGCCCCAGGTGCCGGCGACCTTCGTGAAGAAGCCCTGGACGATCGAGTTGCCGGCCTCCCGCTGGACGTTGCTCTCCTTCCTCCGGTCCACGTACGGGCTCAGGGCGTGCAGTGGGCGGAGAGCCAGCAGCGAGTCCTCGCGCATCAGCGTGGTGACCACCAGCAGCGGCCGTGGTGTGCCGCCGGTCAGCTGGGCCCTGGCGGGGTCGAAGACCCCGGCCCGGGCCTGCTCGTCCACCTCCCGCAGGATCGCGGCGGCCCGGCTGCGGGTGTCGGCGGTGTCCCGGTCGACGCGGACCAGGTCCGGGTTGATCAGGGCGGCCGGGGGCGGCTCGTCCTGCAGCTCGGTCCGGGCCTCATCGAGCAGACCCGCCCAGCCCTCGGGATCCACCTCGAAACCGGGGGTGCCGTCCGGCAGCCCGTAAGTGACCGGCAGCGGGCCGGTCAGCCGGCCTTCCAGGAAACGATGGGCGACGGCCAGCAGATCCTCCGGCGGCACGTGCCCGGTGCCGGTGCCGAGGACCGAGGCGCGGATGGTCCGGCCCATGTGGTCGGTGGGGTCCTCCGCGGCCCGGCGGAAGCCGGTGATCAGGAGTACCCAGACCGGCCCCGCCCCGCCGTATCCGCCGCTTCTGCCGTCCGCGCAGTACAGCAGCAGCGAGGAGGCCGAGTCGTCGATCAGCTCGTACACCGACCTGCCCCGGCAGCCCCGCGCCAGCAGCTCCGCCGCCGCCCGGGCATCCTGCCCGCCCGCCCCCGCCGCCTGCCAGCTGTAGTCCTGGTCCGGCAGGTAACCGCGTGTTTCCACGAACCAACTGCTCTCCGGCATCGCCGTCACCGCCCCAGCCGCGGATGGTCCTGGAGGACCCGGATGCCGGGCCGGCTGACCGTACCGGAGGCGAAGGTGTTCACCGCGGCCCGCAGTGCGTCGTCGGTGCTGAACATCTCGTCGACGGTCTCGCGCCAGAACCCCCGCCGGTCCTGCCGGTAGACGTTGAGCACGAACCGCAGGACGTAGCGCAGCGGCTGATCGGTGTCGACCGGGGAGTACGGGGCGCCGGGCCGGCGACTGCGGTAGTGGAACTGGAGCCGGCCCTCCGCCGACTCGGTGATCGAGGAGAACACGATCGACCCGGTGGTCTGCACGGGCACCACCACACAGCCGACCCGGGGCCGCACCTCCTGATGCGCCAGATGGTCCAGCAGCGGTTTGTAGCCCTCCCGGATCCGGTCCAGGAGATGGTGCGCCCCGGCCTCGGTGTCCACGTACTTCTCGCACTTCAGCGGCACGATGACCAGCAGGCGGTGCTGCTCGTTCCCCTGGAGCAGGGTTTTGATCTGCTCGTACATCAGATGCGGCGCATTGATCCGGTCGTGGTACAGGCCGTCCTGTTCGAGCAGGGCCGCGGTGTCCACCGCCAGCAGGATCACCGGACTGTTGGCCAGGGCCTGCTGGACCTGCTCGCCGACTCCGCCGCCGCCCCGCTCCCGCAGCAGTCCGCCCGCGTAGTCGGTGAACCGCAGGGTGAACCTCGGCTTCTTGCCCTTCTGGCCCACCGCGATCAGATACCGGTGCAGACCCGCGGCGGCGGTGCCGTCCACGCTGTCCCGCACCTGCACCGACCGGGACAGCGCCTTCAGCCGGGCCACCGCATCGGAGAGCTTCACCGCCGTGTCCCCGACCGGCGAGAGCTCCAGGTCCGTCGCCCCGATGAGATCGGCGTACTGCGCGTACATGGAGGCGAGCAGCGAGGTCTTGCCGGCACCCGAGGGCCCCAGCATGCTCACTTCGATGGTGTACCGCTCGGGGGTGGTCATCGTGCGACCTCCTCGGGCGCGTGCGGGGCCCGGGGGCCCGGTACATCGGCGGGTGCGGCGGGCGTGGTGGCGGGGGGCGCCTCCAGCAGCGCCCCGACCGTCCCCACCGTCTCGGACCAGCGCCGCAGATGGGCGGCGTCCTCCGCCAGGGCGGCGAACCGGCCCGGCCAGATCTCCGCCCGCGCGTCCTGGTAGAAGACCAGCCACTCATCGGCGGCGCCGGCCGCCGAGACCACCCGGTCGTAGAACTCCTCGACGATCGCGAACACCGCAGCGCTCGGCTCGGCCAGCGCCTTGTGCAGCTCGGCCCGGCAGGCGTACAGGGATTCGTCGTAGCAGACCTCCAGCATCTCCCGCACCTGCGCGGCCGTCGGCACCTGGCCCTCCGGGAAGCGCATCGCGGGCGTGTCGGCGTGCAGCCCGTCCAGACAGGCCCGCACCCGGTGCTGCAGCATGCCCCGGTAGGACAGCTGGAAGTCGGCCAGCAGCCCCAGCGCGTAGCGGATCTCGCTCTCGCCCTGCTCCCGGACCTTGGGGATGCGGTCGGCGAGCGCCGCCAGGAAGTCGGCGCCCTCGGCCGTGCCGAGGGCCCCCAGCGCGCCCGGCCCCTTCAGGATCTCCGCGATCCGGTGCTGCATCCGCTCGGTACGGGTGTGCAGTGCGAGGTCGCACTCCAGGAATCGGCGGGAGATCCGGGCCCGGGACTCGTTGAGGTACTTGCCGTAGGCGACGCTCAGGCCGTCCTCGGCGTCGGCGCGCACCACGATCTGTGCCACCGACGGATGCCCGGGGTCCTGCTGGGCCGCCTCCAGGATGGCGTCCACGGCCTCGGCGAGCGAGGTGTCGGCGTACTCCCGTTCCTCGCGCAACTCCCGTACGTACGCGGCGAGGGCGGTGGCCAGCCGGCCGGAGGCCTCCTTGAACAGGGTGGTGAACGGCAGGAACCAGACCTCGCTGGGCTGTGCCAGATCGGCGAGCCGGCCGGCCTGCGCGAGCAGCCGGGCGGTCCGCTCGCGCAGCTCCGCGGCCTTCTCGGTGCGGGCCGCCAGGCGCTGGGCGTCCAGCCCGTCGAGGTGGGTGAGGAGGTGGTCCAGCACCCGGTCCATCACGGCGGCCACCTCGGCCGGCTGCGAACAGTCGGCGATGTGCGCCTCCGCGACCTCGAACCGCGAGGCCGGCAGCCACTGGGTGAGCATCCGGTCCGCGTTCGCAGAGTTGTCGTTCTTCGGCCCGCTGCACCGGTTGACGATCAGGAAGGAGCACTGCTCCAGCCCCACGTCCGACAGACCGTCCCGGACATGGTCGTACAGGTCGTGGTCGTAGGTGCCGATGCCGTCGCCCAGCGCGTCCGGCCGGCGGACGAACACCACCACGTCGATCTCGTCCTTCAGCGCGGCCACGATCCGCTGCGCGTCCTGCAGGTTGGTGTCACCGATCCCGGGCAGGTCGATCAGCGCGAGCCCGGTCCAGTCCTGCTCCGCGAAATGCGTGGTGATCCGTACGTGGCGCACCGCGCGGAAGGCGTGCTGCGGGGTCTCGTCCTCGTCGGCCTGCGCCACGAAGGAGCGGATCCCGCCCGCCGGCACGGGATGCGGGGACGGGGTGCGCAGCAGCGCCCGGTACGCGGGGAGCGCCTCGTGGAACCCGGCGAGATGGGCGTACCGGCTGCCGTCCGCGGCGCTGCGCTCGGCGGGTTCGGCGGGCAGCGGTCCGGCGAACCGGTCGAGGGTGGCGGGCGGGCTGCCCAGGCCGAGTTCGGCGTAGTAGGGGGCGATCACCTCGTGCAGGAACGAGCGCTCGCTGTGCAGGAACACCTGCGCCTGCGTGTCCACCCCGTCCTCGTGCCGGATCACACTGGTCACTCCGGTGCAGAAGCTGCCGTCACTGGTCGGGATCTCCTGTTCGGTCAGGCCGGTCAGGCTCCGGATCATCCGGCTCTTGCCCTGCCGGGCCCGGCCGATCACCCCCACGTTCAGTGTCGGGCGGCGGAACCGGGCCGCCACCGTTTCGATCTCCGCTGCCTCCAGCGGGAGTTGCTCCAGCAGTTCGCCGAGCTCCACGCCGAGCGCGGCCAGCCGGCCCTCCGCCTCGGCGGGTACGGCACCCAGCAGCTCCAGGCGCAGCGAGTCCAGCAGGCGCAGGCCCGCCAGTACCTCCGTCACCCAGGTCCGGGCAACGTCCAGTTGCCGGGCCTGCTGCTCACGACGTCGCCGGATCTCCCCGATCCTGGCCGCACGGGACATGGCTCCCCCCTCTTCCCCTGATCCCTCGGTCCCCGGCAGGGGTGCGAGCCGCACCCGGCCGGGCGGTTACACACGATGGCAGCAATCACCGTGCGGCGTGGCCGGATTCGCGCGATTCGTGACGGGTGGGATACAGGGCGTGTCGGGAGCGATGTCAGTGGTGCTCGGCGGACCGCCAGACCGTGGTGATGTTGCAGAACTCCCGGATGCCGTGCCCGGACAGCTCGCGCCCGTACCCGGAGCGTTTGACCCCGCCGAACGGCAGGGCCGGGTGGGAGGCCGTCATGCCGTTGATGAAGATCCCGCCCGCCTCCAGGTCCCGTACGAAGCGTTCGACATCGGCGTCGTCCCGGGTCCACACGTTCGAACTGAGGCCGAACGGGGTGTGGTTGGCGCGGTGCACCGCCTCGTCCAGGTCCGCCACCCGGTACAGCGTGGCCACCGGCCCGAAGGTCTCCTCCTGGTCCACCCGCATAGCCGGGGTGACATCGGAGAGGATGGTCGGCTCGTAGAACCACCCCTGGTCGAATCCGGCCGGGCGGCGGCCCCCGCACAGCACCCCGGCGCCGTGCCCCACGGCGTCGTCGACGAGCTCCTCCAGGTCGGCCCGGCCCTTCTCGGTGGCCAGCGGGCCCACGTCGGTGCCGTCCTCCATCGGGTCGCCCACCCGGAGCGCGGCCATGCCGGCCGTGAACCGCTCGGCGAACTCCTCGTAGACGTCGGTGTGCACGATGAACCGTTTCGCGGCGATGCAGGACTGCCCGTTGTTCTGGACCCGCGCGGTCACCGCCGTCTGCGCGGCCCGCGCCAGGTCCGCCGAGGGCATCACCACGAAGGGGTCGCTGCCGCCCAGCTCCAGCACCGTCTTCTTGACCTCGTCGCCGGCCACGGAGGCCACCGCCCGCCCGGCCGGCTCGCTGCCCGTCAGGGTGGCCGCGGCCACCCGGGGGTCGCGCAGGACCCGCTCGACCGCACCCGACTCGATCAGCAGGGTCTGGAAACAGCCGTGCGGGAAGCCGGCCCGCTGGAAGAGCTCGCCGAGGTACACCGCGGTCTGCGGCACGTTCGACGCGTGCTTGAGCAGGCCCACGTTGCCGGCCATCAGCGCGGGCGCGGCGAAGCGTACGACCTGCCAGAGCGGGAAGTTCCACGGCATGACGGCCAGGACCACGCCGAGCGGCCGGTAGTGGGCCCGGACGGCCGAGGCCCCGGAGTCGCGGACGTCGGCCTCGGCGGGCTGCTCGTCGCCGAGCAGTTCCTCGGCGTGGGCTGCGTACCAGCGCATGGCCTTCACGCATTTGGCGGCCTCGGCGCGGGCGGCGCCCAGCGGCTTCCCCATCTCCGTGGTCATGGTCCGGGCGACGTCCTCCGACTCCTCCTCCAGGAGGGCGGCGGCGCGCATCAGGAGGGCGGACCGGTCGGCGAAGGAGGTGGTCCGGTAGGCGGCGAAGGCCGCCGCGGCGTCGGCCAGGCACTGCTCGATGCCGTCGGGGCCGAGGGCTTCGAAGGTGAGCAGGGTCCGGCCGGTGGTGGGATTCACTGTGGCGATCGGCATGTCTCGACCGTGCCGCCTGGTCTCCGGCACCGCAACGCGGGCGGCTCCTGGGTGGCCGGGGGCAGGGGGCCGGGACACCATGGGGGTATCCGTTCCTTCGGGGGATTCCGCAGGAGACGCGCAGGAGACGCGCAGGAGACGCCAGTGGCGCACACCGATGCAGCGGACGTACTGGTGGCCGGTGCCGGCCCGGTCGGCCTGACCGCAGCCGCGGAACTGCGGCGGCGGGGCGTGAGCTGCCGCATCGTCGACCGGCTCCCGGCCCGGCTGATGTACGCGAAGGCGGTCGGCATTCAGCCGCGCACCCTGGAGATCTGGGACCGGATGGGCCTGGTCCGGGCGGCCCTGGAGGCGGCCATCGTGATGCGCGGCCAGCTGGTCTACATCAACGGGACCGAGGTGGCCCGCGTCGACCTGGCCCTGCCGCCCGAGGTGCCGTACCACTTCGCGGCGCTGCCCCAGTACGAGACCGAACGCCTGCTGGAGGAGTACCTGGCCGGCTTCGGCACCCGTATCGAGCGCGGTACCGAGCTGCTGTCCTTCACCCAGGACGCCGACGGGGTGACGGCCCGCCTCGGCACGGCGGGCGGCGGGCAGGAGGAGCTGCGTACCCGGTATCTGGTGGGCTGCGACGGCGCGCACAGCATCGTCCGCAAGACCCTGGGGCTCAGCTTCGAGGGCGGCGCCTTCCCCGAGGAGTACATGCTGGCCGACGTCGAGGTGGACTGGGACCTGCCGTCGGGGTACGGGGTGCGTGCCATGCGCCGGGACGCCGACGGCGTGGTGGACGACCTGCTGGTGTGCATTCCGCTGCCCGGCCGCGGACGGTACCGGGTGTCGATGCTGGTGCCGCCCGAGCTGTCGACCGCCGGTAGCGCAGATGGTGGTGGCGGGGACGAGGTCGCGCACGGCCTGGAGGGCGGCCGGGGCCCCGAGCTGCACCACGTCCAGGCCGTCCTGGACCGGCTCGCGCCGCGGCGGGCCACCGCCTCGGACCTCCGCTGGTCCTCGGTCTTCCGGATCAGCCACCGGCTGGTGGACCGGTACGGGGACGGCCGGGTCTTCGTCGCCGGCGATGCCGCGCACATCCATCCGCCCACCGGGGCGCAGGGGATGAACACCGGGATCCAGGACGCGGTCAACCTGGCCTGGAAGCTGGCCCTCGCCGTCGAGGGCGCGGCCGGGCCGGGCCTGCTGGCCAGCTACGACGCCGAGCGGCGGCCGGTCGGCGAGGAGGTCGTCGGCCGGACGGTCCGGCATGCCGCCGAGGGCGTCCAGGCCGATCCGGAGGACCCGCAGACCCTGATGCTGCGCGAGGCGCAGCTGCTGGTCGGCTACCCCGGCAGCCCGATCGTGACCCCCGCGGATCCGGCGGACGACGGCACCGGCCCGCGGCCCGGCGAGCGGGCCCCGGACTGCGGCGGCCTCACCGGAGACATCGCGGCCTATCCGCTGCGGCTGTTCGACCTGCTCCGGGGC
This sequence comes from Streptomyces sp. NPDC002054, assembly GCF_040296685.1. Lineage (NCBI taxonomy): Bacteria > Bacillati > Actinomycetota > Actinomycetes > Kitasatosporales > Streptomycetaceae > Streptomyces > Streptomyces sp. NPDC002054. Next base: position 171,676 of record NZ_JBEOXT010000016.1, read on the forward strand.
CGCGACCACATGCTGCTGCTGTACCGGGACGGCCGCCACCACCACGGTGACAGCGCCCAGGATCTGGAGGAACTCGCAGCCCTGGCACGGGAGTTGTCCGACGGCCGGATGGAGTCCTGCGTGGTGCTCGCCGACGGCCCGGCGCCCCCGGCCGGGCTGTCGCTGCCGGCCTACCGCGACAGCCGGGGCGAGTTCGCCCGGCTGTACGGAGTACGGGGCACCACGGCGTTCGTCGTACGGCCGGACGGCTACCTCGGAGCCCGCATCCGTCCCCTGTCCGGGCCCGCCCTGGCCGGCCACCTGGCGGAGATCTTCCACCGTTGACCGTTACTTTTGAGTAGCAGCAGATGCAAGTTTTCTTCGCGGATTCCCCCATGGATGCGGCCTTGATGGACTGCTACAGTCCGCATGCGCGACCCAGAACGTCGTCCATCACAGCCCTGCCCACACGCTGAACAGCGGCGTCCTCCAGGCACGACATCCGGCACATCTTCCGGCATCCGGTACCCCCAGGCAGCCCCTCCGTGCGCGACCGCGCGCCCGGTGCTGCCCAGCCATGTCCCCAGCCATGCACCCAGCCGAATCCATCAGGGAGAGTCCGTTGCAGACTCCGACGAAGACCAGGGCCAAGATCCTGGTCGTGGCCGCCGTACTTGCCGTCGCAGCACCCGGCATCGCCTACGCCAATACCGTGGGCGTCACCGTGAAGACCCCCGGCGCCACCGCCGGCCCCGTCTCCGCCTTCTCCGAGATCTCCACGCACGCGGACTGCAGTTCCGGGCTGATCTCCGGCGGCGGCATCAACCAGACCATCGGCACCGGCAGTTCCTCCAACGGCAACAAGGTCAACGGCACCTCGCCCAGCCCCGACGGCAGCACCGAGTACACCGGCTCCACGGGAGTCGTCGGCACCGACGTCACGCACTGGCTCGGCATCGGCGGCAGCGGCGGCGCCGTCAACGGCTCCTTCTCCAGCACCCCGTACGCCATGTGTTTCACCAGCAGCCTCATCAACCACACCCAGGTGGTCATGAACAAGATTGCCGGGCCGACCACCAGCGGTACGGTCGGCCTGGTCGTCGCGACCTGCCCGGCCAACACCCGCCTGATCGGCGGCGGCGCCCGCATCACCCCGGCCAGCGTCGGCAGCCTCAAGCCGATTGCCAGCTACCCCACCTTCAACGACTCCGCCCACAACTACGGGCAGAAGGCCGCCGCGAACGGCGCGACCAACCCCGACTCCTGGGCCGCCGTCGGCTGGAACGGAGGAGGTGGCAACAGCAACAACACCACGTACGCGTACGCCATCTGCAGCGGCAACGGCATCGACGTCAGCGGCAGCACGGTGACGGTCCGCTTCAGCGAGGTGAGCGGACCGACCGCGGCGACCTCCGGCCAGACCGCGACGGTCGGCTGCGGCGAGGGGGACGGAAAGCTGGTCAGCGGCGGCGCCGCGATCAGCGGAGGCAGCGTCACCACCACAAACTTCACCGGCCCGGGCTCGGTCGGCGACCACCTCAACGGCAGCTTCCCCAGCGACTCCGGCGGCACGCCGGTCTCCGACGGGACCACCACGGGGGCGTACTGGACGGCGTCCACCCACACCGGTGGCGGCAGCTCACCGAACACGTACACCGATGTCTGGGCGCTGTGCGCGGACGACGGCGAATGACGGTGAGGAAGTCAATGACGAGCCCGAGCATCAGGCCGAGGGTGCGGCACCTGGCCGGGGCGGCCGTGCTGCTGGCCGCCGTGCTGACCCCGCTCACCGCGAGCGCCACCGAGCCGGCCGGACCGCCCGCGGCCACGCGCCCGTCGCCCTGCGGTACCGGCGGCACCTTCACCGCCTCCCCGCCCACCTGTACGTACACCGGCACCGGCACGGACACCTTCACGGCCCCCGCCGGGGTCGGCTCCGTCGCCATCGCCCTGTACGGGGCCGAGGGCGGCAGCGCGGCCGGATATGTCACCCCCAACCCGCCGAACGAGGGAGCGCCCGGCGGTCTCGGCGGCGAAACCCGCGCCACCCTGGCCGTGAGCCCCGGGCAGACCCTGCAGATCACCGTGGGGGCCGCCGGCATCCCGGGCAGCTCCCGGCGCGGCGAGTACGCCCGGCCCGGCGGCCACGGTCACGGAGCCGGCGGCGGCGGAGCCCACGGCGGCGGCGGATCCGGCGGCGGCGCCTCCGACGTCCGGACAGGCGCCTTCGGCCCGGCCGACCGCGTGCTGGTGGCCGGCGGCGGTGGGGGAGCGGGCAACGGCGGCCCGCTGCTCCGCGGCGGCCCCGGCGGCGGCCCGGCGGGTGAACCCGGCGGCCAGGGCGGCGGACCCGAGGGATCCGGCGTCGCGGGCGGCGGCGGAACCCAGACCGCGCCCGGCTCCGGCAGCCCCAACTCCCGCCTGGGCGGCCCCGGCATCGCCGGCAGCGACATCGACCCCAACACCGGCCTGCCCAACCCGGGCAGCGGCGGCCCCGGCGGCAACGGCAGCCGGGGCGGCAACGGCGGGGGCGGCGGGGGCGGCGGCTGGTTCGGGGGTGGCGGCGGCTCCGGCGGCGGCAACCCGGACAACCTGCCGGGCGCGGGTGGTGGCGGCGGCAGCGGCTACGCGGCCCCCGCCGCGACCGGGGCCTCCCTGCGCCCCGGCGTCAACCCCGGCAACGGACGGGCCGTCGTCACCTTCCGGTACGGCAGTTCGGTACGGGTCGTCCCGGACACCGCCGCCCCGCTGTTCGGACACCCCGTCACCTTCACGGCCACCGTGGACCCAGGGAACCCGGATGCGGGAACCCCGTCCGGCACCGTCGAGTTCCGGGACGGGCCGGTGCTGCTCGCCGAGGTGCCGCTGGAGGAGGGCCGGGCCCGGTTCCGTACCGGCGCGCTCCGGCCCGGCTCCCATGCGATCACGGCCCACTTCGGCGGTGACCCGGTCTTCGCACCCGGCGGCACCGCCGAACCCGCCGGGGTGACGGTCGGGTTCAGCCGGCCGTGCCTGACCGCGCCGCAGGCCGGCCCGCTCACGGTGGCTGCGGGCGAGTCGCTGTGCCTGGCGGCCGGCGCCACCTGGACCGGCCCGGTCCGGGTCAGGCCCGGCGGGGCCCTGGCCGTATCGGACGCCCGGATCACCGGTCCGGTGTCCGCCGACGGCGCACTCGCCCTGCGCTTCTGCGGCTCGGCCGTCACCGGCCCGGTCGGTGTGCAGCGGACCGGCGGCCCGGTCGAGATCGGCGCGAATCCGGCGGGTCCGGCGGGTCCGGGCGGCCCGGCGGCCTGTGCCGGGAACACCGTCACGGGTCCGGTGACCCTGGACGGGAACACGGGCGGCGTCGAGCTCGCGGGCGCCCGCATCACCGGCCCGCTGCGCTGCGAGGCCAATGTGCCGGCCCCGCACCTGGCCGGCACGACGGTGACCGGCCCGCGCTCCGGCCAGTGCCGGGTCTGACACGGCGGTGCCACGCCGGTGGGCCGGGACGGAGAACCTCGTCCCGGCCCACCGGCCCTGACGCCGGATCACCCCGCGGCGGGGGTTCATCGCACGTCCACGAGAAGTTTGCTACCGACCAGTAGACATTTGGCCTGATCTTGCTGACGCTTGTGCGTGTCCATGCCATGCAGTTCGCATGATCGAGGAGCCCCCATGCGTACCCCCCACATCCGCGCCCGGATGCCCCGTCCGGCCGCCACCGCGGCCGTCGCGGTGGCCGCAGCCGCCGCCCTCTCGCTGATCCCCGCCACCACCGCCCAGGCGGCCCCCGCGCCCACCCACGCGCCCGCTTCCGCTGCCTCCGCCACCGCCTGGGCCCCGGGCGGCAACGCCGCCCTGCTCGGCATCGACTACGGCACCTGGCAGCGCGACGTGGCCGCCGTCATGGACGTGGCCCGTCCGTACGTCGAGCAGCGCATCGCCGCCTCACCCGCAGGCGAGAAGCCGGCGATCGTGCTCGACATCGACAACTCCTCGCTGGAGACGGACTTCCACTACTTCTGGACCTTCCCGACCCCGGCCATCGCCAAGGTCCGCGAGCTCACGCAGTACGCCCACTCCCGCGGCGTTGCGATCTTCTTCGTGACCGCCCGCCCGGGCATCATCCACTCGCTCACCCAGTACAACCTCAAGGCGGTCGGCTACCCGGTCTCCGGCCTGTATGTCCGCGACATCCCCGACCTGTTCGAGGAGGTCAGCACCTACAAGACGGAAAAGCGCGCCGAGATCGAGGCCCGCGGCTACACGATCATCGCGAACATCGGCAACAAGCAGAGCGACCTGGTCGGCGGCCACGCCGAGCGCACCTTCAAGCTCCCGGACTACGACGGCAAGCTGTCGTAACACCGCCGGGCACTGCCCTCAGAGGTTGACCGAGGTCAGCAGCATGGCCGTGTCCGTGAGGGCGGTCACCGAGTGCCGGGCCCGGTCGTCGGGCAGCAGGTACAGGGCGCCCTCCGGCAGGTCGACCACCGCGTCGTCGGTGGTCACCCGCGCCGTGCCGCGCAGGACCTGGAGCGAGGCCGGCGGCGGAGTGGTGTGCTCGCCCAGCTGGGCGCCGGCCGCCAGCGCGATGACCGACTGCCGCAGTGGGGCCTCGCGCAGGATGAGGAGGGCGCTGCGGCCGTGCTCGTCGGCCCGGGCCGCGGCGATGTGCTCGTCGGCGAGCCGGCCCAGCCGGACGGTGGCCGGGGCGGCCCGCCGCTCCTGATCCGTTCCGGTGCCCGTAGTGCTCGCAGTGCCCGTAGGTACAGCCGTCGCCGTGCCCGTGCCCCCTTCGGGGGCCGGGTGGTGCCGGCGGGGGTCGTCCGTGTCGTGCAGCGGCGCGCCTCCGGCGCCACCCTGGGGAAGATCGTCCATGACGGCTCCTTCGGGACACTTCAATCGGTCGTACGTTCGAATACCGCGGTAGGGTGGACACATGCACGCCCCACTGCAAGGTTCGCTCTTCGACCAGGCCGACGCCATCGGGCTCGCCCCGCTCGGCGGCGGCCTGCGGCGGCGCGCACTCGGCCGGGGCGCCTGGGTGGACCTGCTCCCCGGCTGGCTGACCGGTTCCGACCGGCTGTTCGAGGAACTGGCCGACAGCGTCCCCTGGCGTGCCGAGCGCCGGCAGATGTACGACCACGAGGTGGCCGTGCCCCGGCTGCTCGCCCACTACGGCGAAGGCGACCCCCTGCCCCACCCGGTCCTGGACGAGGCCCGCGACGCCCTGTCCGCGCACTACGCCGCCGAACTCGGGGAGCGCTTCGTCACCGCCGGCCTGTGCTTCTACCGGGACGGCCGGGACAGCGTGGCCTGGCACGGGGACCGCACCGGGCGCTCCTCGCACGAGGACACCATGGTGGCCATCCTGTCCGTGGGCGACCCCCGTGACCTGGCCCTGCGCCCCCGCGGCGGCGGGGTGGCTGCTCTGCGGCTGCCGCTGGGACACGGCGACCTGGTGGTGATGGGCGGCTCCTGCCAGCGCACCTGGGAACACGCCATCCCGAAGTCCACCCGTGCCGTCGGGCCGCGGATCAGCATCCAGTTCCGCCCCCGCGGGGTCTCCTGAGACGGCCTAGTCGGGCGGTTCCTGGGCGGGAGCCTCCGGTTCCGGCGGCTCCTCCGGCAGGACCGGCTCCGGAACCGGGACCTCCCGGTCGGTCGGTGGCAGGTCGGGGGTCTCGGCATCCGGGTCCTCGGGAACGGGCTGCGGATTCTCGAACTCCGGGTTTGTGCTGGTCACCGCGATCCTCCTCCTTCTCCTTCTGATCGGGTCCGCAACGGTCTCCTGCGTCTGCCCCGCCACCGCAGCGGCTAACGGCGGACCAGCGAGCGGACCTCGTCGGCCAGCAGCCGGGCCGCCGTATCCGAAGCGCCGCCGACCAGCCGGGTACGGGTCAGGGCGAAGGACAGCCCCCGGGCCCGGTCGGCGAAGGCGATGCTGCCGCCGCTGCCGTGGTGCCCGAAGGAGCTCCGTTCCCCGGCCATGTCGGGCAGGCCGAGGAAGTAGCCGAGCCCCTTGGCGAAGCGGCCGAGGAGCATCCGGTCCTTCCCGTCGACCGCGACGGCCGCTGCGAGGGCCACCCGCTCCGGCGTGACCAGCCGGACCCCGTCCACCTCGCCGAGCAGGGCCGCGTACAGGCGGGCCGCGGCCCTCGCGCTGGTCGTGCCGCAGGCCGGCAGGTCGGCGAGCAGATAGTCCCGGCGGTTGGCGAGCTCGGCCGTGGTCCAGAGCCGGGGGTTGGGCGCGACCAGCCGCGTGAAGGGGGCGGACGGCGGCAGGGCCGCGAGGTACGCCGCCCAGTCGCCCTCCACCAGCGGCGCCGTCCGCGCCAGCGCGGGCTCGGGCAGCCCGAAGTACAGCTCGTCGGCCACGCCGAGCGGCTCGGCCACGTACCGGCGGAGCGCCTCACCCGGGCGCAGACCTGTGACTCGGCGTACGGTCTCGCCGAGGATCCAGCCGAAGGTCCACCCGTGGTACCCGCTGTCGGAACCCGGCTCCCACAACGGCTCCAGCTCCGCGACCACCGCGCACATGGTGTCCCAGTCGCACAGCTCCTCGGGGGTGAGCGCGGTCGGCAGCTGGGGGATGCCGAGGGTGTGGGTGAGGGCGTGGCGTACGGTCGCCCGGTCCTTGCCGTGCGCGCCGAACTCCGGCCAGTAGCGGGCGATCGGGGCGTCGTAGTCGATCAGCCCGTGCTCGGCCAGGACATGGACGAGGGTGGCGGTGAAGCCCTTGCCGGTGGAGAAGCTGTGGATCAACGAATCCGACCGGAGCGCGACTCGGCCTGCCGTACCGGCGCAGACGTCGACGGCCAACTCCCCGTCCACGTACGCGGCCACCTGCAGGCCGCTCTCCTCGCCCGAACCCACCAGCCGTCCGACGATCTCACCGACCCGGGCCTGCGCATCCGCGATCATGAGCTCATGATGGCATCGCCGGCCAGGTGGTGGCCGCGACCGACCGGTGAAGGAGCGGACATGTTCGTGCATCCCTGGGATGCCGCCCTGGACGACGCCGAATGGCAGGCCTGGATAGCGGAGGGCCACGATTTCGGGCAGCTGGTGGTGAACGGCCTGCCCGGCCGGCCACCCGCCGTGGTCCCCACCCACTTCAGCAGCGACGGCCCGCACCTGCTGGTCCACCTGGCCCGCCCCAACCCGGTGTGGGAGGCGATCGCACACGATCCGCAGGTGGTCCTGAGCGTCATCGGCGATTACGCCTTCATCCCGGGCCCCTGGCGCGCCCAGCCGGACACCCCGCCCCAGGACGGCGTACCCACCAGCTACTACGCGGCGGTCCAGTTCACCTGCCGGGCCGAGATCATCGACGACCCCGAGGCCAAGGCCGACCTGCTGCGCAGCCAGCTGGCCCACTTCCAGCCCGCGGGCGACCACGCGGCCGTCGAGCCCGGCCGGCCTCCGTACGGCCGGCTGCTGTCCGGCATCCGGGGCCTGCGCCTGCACGTCACCTCGGTCCAGGCGAAGTTCAAGTACGACGACCACAAGCCCGAGGCACACCGCACCTCGGTCACGGACCACCTGACCACCCGAGCCGACCGCCTCGACCTCCCCACGGCCCGCCAACAACAACGCCGCCTGAACCGCCTCGGCACTTGGCAGGCCACGCCCCGCAGGGAGCTGTGACCCGCCCGCGGTGTCAGCGGTCAGGCGGAGGAGCCGCCGTCGATCACCAGGTCCGTGCCGACCACTGAGGCCGCCGCGTCCGAGGCCAGGTAGAGGACCGCCGCCGCGACCTCCGGGCCCGAGGAGATCCGGCCCAGCGGGGACTCCTGCTTCATCCGTACGGCCCGCTCCGCCTCGCTCTCCCCGGGCCGCAGCGACATCGAGGAGTCCGACGCGCCGGGGCTGACCGCGTTAATGCGGATGCCGTCCGTGATGTGGTCCAGTGCGGCGGCGCGGGTGAGGGCGCTGACGGCCGCCTTGGACGCCGCGTATCCGGCCACGCCGGGGATCCGCAGGTGCGCGCCCAGGTTGGAGGAGACGTTGACGATGGCGCCGCCGCCGTTGGCCCGCATGTGGGCCACCTGGGCCTGGAGGGAGAGGAGCACCCCGGTGACGTTGATGTCGAGCAGGGACTGCCAGTCCTCCAGGGGCAGTTCCGCGACGGGCGCGCCGCCGCGGAACACCCCGGCGTTGTTGACGGCGATGTCGAGCCCGCCAAACCGCTCGACCGTCCCGCGGACGAGCTCCCGTACCTCCTCGGCGCGGGAGACGTCGGCGGCTATGGCGGCGGCCGTTCCGCCCGCCCGGCCGATCAGGGCCACGGTCTCGTCCAGCGGCGCGCGGCTGCGGCCCGCGACCACCACGTTCGCCCCTTCCGCGGCGAAGGCGCGGGCGATGGCCCGGCCGAGACCGGTGCCGCCGCCGGTGACGAGGGCGGTCTTGCCGGTGAAACGCGGGGCATTGGGGGTGGTGTGCAACACGAAGTCACTCCTTGGCTGGATGCGGTTTCGGATGGTTTCGGATTTCGGATGGAGGGCTAGGCGGGGCGGCGGGCGGCGCTGAGTGAGACCGCGGCCAGTGCGGCGAACGCCACCGAGGCCGCGCCCAGTGCGACGGCGTCGCTGCCGAGGGCGAGCAGCAGGGCGAAGAGCACCGTCGCGCCCGATTCCATGGCGGTGTTGAGCACCCCGCCGGCGAGCCCCGCCTGCCGGCTCGGAACCCCCGCGGTGGCCAGCACCGCCGCCCCCGCAAAGGAGAGCGCGACGCCGGCGGGCAGCAGCAGGAGCCCCGGCAGCAGGCCGTACGCGTACGGGACGCCCGGGTCGAAGCCGGTGGCGGCGAGCAGGGCGAGCCCGAGCGCCCCGCAGCCGAACCCGGCTCCGGTGACCCGCTCGGGGCCGTACCGGCCGATCAGCGGCGGTGCGGCGCGCCCGGCGCCGATCAGCGCGGTCGCGAACGGCACGAACGCCGCCGAGGTGAGCAGGACCGAGTACCCGCGCTGCTGCTGGAGCCCGAGGGACAGCAGGAAGAAGACGCTGGCGGTGCCCGCCGCGGAGAGGGCGATGGCGGCGAGCCCCAGCCGGCGCCGCCGGTCGGCGAGGAACCCCGGCGGCAGCAGCGGATCGGCCCGGCGCCGCTCGGCCGCCGGGAACGCGGCGAGCAGGGCCAAGCCCGCCGCCAGCGGTACGAGGACCGGGGCCGAACCCCAGGAGTGGGCCTCGGTGAGGACCAGCCCGAAGCCGGCCAGGGTGATCCCGGCCGTGGCCAGCACCGCACCCGGCAGGTCGAGGGAGCGCCCGGGACCCGGGGGAGTGGCCGGCAGCAGCCGGCGGACCAGGGCGAGGGCAGCCGCGGCGACCAGGACCGGTACCGCGAACGCCCAACGCCAGGACAGCAGGGCCGAGATGGCGCCGGACCCCAGATTGCCCGCGGTCGCACCGAGGACGGAGAGCCCGCCCCAGGTGGCCATGGCCCGGCCGTACGCGTCCGGTTCCGGGAACAGGGCGCGCAGCACCGCCATCCCGGCCGGGGCGACGGCTGCCGCCCCGGCCCCCTGGGCGAACCGGGCGGCGAGCAGCGCTTCGAACCCGGGGGCCAGCGCCGCGAGCGCCGAGGCGATGCCGAAGACGGTCAGCCCGGCGGCGAACACGGGCCGCCCGCCGTACCGGTCGGCGAGGCGCCCGCCGAACAGCAGGAGTCCCGCGAAGGAGAGGCCGTAGGCGGCGGTGAGCAGGATCAGCCCCGCCCGGGTGATGCCGAGTTCCGCGCCGATGCGGGGCAGGGGAACGGCGACCGAGGCGAGGGTGAAGATCAGTACGACCTGTACGGAGCCCAGCAGGGCGAACCCGTACCTGTACCCGTGCCCCGCCGTCCCCCCGGTGCGGCCGGCGGTCGCCGTCGCCGTCGCATGCTGCTGGGTCATGTCCCTCTCTTTCGAGACCGATCGTTCCAATATCGAGGCGTGCGGAAGGGCGCCCCGCCACCCGTGGTGCGGCGCCGGTCAGTCCAGCAGGGACAGTGCCTGTTCGGCCGCGTCCCGGACCCGCGCCGGGTCGGCGGAGGCCTTGCCGACCACCCGGATGCCCTGCATCAGCACCAGCAGCATCCGCGCCATGGCCTGCGGATCGCGGTCCTGGGGCAGTTCCCCCTGCGCCTGTGCGCGCACCAGGGCCGAGTGCAGCAGCGTCTCGACGTGTTCCCAGCTCAGCTCGACCCGCCGGGCGGCGGTGCTGTCGTGCGGGGCCAGTTCTGCGGCGGTGTTGGTGACCAGGCAGCCGGTCAGCCGGCTCTCGTCGGCCGCGGCCTCGGCGGCGAACCTCCGCACCACCGCCCGTACGGCGGGCAGTGCCGGTCCGGGCCGCGACAGCTCCTCCAGCAGCAGCGGGCGGCGCTCCTCTGCGTACCGGTCCAGGGCCTTCAGGAACAGTTCGTGCTTGTTGCCGAAGGTCGCGTAGAGGCTGGCCCGGCCGATCCCGAGGTGCTCGACGAGGTCCGACATCGAGGTCGCCTCGTACCCGCGCCGCCAGAACAGCTCGAGCGCTGCTCGCAGTGCCGCATCCGGATCGAATTCCTTGGTCCTGGCCATGCCCGGAACCCTAGATCAAATTGGAACGACCGGTCAAGTATCGGTGGTTGGGGGCGGGGTGTGGAGGTGAAGATCCGCACGCCCGACATGTGGTCTTCACCTGTAGGGCACATGACAATGTGAGCCTCGCTCTGCCACCTGACACCCCGCCAACTCCACTGGTGGGAGCGGTGCGTGTGGAGAGGACCCCCCCACGTGAAGAGATTCTCGCGCCCGGCTCCCTGGGCCGCCGGGCTCGCGGCCACGGCCGCGCTGCTGCTCCTCGTCCCGGCCGCCGCCTCGGCCTCCGCCCCGGCATCCGAAGCCGCCCCGGCCCCGTACGCCGCTGCCTCCGCCGGCATCGACACGTACTACGCCGCAGCCGAGGGCAAGACCGGTGCCGCGCTCAAGAGCGCACTGCACGGCATCATCAAGAACCAGTCGAAGGTCAACTACGACCAGGTGTGGGCCGCGCTGAAGGTCACCGACGAGGACCCTGCCAACCGCAACAACGTGATCCTCGTCTACTCGGGCCGTTCCCAGTCCAAGTCGACCAACGGCGGCGGTGCCAACGACTGGAACCGGGAACACGTCTGGGCCAAGAGCCACGGGAACTTCGGCACGGCCACCGGCCCCGGCACCGACCTGCACCACCTGCGCCCCGAGGACGTCACGGTCAACAGCACTCGCGGCAACAAGGACTTCGACAACGGCGGCGGCCCGGTGTCCGAGGCCCCGGGCAGCCTGACCGACGCCGACTCCTTCGAGCCGCGCAACGCGGTCAAGGGCGATGTGGCGCGCATGCTGCTGTACATGGCCGTCCGCTACGAGGGCGGCGACGGCTTCGCGAACCTCGAGATGAATGACAAGGTCAACAACGGTTCACTGCCCGCCCAGGGTCGGATCAGCGTGCTGAAGCAGTGGCACCAGCAGGACCCGCCGGACGCCTTCGAGCAGCGCCGCAACCAGGTCATCTACGACACCTACCAGCACAACCGCAACCCGTTCATCGACCACCCGGAGTGGGTCAACTCCATCTGGTAGCGGTAGCGGCTGCCCCGGCGAGGACGGTGGTGACCGAACCGAAGAGCAGCGCGGTGCGCAGCCCGGGGTGGTCCGTGTCCACCAGTGCGTCCTGGAGGGAGTCCACCCAGCGGGCCGCCGCGGGCCGGCCGGGCGCGGCCGGCCCGGTGTCGGTGCCATCGGCGTCGGCCCCGCCGGTGTCGGTGCCGCCGGTGTCGGTGCCGCCCGTGCCCGCCTCGCCGGGGTCCGCCGGGACGGTACCCGGCGGACCCTCGCCGCCGCCCGTGGCGCCCTCGTTCGTGCCGGTGCCCGCGCTGCGCACCACGGCGCAGCGCGGGCACTCCTCGTCGTGCGGCTCGGCCCAGTACGCGCCGTCGAGCACGGCGTAGCTCACATCGTTCACGCCCTGCCCAACTCGTCCCGGCGGCCGGGGCAACGGCCTGCCCGCCGGATGTGACCGGACCGGTATCAGCACGTGCCGCAGGTCCGGCCGCCGTCGCGGTGCCGGACTGTCAGTGGCGGCTGGCATGGTGACGGTATGGACGAGCAGATCATGCGCGGCCGTGTCTACGGCGCCGACCACGACGACCCCGACCCGGGACCGCGCCCCGGGCACGACTACGCCGAACTGGTCGGCGGCCCGCTCGACGGCCTGCTCCTGGACGTCACCGGCTGGACCGCCGACGAGCGTGCCGGGGGCGCCCTGCTGATGACGGAGATCGGCCGCTACGGCCCGGGCGGTCGCGCCCAGTACATACCCCGCCCCGGAAATCCGGCCCGCTTCGACTGGCACGGAGACAGCCCCTGACCGCGGGCTGGTTCCGGACAGAGATCCCTCAGTTTTCGTCACTTAAAGATGTTGCCTTGTTACTCTGGGTACGTTCGGCGTGCCCGGCCGCCAGTCACCCGGCCGGCCGGGCCGGCGCTCGGCGGACGGCCGCCCCCGAGCGCGCCGGCCGATCCCTGCGGCCCTGGAGTGAGATGTCCGCTGCCATCGTCGAAGCCCCGACCACCTTCGGGATCGTCTCCGGGCGGGTCGAGGACGGGATCACCCGCTTCCTCGGCATCCCGTATGCCGCCGCGCCCATCGGGCCGAACCGCTTTGCCGCGCCCGTCCCGCCCGAGCCGTGGGACGGGGTCCGCGCCGCCCACGCCTTCGGCCCGACCCCGCCCCAGCCCCCGCTCAAGGGCAAGCTCGGCGAGCTGTTCCCCAACCCGGTCATCGAGGGCGACGACTGGCTCAACCTGAACGTGTGGACCCCCGGCACGGAAGCCGGATTACGCAGGCCGGTGCTGGTGTGGATCCACGGCGGCGCCTTCACCACCGGCTCCTCGGCGGTGACCGCCTACAACGGTGCCACCTTCGCCCGCGACGGCGTGGTCTGTGTGACCGTCAACTACCGCCTCGGCGTGGACGGCTTCGGCTACATCCCGGACGCGCCGGTGCCGGCCAACCGTGGTCTGCTCGACCAGATCAGCGCCCTGGAATGGGTCCGCGACAACATCGCCGGTTTCGGCGGGGACCCGGACGACATCACCCTGGCCGGTGAGTCCGCGGGCGCGATGAGCGTCCTCGCCCTGCTCTCGCTGGACCGCCGGGGGCTGTTCCACAAGGCCATCGTCGAGAGCGGCAGCGGGCACATCGGTCAGACCGTCGAGGACGCCCGGCTGGTCACCGCTGCCGTCGCCGCCAAACTCGGCGTCGGGCTCACCGCCGAGGCCCTGGCCGGCGTGGACATCCCCGAACTCATCGAGAAGCAGGACGAGGTCAGCGACGAGGTCGCCGTCAGCGCGGACCCGAAGCGGTTCGGCGCCTCGACCGTCGCCGCCTGCGGCATGTCGTTCATGCCCGTCATCGACGGCGAGCTGATCGAGCGGCTGCCCATCGACGCGATCCGCGACGGCGCCGGCGGCAGCGTCCCGCTCATGATCGGCACCACCGCGGAGGAGTTCCGGCTCTTCGTGGTCCCGACCCCCTTGGTCTCCCTGCCCGACGCCGACTTCTTCCGCGCCCGGATCGCGGCCTACGGCGCCCCCGCCGACCTCTACGACCGCTACGCCGAGACCAATGTCGAGCCGTACGTCCGCAACATGCCCTCCGGGATCGCCTGTGCGGTCCTGACCGACCGGATGTTCCGCATCCCCGCCTGCCGCGTCGCCGAGGCCCGCTTCGACGCCCCCGCCGCCACCTACGTCTTCGAGTTCGGCTGGCGCACACCCACCGCGCCCAACCCCGCCCGCGTCAAGCTCGGCGCCTGCCACAGCCTGCCGCTCCCCTTCGCCTGGGACACCCTCGACAACCCCGACAGCCGGGCCTTCACCGGCCCCAATCCGCCCCAGGAACTGGCGACCGCCCTGCACTGGCGCTGGGCCGAATTCACCGAGACGGGCAGCGTGGCCCAGTGGCCGGCCTATGACGCCATCCAGCGCCCGGTGATGACCTTCCACCGCAACAACCGGCCGGGCGAGGAGATCGTCTCCGACCCGCGCGGCACCGAACGCGAGCTGTGGAAGGACCAGCTCACCCCGGTCGACACCGACTGACCCGGCCCTCGGCGCAGCAACGCGCAGGAGCCGGCCCCGGGGCCCCGGCCGGTCCCGGGGCCAACCGGGTGGTTCGCGCACCCCGCTCCCGCGATGCTCCGCACCCGACCGGCTCCGCAGGCCTTGCCTGGAGCAATGAAGTACTTCGTGACGGTCCAGGGAAGCCAAGCAGACTACGACGCCATGGCCGGCACCCCCTCGCCCGGCAGCCCGGTCTGGAGCCCGGACGAGCTCCAGGCCATGTTCACCTTCATGGCAGAGCTCAACGACGAACTGGCCGCCTCCGGTGAGTTCCTCGACGGGCAGGGCTTCCAGGAGCCGGCCCGGGCCCGTTTCGTCAGTGCCCTGCCCGGCAACGAGCCGGTCGTCACCGACCGGCCGTACGCGGTCTCCGACCCGCAGATCGCCGGCTACTGGCTCCTGGAGTGCGAGAGCCTGGACCGGGTCACCGAGATCGCCGCGCGCATCACCCAGTGCCCCGTCCCGGCCGGCTCCGCCGAACGCCCCGTGGTGATCCGACCCGTCGGGGAGGGCCCGGAGTAGCCGGATGGACGTCAGCACCTTCTACGCCCTGTTCTCGGCGACCTGCTTCACCCTGGTCGGCCTGTGGTGGAACGTGGTCCAGAGCCACCCGGAGTGGATGCGGCGGCGTGGGCTGCGCAGGGTGGTCGGCGGGATCTACCTGTCCTTCCTGCTGCCCGCGCTGATGGGGCTGTTCGCGCAGGTCGGCGGTACGGAGCAGCCACAGGTGTGGCGGGCGAGCTTCCTGCTGGTGGCCGTGATCGGCTGCCTGTCGACGCTGAGCCTGCTGAGCGCGGACGGCGACCGGGTCGACGGCTCGCTGCGCGCGCCGCAGGCCGGGGCGGCCCTGGTGTACGCCCTGGTCGCCGTGGTCGGCGCGGCGCCCGAGCTCGCGGGCGCCGTCGGTCTCCGCCCGATCCAGGCGGAGGCCCTGCTGCTGATCCTGCTGGTGGTGCTGGCGCATGCGCTGGTCTGGCGCTTCATGGCCGGGGAGGGCCGCGCCCCCAAATGACCGCCCACCGCCCGAGACAGAGAACCGGAGCCATGGCCGTGCCGCCCTGGGCCGGCCATCAGTCCTGACACCCGTCCCGTACACCTGACCGAGGGAGACAGCAGTGACCAGCCCGACCGACCGGAGCACGTTCCCCGTGGACCCCGCCGCCCCGCCCTGGGACGGCAACCCCTCCCTGCGGGTGCTGGTGCTCTCCGGATCCTCGCGCAGCGGCTCCGTCAACGTACGCCTCGCGACCCTCGTCGCCGAGATGGTGGTGCAGGCCGGCGCCATCGCGGACCTGGCGACTCTCGGTGAGTTCGCCATGCCCCCGTTCGACGGGGACGCCGAGGCCGAGCAGGGGCCGCCGCCCGGTGCCACGGCGCTGAGCGCACGCATCGACGCGGCGCAGGCACTGGTCATCGCCTCACCCGAGTACAACGCCTCGATGCCGGGCGTCGTGAAGAACGCGATCGACTGGGTGTCCCGGCTCCGTCCCCAGCCGTTCAAGGACAAGCAGGCCCTGCTGGTCTCGGCCTCGCCCTCGCTGGTGGGCGGCAACCGGGGCCTGTGGGCGCTCCGTGTCCCGCTGGAACACCTGGGGGCGCGCGTCTACCCCGACATGTTCAGCCTGGCGATGGCCCACCAGGCCTTCACTGACGAGGGCGCCCTGACCGATCCGGGCCTCGGTGAACGCCTGGGCTCGACCATCGAGTCCTTCCTGGCCCTGGTCGAGGCGGACATCCGCTACCTGTCCCTGCGTCACTGCTGGTACGAGTTCCTCGGCGACCGCACCGACGCCCCCGTCACCGCCCGCGCCCAGGAATGACGCAGGCAGGCGCAGGGCTTTGGTTTCGGCCATACCATTGGCTGAATCTCGACTCTGATGGCGAATTCGGGCCACGGTGTTCCCTGCGGGCCGGTCATGGGACAACATGTCCCCGCGCAATTCGTTTATGTCTTAACCGTATTGACGAGTGTTCAGTAACTCCACGAAACGCCCAGGTTACGGAGAAGGGAGAATACCGCCCGCCGGTACAAATCGGTCAGTGAACGGTTCGCTTCCGCAAGATCCGTTATGTAGGGTTCCTTTTATTACCGCCCAACGGGGGGCGGATCCCGGCCGGTTATTGGTCCGGACCGCAGCCCCCGCACGCGTCCGGGGGATCAACCATGCGGTTCCAGCTCCTGGGGCCTCTGAGTATTGCGCACGGCCCCGAAACCGTCGTTCTCACGCCATCGAAGCCGACCAGTCTCCTCGCCGCACTCCTGCTGCACCCCGGTGCGGTGGTGTCCACCGGTTACCTCCTGCGCGCCCTGTGGGACGAGGAGCCGCCCGCCACCGCGCGGGCCGCCCTGCAGACCTGCGTCCTGCGCCTGCGCCGGATCTTCGCCAAGTACGGGATATCCGCGACCACCATCGAAGCCGTGCCGGGCGGCTACCGCCTGCACGCCGATGCCGACAGCCTCGACCTCGTCGCCTTCCGCGGCCTCGCCACCGGCGCCTCGGCCGCGACCGGGCCCGGCGAGGAGCTGTACCGGCTGCGGGAGGCACTGTCCCTCTGGCACGGCCAGCCCCTCGCGAACGTGGCCTCCCGGCTGCTCCAGCGGGACGCCGTACCCACGCTCGAGCAGGAGCGCCTGCGCGTGCTGGAACGGGTCTGCGATCTCGAACTGGCCGCCGGGAACTGCCATCAGGTCCTGGTCGACCTCTACGACACCGCCCGCCGGCACCCGGTCCGCGAGCGGTTCACCGAGCAGCTCATCGAGGCCCTCTACCGCACCGGCCGGCAGGCCGAAGCCCTGGCCGAGTACCGGACCGTACGGGACCGGCTCCGCGACGAGCTCGGCATCGACCCCGGCTCCGGCCTGCGGCGGCTGGAACTGGCGATCCTGCGCGCCGAGGACCTGGGCGGCACCCGGATACCCGAACTGCCCGCAGCCCGAATACCCTCCGAGGCCGCCGCACTCCCCGAAGCCCCGGCACGGCCGGCCCTTCCCGCAGCTCCCGTGGATGTCACTGCCACTGCTGCTGAGGCTGCTCCCGCGCTCCCCGGTGCGCCCGCGGAGACCGTGCTGCCGCCCCCCGGCTTCGCCGGCCGGGCTGCCGACCGGGCCGCGATGGCCGCACAGCTGACCGCCCCCGACGGGCCCCGGCTGATCGTGGTGTCCGGCGCCCCCGGCATCGGCAAGTCGGCCCTCGCACTCCGTTGCGCGTACGACGCCCGCGAGGCCTTCCCCGGCGGCGTCTTCACCGCCCCCCTCGCCCGCCCGGACGGCACCCCGGTCACCCTCGAAGAGGCCCGCAAGCTGCTGCCCGAACCCGCCGGCGGACGCCGGCTGGTCCTCCTCGACGACGCCGCCGGCGCCTGGCAGGTCCTGCCCCTCCTGCCCGCCGTCACGGCCGGGGACGCAACGGTCGTGGTCACCAGCCGGCGCGGGCTGGCGGCCGTGGTCGCCACGCACGGCGGAGCCGTCCACCGCCTCGACCTCCTCACCCCCGAGGAGGCCTACGAGCTGCTGGCCGGCCTGGTCGGCGCCGACCGGATCGCTGCCGACCCCGCGGCGGCCCGCGAACTGGCCGCGGTGTGCGGCTACCTGCCGCTGGCCCTGCGGATCGCCGCCGGCCGGCTGCTGACCCGGCCCGGCCTGTCCGTGGCCCACTGCGCGGACTGGCTGGCCCAGGACCCGGCCGGCCGCCTCGCGCTCGCCGAGGATCCCCGGATGTCCGTGCCCGCCGTCTTCGGGCAGGCCGTCGACTCCCTCCCGCCGGAGCTCCGCGAGGCCTTCCTGCGGCTGGGCGGGCACCCGGCCGAAGCCTGCCTCGACCCGGCCGACACCGACGGCATCCTCGAACAGCTCGTCGAGGCGGGGCTGCTGGAAGACGGCCCGCCCGGCCCGTACCGGATGCATCCCCTGCTCCGCCTCTACGCGCGTCGGCGCACCCGCACCACCCGCCCCACCATGGCTCCTCCCGCCATCACCCGCTGACCCGGCCCCGCTCCCTCCCCGCGCCCTTCCGCTCTTTCTCCTCGTACCGCCTCCCCTCCCACCCAGACCGCACCCAGGGGTGTCCCCATGGCCCAGACGACGTACGAAACCCTTGCCGCGACCCGGCCCCGGATCCGCCGGGACGTGCTCTTCACCGAGACGCCGGACGGCGTCCTGTTCCACAACGCCGACGGCGGATTCCGTCTCACCGCCAAATCGGCATACCGTTTCGCCACGCTGATCGTCCCTCACCTGACCGGCGACCACACGGTGGCGGAGCTCTGTACGGGGCTGGGCGACGCCCAGCGCAGCATGGTCTGCGACCTCGTGAAGACCCTGTACGAACGGGACTTCGCCCGCCCCGTCCCCGCCCGCCCCGACGGTCTCGAACCCGTCCTGTCCGAGGACGTGGCCCGCCGCTACGCCCCGCAGATCGCCTACGCCGACCACTACGCCGACGAGGCCGAGGCCCGGTTCCGGCTCTTCCGCGACACCCGGGTCGCCGTCCTGGGCGACGACGAGACCGCCCGCTGGTGCGTGCTCAGCCTGGTCCGCAACGGCTGCGCCGCCATCGGGGTACTGCCCGGCCTGGACACCGCACAGGCCGAGGCCGAAGCCGCCGAAGCCACCGCCGACGGGTGCCCGGCCGTCATCAGCCGGCTGCCCGCCGCGCCGGGACAGCAGCCGGACCGGTCCGCACTCGACGGCTACCAGGCCGTCGTGGTCACCGGCGGCGCACAGTCGGCCCCCGCCCGGCTGCTGCCGCTGCTCCGCGCCGGCCTGCCCGAGGACCAACTGCTCCTGCCCGCCTGGACGTTCGGCTCGTACGCCGTCATCGGCCCGCAGACCCGGTCCGGTACGGCAGGCTGCTGGGCCTGCGCCGCACTGCGGCTGGGGGCCGGCGCGACCGAGGGCGGGGCCGCCGCCGCGGCCGAGCTGTGGAGCGCACTGGCACTCCCGGGCGCCGGCCGGACGGGCACCGCCGAACCGGGCGGCCCGCAGGCCGCGATGATCGGCAACCTGCTCGGCTACGAGCTCTTCCGGGCCACCTCCGGTGCTCTGCCCGCCGAGACGGCCGGGCAGCTCCTCGTCCAGGACCTGGACTCCCTGGACGTCACCGCGGAACCGCTGCTCCCGCACCCGGCCTGCCCCTTCTGCGCCGAGCACACGCCGGAAGACCCGGCCGCCGCCACCCCGGTGGACCTGTCGGCCGCCGGCACCTCGGGCCGGCCCGGCCTGCCGACCCTGGACACCGCCCGGGACGCCGACGCCCTCGTCGAGGAGCTGAACCGGCGCGCAGTCCTGGTCCGGCCGCACGCCGGGGTGTTCACCCGGTACGCGGACGAGCCGCTGACCCAGATACCGCTGAAGCTGAGCACGGTCGAGCTCGGCATCGGCCACACCGGCCGACGGTCCGTCGCCGCCTTCGACGTCCACCACGTCGCCGGCGCCCGGATGCGGGCCCTGGACGCCGCCGCGATCGTGTACGCCGAGCATGTGGCACCCGCCCGGGACCTGGTCACGCCCGGTCCCGGCCGGGCGGTGGCGCCTCCGCTCACCGTCGCCTCGGGAGCGGCCGGCCACGCACCGGTCGCCCATCAGCAGGGCGTCTCGCTGCTCACCAAGGAGCCGGTCCTGGTCCCGGCCGGAGCCGTGCGCCCGTTCGGCCCGCACAACACCGGCGGGCTGTTCGAGCGCACCCGGGCGGGCGCCGGAGCCGGGCCCGCCCCGGCCGATGCAGCCGCCGCCGGACTCCTCTCCGCCCTCGCCCACGACGCCCTGCTGCGCACCGTCCGCGGCAGCGCGGCCCGTATCGTGCCCACCGCGGGCGACACCGACCCCGAAATCGCCTTCCTGGTCCGGTCGGCGGAGCGCCTGGAGCTGCCGGTCGAGCTGCTCGACCTCGGCGAGGCGGCCCACAGCGGCATCCAGGTGCTGCTGGCCCGCTCCGGCGGGCGCTGGGCGATCGGCAGTGACCCGGACCGGCAGGCGGCTGCCGTGGCCGCACTGCGGGACCTGCTCGGTGCCGTCCAGTACGAGCGCGACGAGGCGGTTGCCGGTACCGCCGCCGACACCGGAGATCCGCTGCTGCGGGACCTGGACGCCCGTACGCTCACCATCTCGGGCGAGGCTCCCGGACTGCCGGACGCGCCGGTCGCGGACTGGCCGGAGGTGCTGGAGCGGCTGCGGGCGGCCGGGCGGGACGCCTATGTGGTGCCGACCGGCCCGGCGGACCTGGCCCGGGCCGGGATCCACACCGTACGGGTGCTGCTGACGGCGGTTCAGGAGCCGGGCCATGACGCCTGACCCGGCGCCCGCCGGCCTGGCCGCCGGCCAGACCGCCGACCTGGCCGCCGGCCTCGGGCCGGAAGCCGCCGAGCGGTTCGCCGGCCTGCTGGCCGCCGCCCTCCGGGCCCTGGACGGACCGCGGGTCAGACTGTCGGTGCTGGGCGTGCGGGACGCCTTCGGTACGCCCGGCTCCGCAGCCGACGCACAGGACGGGTCGGCCGTCCCCGTGCACCTGTACGGCCACCACGCGGTGATCGGCACCCCGAACGGCTGCGCACGCTGCCTGGAGCGGCGCTGGCAGGCCGTGCGCTCGGTGGCGCTGCGCGATGCGCTGGAGCTCGGCGGCGGCACCCGCCCCGCCGGCGCCTGGCCGTACGCGCACCCGTTCGCCGCCGGTCAGCTGGCGGCCGTCGTCACGGCCGCCGCGGGCGGCCCGCCGCCGGTCGGCCCGTTCCGCGAGGTACGGCTGCTGGACCTGAGCAGCGGCACCGTACGGCGCTACCCGCTGGTCCCCGACCCGGAGTGCCCGGTCTGCGCCACGCCCGGGGCGGACGCCCCGGCCGTACCGGACCTGACGGCCGCCCCCAAGTACCGGCCCGGAGTGTTCCGGACCCGGCCCCTGGAGTCGTACGGGATCGACGTGGCCGCCTTCGCCAACCCGTTGTGCGGCGCACTGGGACCCTCCCTGGTGCAGGACATCTCCTCCACCAGCACCTCCGCGACCATCGGCTGCTTCTCCATGCGCTCGGGCGAGTATCTGCGCGAGACGTTCTGGGGCGGCCACACCGACTCCTTCGACCGCAGCGCCCGCGTCGGCGTGCTGGAGGGGCTGGAACGGTACGCCGGCATGCGGGCCCGGTCCCGGACCACCAGCGTCTCCGGCACCCTCAAGAGCTTCGGCGCGGACGCCGTGGACCCGCGTGATGTCGGGCTCTACAGCGAACGCTTCCACCGCGACAACCCGCGGGTACGGCCCTTCGACCCGGACCGGGAGATCCCCTGGGTGTGGGGCTGGTCGCTGCGCGACCGCGTCCCCCGCCTGGTGCCGGAGATCCTGACGTACTATCACGCACCTGGTCTGGAGAACCGGTTCGTGCAGGAGAGCTCCAACGGCTGTGCCTCCGGCGGCAGTCTGGCCGAGGCCGTCTACTTCGGCCTGATGGAGGTCGTGGAGCGGGACGCCTTCCTGCTGACCTGGTACGGACGCCAGCCGCTGCCCGAGATCGACCCGGCGAGCAGCACCCGGCCGGCCACCCGGGCGATGGCCGACCGGCTGGCCATGTACGGCTACCGGGCCCGGTTCTTCGACACCCGGATCACCTTCCCCATCCCGGTGGTGACCGCCGTGGCCGAACGGTTCGACGGCGGCACCGGCCGGATGTGCTTCGGCGCCGGAGCCGGCCTCGACCCCGAATCCGCCCTCGACTCCGCGCTCTGCGAGATCGCCACCGACGCCGTGAACCTGCCGGGGCGCACGGAACGGGACGAGGCCCGGCTGCGCGCCATGGCGGCCGACTTCGACAAGGTGACCGCCCTGCACGACCACCCCCTCGTCTACGGGGTCCCGGAGATGGGCCGGCACGCCGACTTCCTGCTGCGGGCCCCACAGCCCCGGCTGCGCACGGTCGCCGAGCTGGCCTGGCCGGACACCGCGGCGCCGGGCGGACCCACCGTCTCCGAGGACGTACGCGAGGACCTCGACCGGTGCGTCGCGGCGGTGACGGCCGAGGGCTTCGACGTGGTGGTGGTCGACCAGACGATGCCGGAACAGCGGGCGCTGGGCCTGCACACGGTGAGCGTCCTCGTCCCCGGGCTGCTGCCCATCGACTTCGGCTGGTCCCGGCAACGGGCCCTCGGCATGCCCCGGCTGCGCACCGCCCTGCACACCGCCGGTCTGCGCGAACGCGACCTGGAGCCGGCCGAGTTCAACCCGGCGCCGCACCCCTTCCCCTGATTCCCCCCGTTGGAGGAACCCATGGGCTACGCCCATGACTACGCGCACGACATCATGCACCGCGGCCGGATACCCATGGAGCCCGTCGACTTCGTGCCCGACTGGGCGGACCGGCCCCGGAAGGCCAAGTACTACCCGGGCACCGAGCTGCTGACCCTGCCCACCGCACCCGACTCCGCACCCGACTCCGGATCCGGCGCGGGGGAGGGGTTCACCCTGCCGCTGCTCGGCGGGATGCTCCGGGACAGTTACGGGTTCACCGGCCGCCGGCTGGCCGTCCAGGCCAACACCGACCTGGGCGCCCTGCCGCACTACACCCAGGCCAACTGGTCCCGGGGCACGGCATCCGGCGGCGGCCTCTATCCGGTCGGCGTTTACTGGGCCGCCGGGGCCGGCGCGCCCGTCGTACCGGGCCTGTACCACTACACGCCCCATCAGCACGGGATGCGGCGGCTGCTGGCCGGGGACATCACCGGAGAGGTCCGCGCGGCCCTCGGCGAACGGGCGGGCGGCGGCGCCGACGCCGGTGCTCCGGGAGGAGTCCAGTACCTGATCCTCGGCGTCAAGTACTGGCAGAACGCCTTCAAGTACAACAGCTTCTCCTTCCACGCCGTCAGCATGGACGTCGGCGCGCTGATCCAGACCTGGCGGCTCTGGGCCGCGGAACAGGGCCTGCGGATTGCCCCGGTGATGTGGTTCGACGAGGAGCGGCTGGCTCGGCTGATCGGCGTGGCACCCGAGGACGAGGGCTTCTTCGCGGTCGTCCCGCTGGAGTGGGCGGGTTCGTCCGGTGCCGTCCCGGCTGCCGGCCCCGGCACCCGGGACGCCGAGGCGCCGGCCGAGCCGCCCGCCGTCCGGCACCGCGACAGCGAACGCTCGCGTACGGTCCTGGAGTTCGAGACCCTGCGCCGCATCCACACCGCCACCCTCGGGCGCGCCGCCGACCGTCCGGCCCCCGGCGCCCTCGGCCCGGCCGCGGCCCTCCCGGCCCGCCCCACCGGGCAGCCGCCGGTGGCGTCGACCTTCGGGACCGCCGTCTCGACCAGGCGGGCGAAGTAGGGGATGGCGCCGATGGAGAGCGGCACGATCATCGCGGTGGGGCCGATGTAGGTGGGGACGCCGGTGAAGACGCCGATCACG